>JAHRAK010000125.1 GCA_020027535.1 Nitrospirales bacterium
GTAAGACAACCCCCTCAATCCCCCTTATCAGGGGGACGTTATAAGAGAGCCTCTACCCCCCTGATAAGGGGGGCAGGGGGGTTCAGCTCTGACGCCAACCACCCGCCGCACGACCGCTTCGCCAGCGACGACGCCACGAGAAGAAGAGGCTCAGGTCGGCAGCAGAAACAGGCTGGCCCTTCTTTCCGAGTTCCTTGCTTGTGGTTGTTCCTCCATTCTGTCAACGAATGACTGAATCTTGACAGGAATCCTCCATGCAGGCGTACTGCCTGCACACCAAGAGATGAAAATGAGATGAATCTGTCATCCCCGACATCTTTCATCGGGGATCCAGGGTTTTCCTCTTCTCATCGGGGCCTTGGACTGGATTCCGGGTCAAGCCCGGAATGACGGATTCGGGAGGTCATTGGTTATTTTCATACCAATGACACTGTGGTGTGGGCAGGAAGGTAGGCCACCATCCCAGTCTAGCTTGGAATCTATCGGGGAGTCGCGACCAGAGCCCTGTGCTTGACACTCACGGGGTTTGTTGCTACTTTCCAACATTTATACCATTCTATTTGCCGGTCAGGTCGAACGGCTATCTGGTCCTGGCGGCAACTATTGCCGTGACCGTTCAAAATCTTATCCTCTCGCTTCATCAGTTCTGGGCAAAGCAACACTGTCTCATTTGCCAGCCGTATGATTTGGAAAAAGGTGCCGGCACCTTCAATCCGGCCACCTTTCTGCGTGCCTTGGGGCCGGAGCCCTGGCGCGCGGCCTACGTCGAACCCTGCCGTCGTCCCACCGACGGCCGGTACGGAGAAAACCCCAACCGGTTGCAGCATTATTATCAGTACCAGGTGGTCATCAAGCCTTGCGTGGATACGATCCAGTCGTTGTACCTGGAGAGTCTCTCGACGCTGGGGATCGATCCTCGAAAACATGATATCCAGTTCATCCAGGATGATTGGGAATCTCCGACGTTGGGCGCGTGGGGGCTGGGGTGGGAAGTCCGGCTCGACGGCATGGAGATTACTCAATTTACCTATTTCCAGGAAGCCGGCGGGCATACGCTCGATCCGGTGACCGTGCAACTCACCTATGGGACGGAGCGGATTGCCATGTATTTGCAGGGAGTAGACAGCGTGTACGATCTCCGGTGGTCCGAAGACGTCAGCTACGGCGATCTCTTCCACGATTCGGAAGTCCAGTTTTCCCGGTATCATTTCGAGGTCGCGGATATTGACATGATCCGGACGATGTTTGCGTCCTGTGAGAAAGAATGTCGCACGTTGTTACAACAAGGGCTCGTTCTCCCGGCCTACGATTATTGTATGAAAACTTCTCACTTGTTCAACGTCCTGGATGCGCGGGGCGCGCTGAGCGTGGCTGAACGAACGGGATTTATCGGGCGCGTGCGCGGGCTCGCACGGGGCTGTGCGGATGCCTACGTCGAAAGAAGAAAAAGCCTGGGGTTCCCGTTACTGGCCGGGTCGGAGGCGACGCCTGCCGCGTCTTCCAAAGGAAAGCCGAAGCGTCTTCCATCATAATTTTTCATAGCCTGCCTTATGCCATCCCGACGGTCCACTTCAAACCAAGTGTCCACGAAAGACCCTAAACGAAACCGTCTTCCCACCACGTCCTTCCTGTTGGAAATCGGGTCCGAGGAGTTGCCGTGGCAGATGATTCAACCGGCCATGACGCAACTCGCTCAATTGCTGGAAGGCTTTTTGGCGAATCATCGTCTCTCCCATGACTCTCTCCGGACGTTCGGGACCCCGCGTCGTCTCGCGGTCCTCGTCCAAGGATTGGCTGCGAAGCAAACACCGGTCCTGCAGGAAACGCTGGGTCCGTCCAAAGCCGTGGCGTTCGACGCCGAAGGACATCCGACCAAAGCCGCGGAAGGTTTCGCGAAATCTCAAGGAGTGGACGTCGGCACATTGGAGACTCGGGAAACGCCCAAAGGGGTCTACCTCTGTGCGGTTAAACGGGAAAAGGGGGTGCCCGCGGCCAAGGTCTTCACCGAGCATCTTCCCGGTCTTCTTCGACAACTCACCTTTTCGAAAACCATGAGATGGAATGCGTCGGGGGTCCGGTATCCACGGCCTATCCGGTGGTTGGTCGCAGTCGCAGGCAGTCAGGCCTTGTGCTTCGACTTCGCCGGAGTCCGGTCAGGCGGCCATTCTTGGGGCCATCGATTCTTGTCGCGTGAGAAACCCGGCGTGACGAGCCAGGGTATCAGGATCCGACGGCCGGAACTGTATGAAGCGGCATTGGCCCGCGGGGGCGTGACGGTTGATCCGGCCAGAAGGCGCGAGGTGCTTGCCGGACAACTCAAACAGCTTGCCCGTTTGGTCAACGGACGGGTGTACCAGGCGAATCATGAAGAACTCCTCGACCAAGCGGTGTTTTCATTGGAATGTCCCAACGTTCTTAGCGGGACGTTTGACCAAACCTATCTGGCCTTGCCTCCGGAAGTGCTGATTACTTCCATGAAAGAGCATCAGGGATTTTTCTCAGTCGTCAACCGGAAAGGGGAACTCCTGCCCCGGTTTTTCGCGCCGACCAACATGAACGTGAGAAATATGGACCTGATTACCGTCGGCAACGAGCGGGTCCTGGCCGCTCGTCTGGCGGACGCCCGGTATTTTTTTGACGAGGATCGCAAGACGAAACTGGCCGATCGCGTGCCTCAACTGCATGGTGTCGTGTTTCATAAGCAACTGGGTTCCCTGTATCAGAAAACCGAACGGATGATTTCACTGGCGGGAGCCCTGGCTGATGCTGCCGGTGTCCCGGAGGTGAAGGAGTCGTGCCAGCGGGCGGCGCTCTTGAGCAAGGCCGATCTGGTGACGGGGATGGTCGGGGAATTTCCGACGCTCCAGGGCGTGATGGGGGAAAAATATGCGGCGCATGATGGAGAATCCATCGAGGTTTGCAAAGCCATAGGGGAATACTATCAACCCCGAATACCGGATGATGCCGTCCCCCAGACCACGGTAGGCCGTCTGCTGGCGCTGGCCGACCGGTTGGATGCCCTGGCGGCGTTTTTCTATGCCGGGATTGTCCCGTCCGGCTCGGAAGATCCTTATAGCCTTCGTCGAAGCGCGTTTGGCGTGATTCGAATCGTGGTCGAAGCCGGGTTGACCATCAACCTGGGAACCATTCTGCAGCAGGCACAACACCTGCTTGATAAGCAAGGCGTCAAAGCGGGCGGACACCCATTCGCTTCGCTCAGGGCAGGCTCCGGTTCGCCTCCTTCGACTTCGCTCAGGACAAGCTTACATCAATTCTTGGAGGAGCGGCTGCGTTATTATGGCCGGACCGTGCCGGGCTATCGTGAAGACGTGATGGACAGTGTGCTGGCCCGTGACGATGATGCCGAATGCGATCTCCGTGATTTGTTTTTGCGCATGGATGCGTTGCAGGCCATTACGAGTCAACAGGACTTCGAGTCGTTGATTGTCGGATTCAAGCGGGCGCACAGGATCGTGAAAAAAGAAGCCTGGACGGCCAGGACCGTTGAAGTCGCGCTGTTGACCCACCCGACGGAGCAGGCGTTACATCAGGCCGTGCAAACGGCCAAACGTGCGGTTGGGCAATCGCTTGAAGCTCATGATTATCACGGGGCCCTGCAGCAACTCATCGGGTTGAAAAGCCCCATCGACCAGTTTTTCGATGGTGTGCTGGTGAACGCCCCGGAATCCGAGGTGCGGGCGAACCGGTTGTCGTTATTGTGCCAGGTCGATGACCTGTTCTCGGTATTCGGGGATTTGTCTCAAATCCAGGTGCAAGGCCAGTAGGGGGTAGTATGTGGTTTGTTGACATTCCCCCTCACCCCAGCCCTCTCCCTTGATGGGAAAGGATGAAGGTGAGGGTGGTAAAAGCCTTTGACTTTGCTGTCATCCCCGGCTCGATCGGGGATCTAGGCCTTTGTCTTCGTGGCGGAGGAAAAAGAAAAGACACTGGATGCCCGATTAAAAATGTCGGGCATGACAGAAGGAGGCAGTACCCTACAGTAGGTCGGGTTAGCCGAAGGCGTAACCCGACATTCGACCCGCTCAACGGTCGATGCGCTATGTCGGATTACGCTACGCTAATCCGACCTACAAGAACTCCAGGCAGTCCCCCTGATAAGGGGGATTGAGGGGGTTGTTTTACAAAGGAGAGGAACTGGGGCACAAAAGGAACCCGTAAAAATTGTCAACGAATGACTGAACACATACAAGGATGACACGCTGGAGGAATAACAGGCCAAATAGAGCAGAAAAGCATCTAAAAGGAGCTAAAAAGTACCCAAAAAGGTGCAAAATAGTATCTAAAATGATGCAAATATACGCGAAAAAGCACCTTAACGTATCAGGTTTGTCGCCATGACTTTTTCCGAGTCCGGATTCCGATGGTTTCGCCGTGGGATTACGTTCAGTTTGATCGTCGTCTGTAACGTGGTGCTGTTGGCGGCGTTGTGGATCTCCGGTCTGGATTTGGATTTCGTTCTGACCAATTCGGAACTCTACGATCCGGAATCGGGGCATTGCGTGGGGGTGGCCTGGACCGAGGTGTCGGGGGTCGAGGGGCCGGTCCGGGTGTGTTCGGAATGGTTGGATACGACCGACCCCACCGGGCGCGTCCATACATTACGGGCGGGAGAGCCGTTGGCCATGAGTACCGAAGGGAATCTGTATTATGAAAACCTCAGAAGTGCCGACCATTGGGTGTTGGGGCTGTTGTTGTTTACCGTTGCGGTCATCTATCTGGGCATGCGGACCAAACGCGTGCTGTTGACCTGGTACGAGACGCGTCTTCGACAAAATGAGCGTTGAATAAATTTTTGAGGGGAATCCGATCGTTGTGCTAAATTTTCATTTCGGAGGTTCACCGGCAGGAACGAAGGAGTTGTCTTGTGCCGGTCAAGGGGGAGAACTCATGCATGCGTAACAAGAAGTACGTCTATTCTTTTGGGGACGGCAAAGCCGAAGGCACCGGTACCATGAAGGCGCTGCTCGGGGGGAAGGGTGCCGGCCTCGCGGAAATGACCAATCTGAAGATTTGCGTCCCTGCGGGATTCACCATCACGACAGACGCCTGCCTCGAATATTTCAGTGCCCGAAAACGCTACCCGGCCGGCATGTGGGATCAGACCCTGAAAGGGCTGAAGCGGGTGGAGCGGTTGATGAACGCGGGGTTCGGGGACCCTCGAAACCCGTTGTTGGTGTCCGTACGGTCCGACGCGCGCGCGTCCATGCCCGGGATGATGGATACGGTGTTGAACCTCGGCTTGAACTCGGAGACCGTCAAGGGGTTGGCCGACAAGACCGACAATGCCCGCTTTGCCATGGATTCGTACCGCCGGTTTATCACGATGTTCAGTTCCGTGGTGATGGACGTGCCCCGTGAAAAATTTGAAGAGGTCTTGGAAAGCAAGAAACAGGAGATCGGGGCTGCGAACGATACCGACCTGTCCGCGCGAGCCCTCGGCGAGTTGGTCGCCACGTATAAACGCATCGTGCATCAGGAAACCGGCCGGGCGTTTCCCGAGGACCCGCTCGAACAACTCGACATGGCGGTCCGGGCAGTGTTTGCATCCTGGTTCGGCGACCGGGCGGTGACCTATCGGAAGATCTACGGCATCCCGGATAAGTGGGGCACCGCGGTCAACGTCGTGGCCATGGTCTTCGGCAACATGGGCGAGACCAGTGGGACCGGCGTCATGTTTTCCCGAAACCCTTCCACGGGCGAGCGGGCGATTTTCGGGGAATGTCTCTTGAATGCCCAAGGCGAAGACGTGGTGGCGGGTTTACGCACGCCTCTTCCCGTATCCGCCCTGAAAGACGCGCTGTCCGTTGCCTATCGGTCTCTTATGACCACCCAAAAGATTCTGGAGAAACATTATCGTGACATGCAGGACATGGAGTTTACGATTCAGGAAAGTAAGCTCTATATGCTGCAAACGCGGGCCGGCAAGCGAACTGGGATCGCCGCGGTGCGGGTCGCCGTGGATATGGTCAAAGAACGGCTGATCGATAAAAAAGAAGCCGTGCGCCGGGTCGAACCGGAACAGTTGGCGCAGTACCTGTATCCTATTTTTGAACAGGCCGAAGAAAAGAAGTTTCAACCGATCGGCAAAGGGCTGCCGGCCGGGCCGGGCGCCGCCTGTGGAAAAATTGCCCTCACTCCGGATCATGCCGTGGCCCTGAAGGCTCGTGGAGAAAAAGCCGTGTTGGTCCGGAAAGAAACCAGCCCGGACGATATTCACGGCATGCACGCCGCGGAAGGCTTCCTGACCGCCACGGGAGGGATGACCTCCCATGCCGCGGTGGTCGCCCGGCAAATGGGCAAGGTGTGCGTCGCCGGGTGTGAAGACGTGGAAGTCTTCGAGGAGGAAGCCAAGGTTCGCATCGGCCCCTCGGTCTTTAAAGAAGGGGATTATATTTCCATCAACGGCTTTTCGGGTTTTGTCTACGGCGGGATGTTGTCCGTGGTGGATTCGGAAGTGATCCAGGTGCTCCAAGGCAAACGTTCGGCCTCGCAATCGGACAAGATCCGCTATTTCTTCACCATCCTGAAATGGGCGGATGAGATCCGGCATCTCAACGTTCGGGCGAATGCCGATGACCCGGATCAGGCCAGAATTGCGCGCGGGTTCGGTGCGGAAGGGATCGGCCTTTGTCGAACGGAACATATGTTCTTTTCGGAAGATCGTGCGCCGATCATGCAAGCGATGATCCTGGCCTCGAACCGAAAAGAGCGCGAGCAGTATCTTGAGCAACTGCTTCCCCTCCAGAAACAGGATTTCATCGGGCTCTATCGGGAAATGAAAGGGTACCCGGTCACCATCCGGCTGTTGGATCCGCCCTTGCACGAGTTTTTGCCGAAACGCGAACAACTTATGGTCGAGATCGCGCGAGCCGAGGCCGCGAACGTGAATTCACCGGAAATCGAGGAAAAACGAAAAATGTTGTCGCGGGTTGAAGAGTTACATGAATTCAATCCCATGCTCGGACTTCGGGGCTGCCGCCTGGGCATTACCATGCCTGAAATCACGCGCATGCAGGTACGAGCGATCATGGAAGCGGCCTGCGAGGTGGCCAAGGAAGGGAAAAAGATCGTGCCGGAAATCATGATCCCCCTGGTGGGCATGTCATCGGAAATGAAGGCGCAAAAAGCCCTGATCAAAGAGGTTGCCGACGAAACCATGAAACGCTGCGGGAAGACCTTGACCTATTTGGTCGGAACCATGATTGAGTTGCCGCGGGCCGCGGTCACGGCCGGACAGATCGCCGAAGATGCCGAGTTCTTCTCTTTCGGCACGAATGACCTGACCCAAACCACGTATGGATTTTCCAGGGACGATGCCGCTAAATTTACGAGCTTTTATCGCGACAACGATCTGTTGGCGTTCGATCCTTTTGTCGTGCTCGACCGGGAGGGGGTGGGCGCGGTCATGCGGTTGGCCATGCGCGAAGGGCGAGCGACTCGTCCTGATATCAAACTCGGGATTTGCGGGGAACACGGCGGGGAACCCAGTTCCGTTGAATTTTGCCATCACCTTGGTCTCGACTACGTGAGCTGTTCTCCCTATCGGGTTGCCATCGCCCGGTTGGCCGCGGCCCAGGCCGCGTTGGATGACGAAGATGAACGCCCGGAGTCGAAGAACAAAACGGCGAAGGCTTCGGCCAAGCCCCGCGCACGTCGGGTGACTGCCGCGACGTCTTCGTCCAAGTCGAAAGCCCGAGGGCAGTCACGCAAAACCCGATCCCGCCGGTGAACGACGTCGAGCAAGACGTCCTTTTCATGAGACAGGCCCTCAGGCTTGCGGCTCGAGGCCGGGGGACGGTTCGCCCGAACCCCATGGTCGGCGCCCTGGTCGTGGCGAACGGGACGGTCGTGGGATCAGGTTATCACAAACGGGCCGGTGGCCCCCACGCGGAAATCGTCGCATTACGACAAGCCCGGGCCCGGGCGCGTGACGCGACCCTCTATACCACGCTCGAACCCTGTTGCCATACGGAGAAACGTACCCCGCCCTGCGTGCCGGAGATTTTGCAAGCGGGGATTCGTCGCGTCGTCGTCTCGATGCGCGATCCCAATCCCCACGTGGCGGGTCGCGGCATCCGGCAACTCCGGCGGGCGGGGATTTCCGTGGACGTTGGTTGTCTCGGCAACGAAGCGGCCACGCTCAATGAGGGCTATCTGCATTGGATTCAAACCGGCCGGCCCTTTGTCGTACTCAAGGCGGCGATGACGCTGGACGGCAAGATTGCCACGGCGACCGGTGAATCGCAATGGATCACGGGAACCAAGGCACGAGCACACGTCCATCAACTGAGAAGCCGGTTCGACGTGATTGCCGTGGGCGCGGAGACGGTTCTCAAAGACGATCCGCAATTGACGGTCAGGGTCGCCGTGGGTAAAAGGTCCTCGACCGGCATCCGTCAACCGGTTCGGCTGATCTTTGACAGCCGTCTGCGGATTCCCTTCGGCGCACGCGTGCTTCAGGGGATCGAAGAAGCCCCGACGGTCATTGCCACGACGAACATGGCCGGCCCTCGAAAAGTCGAACGATTACGAAAGATGGGTGTGCAAGTCCTGGTGCTGCCTCGAAAAGGAACCCGCGTCTCTCTTGGCAAGTGTCTTCACGCCCTTGGGAAAAAAGGGATCACCAGTATGCTGGTGGAAGGAGGGAGTGAGCTGAACGCCGCTTTTTTACGTGCAGGCTTGGTGAACCGGGTCTGTCTGTACGTGGCGCCGGCCTTGTTGGGCGGACAACAGACCAAAGGCCTGTTGGGCGGCCGCTCGCCTCGACGTTTGACCGAAGTCGTCCCGGTGTCCAATCTTCATATTCAATCTCTGGGCGAGGACGTGCTCATCACGGGAGATGTGTAAGAGAGAATCAGCCTGTTATATTAAGGCATACAATCGACCGTTCAGCACTCAAGGGAGGGTGTCATGAAAAAAGTCGCTGTCGTTTTATCGGGCTGTGGGTTCTTGGATGGAGCGGAGATCACCGAAGCGATCAGTACGTTGGTGGCTATCGGGCAACACGGTGCGGAGTATACGTGTTTCGCGCCGGATAAGGACGCGGCCGAGACGAATCACCTGACTCAACAGGCCACCGGCCAAACGAGAAACGTGTTGCAGGAAGCGGCCAGGATTGCACGAGGAGACATTCACCCCCTCGAGGGACTCAAGGCGCAGGACTTCGATGCCTTGGCGTTTCCCGGCGGGTTTGGGGCGGCGCTGCATCTGTGTGATTTTGCACAAAAGGGGAGCGGGGGACAGATCGATCCGCAAGTCCTGCGTATCGTGAAAGAATTTCACGAGGGCCGGAAACCCATTGCCGCGATTTGTATTGCCCCGGCTATCATGGCCTTGGCATTCGGCGAGAAAGGCGTGAACGTCACGATCGGCGAGGATCAGGGAACGGCTTCGGAAGTCGAAAAGACCGGGGCCAAGCATACCAATTGCGCGGTCGAGAAGTTCGTGGTGGATTCCGCCAATAAAGTCATCACCACGCCGGCCTATATGTACGGAACGGCCAAGCCGCACCAGATTTTCGAAGGGGTCAGCGGCGCCATCGCCGAATTGATGAAGATGGCGTAGGGACGTCAGCGCAGACTTTCAATAGGTCGCCCACCGTAAATGGAACTGCTCCGATCTACTGACGAGCCTCTTCGTCTTCTCCGGACCGTCTTCGGGCATTCTTCTTTTCGTTTGCGCCAGGAGGAAGTGATTGATGATCTGCTGGCCGGCAGGGACGCCATGGTCCTGATGCCGACGGGCGGGGGCAAATCGTTGTGTTACCAGGTGCCGGCCATGATGCGTGACGGGGTAGGCGTCGTGGTGTCGCCCCTGATCGCGTTGATGAAGGATCAGGTGGACGCGCTCCGCCAGTGCGGGGTACGGGCGGCCTGCCTGAACTCCACCCTGGACTTTGAGGAGGTACGGGCGGTGGAAGCGGCGGTGAACGGCGGGAAGCTGGATTTGCTCTACGTCGCGCCGGAGCGCCTGCTGCAGGAGCGTACCCTGGAATGGCTGGATGCGCAAACCATCGCCTTGTTCGCCATTGACGAAGCTCACTGCGTGTCGCGCTGGGGGCACGACTTCCGCGAAGAGTATTTGCAGTTGTCGGTGCTGCACGAACGGTATCCCTCGGTCCCGCGCATCGCCTTGACGGCCACCGCCGACCATGCAACCCGTCGAGAAATCATCACCCAACTGCAACTGGAAGAGGCCAATGCCTACGTCCACAGTTGTGACCGTCCCAACATCCGCTACGCCATCTCCGACGACGATAACGGGCGCGAGCGCCTGTGGCGTTTTCTGCAAAGCGAGCATCCTGCTGACGCCGGCATCGTCTATTGCCTGACGCGCAAAAAAGTGGAGGAGACCGCCGAGTGGCTGCGCGCCCGTGGGCGTGACGCGCTGCCTTACCACGCGGGTCTTTCGGATCACACGCGCCGCCGGCATCAGGAGCGTTTCCTGCGCGAAGATGGTGTGGTGATTGTCGCCACGGTTGCGTTTGGTATGGGCATCGACAAACCGGACGTGCGTTTTGTCGCCCACCTCAGCCTGCCGAAGAGCATTGAGGCTTATTACCAGGAAACGGGGCGTGCCGGCCGCGACGGCCTGCCGGCCAGCGCGTGGATGAATTACGGCTTGAGGGAAATCATCATCTTTCGCCAGTGGCTGTCCGAGTCCGAAGCCGACGCGGCGCATAAGCGGGTAGAGCATCAGAAACTGGAAGCCATGGTGGGCCTGTGCGAACTCACCACCTGCCGCCGTCGTGCCATCCGCGCCTACTTCGGCGAAGAGCCGGGAAAAGCCTGCGGCAATTGCGACAACTGCGTGGACCCGCCGCAGACCTGGGACGGCACCGAGGCCGCGCGGAAGGCCATGACCTGCGTCTCCCGCACCGGCGAACGCTTCGGCGTGAATTACCTGGTCGACGTGCTCATCGGTAAGGACCATGCACGTATCCGCGACTGGCGCCACGACCGATTGGAAGTGTTCGGCACCGGCGCGGAGCACACCGCCACCGAGTGGCGCTCCATTTTTCGCCAGCTCATTGCCCAGGGCTGTCTCCGGGTGGACGCCGAGCGTTTCGATGCCCTGCGCCTGACGGAAGAATCGTTCCCGGTGTTGCGCGGTGAGCGTGGGTTGACCCTGCGTCGATTGCGGCGTGCCGTGGCGGTGAAAAAAGGAAAGGTTGCCGTGACCCATGCGCCGCTTGCGCCAACCGACGAAGCTCTGTGGCAGGCTTTGCGGAAGGCGCGTACGGCCCTGGCCCGGGAGCAGGGGGTGCCGCCTTATGTCGTGTTTCACGACACGACCCTGCGTGAGTTGGTGCGGCTCAAGCCCCTGAAACGGGAAGACATGGAGCGAATCCAAGGTGTTGGTGAGCATAAACTGAGGAAATATGGCGAAGCTTTTTTACGGGTCGTGCGGGAACATGTGCCGGCGGAGTGTGAGGATCAACCGAAGGATCTTGGCTTGCCGAGTTCGTGATCCTGCGGTCGCCGTGCCCTTGGTGGTGTGCTTGTATGGGGTGAAGTTTACGGGCGATTCTTGTTTCAGACCAACTTCACAAACTCTTCGATGCCGAGATCGACTTGTCTGATGATGGCTCGCAACGTGCCCCTGTCCAGTTCTTTGTGGTCGGGAACAACGACTTGAGCGAAGGGATGGTCGCGACGCAGAATCATGTGGCTGCTGTGTTGCCGTTTCAGGCGGAATCCAATTTTGCCTAATGCTCTAACGCAGTCACGTCCCGAAATCATCGGGAGAGACCACTCATACGGCAACGACCATTGCCTCAAAGCGTTCTGTTGGCACCGGCAGCCCGTCTTCTTCTAGAGAAGCGACGTAGCCTTCAATGGCCTCTTTGACGTTGGTAATGGCTTCTTCCTTCGTTTTTCCCTGGCTGATGCAACCGGACAAGCTGGGACATTCAGCGACCCAATATCCATCTTCACCGGGATAAACAACGACTTGTCTCATCCTTTCGCCTTTCTTTCGAGTGAGTTGTCCTCATGCGGTTTCAGCGGCGGGTATTTTAGATCATTGGTCTTTACGCTCAGGCCCGAGGACGTGAAAACCGCTGCTCTGTCACCTGATGCCGAGATGAGAAAATTAGACGCTATTGACGGTGTGATGGTCAAGCACTTATATGTACTTATGGGTTTTCTTCGTGTTCCCTCCTGGATTTTAGTCGGAATCCTGACCGTTGGCGGGCTGTCCGTTGATGCCGGTGCGTCGGGGCAGGCCGCACGGGCCGGTGCGGTGGCCGTACCGCCCCAGGTCTCAAGCCAATCCCTGGCGACGCTCATTCCGCAGTATCTGACGAACGAAGATCGTGAACAGGCCGAGTCCTTGTTGCAGGCGATTCTGGTTCATCCTCAAGCGAGTCTTGAACGGGTGCGCAAGGTCCTTCGAGAACGACGAATCTATGAGTCGGCTCCGGTGGGCATGCTTCCGAGTCAGCCGGTTCGTGTTCGCGGCAAGACTTTGTCTTATGGGTTGTTCGTGCCTCCTGCTTATGATCCGGATGTCGCCTTTCCCCTGGTGGTGTGTCTGCACGGGGCGGGCTTTACGGGAGACTCTTACCTGGAGCGATGGGCAACGCGGTTGGGCGAGTCGCATATTCTCGCTTGTCCGACGTCCATGGCGGGGACGTGGTGGACCAAGCTGAGCGAAGAGTTGGTCCTCGCGACCATCAAGACTGTCCGCGCGCGTTATCGCATCGATCCCGATCGCATTTACTTGACGGGCATGTCGAACGGCGGCATCGGCGCGTGGATTATCGGGATGCATCACGCGCCGCGGTTTGCGGCGGTGGCGCCGATGGCCGGTGGCATTGATGATGTCTTGTATCCCTTTCTGGAAAATCTTCGACAGACGTCGTTGTACGTGATCCATGGGGCCAGGGATCAGATCATGCCGGTCTGGCTGAGCCGAAACGTGACGAACGAGTTGGCCCGGCTCGGTATCGCGTTCACGTATCGAGAACATGAATGGTCGCATCCGCATGCCGGGGGCCATTTTTTCCCTCGACAGGAGTTGCCGGCCCTGGTGGAGTGGTTTGATCATCAACGCCGTGATCCGTATCCGCGGAGAGTGGCCGTGGTTCGTGACGCGAGTCACTTGACGGATTTCGGGTGGGTGCGCATCGATGCCACCGACCGTATCGCCATGTTTTCAGAGCAGTTGATCGATCAGCACGGTGACCTGATCAAAAACAAGGTCTATGCGAGACTGGCGGTTGAAGTGAGAGGCGAGAATCATCTTGAGGTCAGAACCGACCGGGTCCGGCGATACACCCTCTTTTTGAACGACGCATTGACCGATTTCTCCAAACCCGTGACCGTGGTGACCAACGGCCGAACCAGTTTTCAGGGCATGGTGACGCCCCGAGTTGAGACTCTGCTCCGCGACGTGCGACGGCGACAGGACGTTGACGGCCTCTTTCCCGCCCACTTGACGATCGATGTGTTACCGTGAACGTTCGGAACGCGTGTCCTATTCCTTAGTTGCCCATGGCTAAAGCTCTTGCCATTCTTGGAACGGGCTCCGACGTCGGAAAGAGTCTTGTCACGGCGGGACTGGGACGGATCTTCCATCGTGCCGGCATTCGCGTGGCTCCGTTCAAATCTCAAAACATGGCTCTCAATTCGTTCGTGACCGTGGAGGGCGGGGAGATGGGCCGCGCTCAAGTCCTTCAAGCGCAGGGATGTGGACTTTCTCCGCACGTGGACATGAATCCCATCCTCCTTAAACCGGAAGCGGACCAGCGCTCGCAGGTGGTCGTGCAGGGGAAAGTGTGGCGAAGTCAGGATGCCGGAAGCTATTTCGACTCCAAAACGGAGCTGTTTCACTATGTACGGGAGAGTTACGAACGGTTGGCTGCGCAATACGAGTTGATCATCATCGAGGGTGCGGGCAGCGCGGCTGAGGTGAATTTATGTGATCGGGATATCGTCAATTGGCCGGTGGTTCAGATGGCCGATGCCAGGGTCATCCTCGTGGCGGATATCGACCGGGGTGGGGTCTTCGCCCAGGTGATCGGCACCCTGGACTTGCTGAAGCCTCACGAACGGGAACGGGTGCTCGGCGTGGTGATCAACAAGTTTCGCGGGGATCGGCGTCTCTTCGATGACGGCGTGGCCATTATCGAGAAGCGAACGGGAATTTCCGTTCTTGGCGTACTTCCGTTTTTACGCGACCTTGTGCTCGATCAAGAAGATAGCGTGACAATCGAATCGGGTTCGACCGTGACCCCCTTTTCATCGGAGACGGTCAACGTTGCGGTCATCCTGTTGCCTCGTATGAGCAACTTTACGGATTTTAACGCGTTGGCCGCGGAATCCGACATCACGTTGCGGTATGCCAAAGTTCCCCAGGACGTTGTTGACGCGGACGTCATTATCCTTCCGGGTAGTAAACAGACGATTCAGGATCTTCACGACGTCAAAGAAAAAGGGTTTGTCCCGATGATGGCCTCACACGTTCGGGCCGGGCGGGAGGTCGTTGGCCTATGCGGAGGATTTCAAATGCTGGGAGGACGGATTGACGACCCTCATAAAGCGGAAGGTGGTGGGCAAACGGAAGGTCTTCGACTTTTGCCGATCGACACCGAACTGCATTGTGAAAAACAGACCGTACAGGTGCAGGCGAATCCCTTGATGCCCGGAGTGTCCGGCGCGGAAATGGTTCGGGGCTATGAAATTCACGTGGGGATCACCTCTCGTCGTCAGGGCGCCCCGTGTTTTCGAATTCTTGACGAGAGAGGAGACAGAGAAGACGGTGCCGTTTCCCCGGATGGGTTGGTGTGGGGCACCTATATTCACGGCGTGTTCGATGATCCATCCTTTCGTCGCGCCTGGATCAATCGTGTTCGGATCAGAAAAGGGTTGACTCCGAATGATATTGCGGACTCCAGGAACGTGACCCGACGACTGACGGCGGCCCTTGATGATTGGGCCGATCACGTTGAACGCCACCTCGATAAGAAGCTCGTCTTTCAGGCGTTACGTCTTCCTATCGCTTGACAAACGAATCCCGGGTTCCCTATAAGTCTTTGCAACATCAGATATGGTACGCACGGGTGCAGGGAAGAAGGTGCAACTCCTTCGCGGTCCCGCCGCTGTAACCGGAAACGAACCCCGCGGATGCCACTGTCAACGATTGATTTTGACGGGAAGGTGCGGGAAGTAGGTTAGGATCCGGAAGCCAGAAGACCTACCCGGGCTGAGAATCCTGTTTTCGTCGTTCTGAATCGGACTGACGAGCAGGATTCACGACTTTCGATCCCTCGTGGGCTGGGGAGCGGGTGAGGATGAAGACGCGGGAACAATCCTCAGGGTCGTTTAGGCCTTGGGGATTTTTTATTTTGTCAGGCGTTCGGCTTGTCCGGGATTGTCGGCAGACGCAAGGGAGGAAATGGTCCCTTCGTGTTGTCTGTATCCTGACGATGACCGTTCTGGTTGTCCCCGTCTGTGAACCGCTATTTGGTTTTTCCGATCACTCCACGACCATGAAACGTCGCCAACAGGGAATTCTCACCGGCATGCCGTTCATGGCCAACGTGGCACCTCGCACCTTCGTCGATGATCTTGGCCGTAAGCTCTATCTTGCTCAACCACCGAAGCGCATCGTGTCGCTGGCTCCGAGTATCACGGAAATGTTGTTTGCTCTTGGCCTGGATCAGGAAATCGTCGGCGTGACGGAATTTTGCAACTATCCTCCTGCTGCATTGGAAAAACCGAAAGTCGGGTATGCCCAACCAAATTTGGAATCCATTGTTGCGCTCAGGCCGGAACTCATTGTCGCGCCGAAATCTTTTTTGAGAGTCGACTTGCTCAATCGGTTGGAACAATTGAAGATCCCGACGCTGCTTCTCGATCCCCAAACCGTTGAAGATATTTTGCGCCACATTCAACTGTTGGGCCGCATGGTGGGGCGAGTCCCCGAATCCATCAAGGTGACGGAAAACATTCGCAAGCAAATGACCGTGCTGACCGCTCAATTGGTCGGGCGTCCACGCCCTACGCTGTTATTCGTGATCAATACCGATCCCCTCATTACGGTCGGTCCGGGAAGCTATATTCATCAATTGATCGAACTGGCCGGGGCAAGAAATGCCGCCGAACACGCGGGGACCGCTTATCCGCGTCTGAGCATCGAGGAAGTGCTCCGGCAAAACCCCGAGTTTTTGCTGTTCCCGATGGGTCGTTTCGAGGGAATTCCGCAAGCCGAGCAGGATCAATGGCGGCGGTGGACGTCTCTTGAAGCGGTCAAACGGAATCAATTCGTGCACATCGACAGTGACATCCTCAATAGACCGGGGCCGCGAGTGATCGAAGCCCTGGAAGTGCTCATTACCATACTCCACCCTGACGCGGTTCCCTCCGCGGCGGGGCAGGAGGAATGAGCACACGGCCATGGCTTCCGTCACCTCTCATTCAGGAAAACCCCATGCCGGCGTTACGTCAGCCGTGCCGGCGCCGGCTTTTCTCTCCCGGGCCGAACCTGCCGCTTCTGCAGAAGGGTTTCGGCCTGCGCAAGCGGTTGCCACACTTTCACCCATAAAATGGA
The DNA here is from genome assembly GCA_020027535.1 of Nitrospirales bacterium. Taxonomy (GTDB): domain Bacteria; phylum Nitrospirota; class Nitrospiria; order Nitrospirales; family UBA8639; genus Bin75. Next base: position 16,576 of record JAHRAK010000125.1, read on the forward strand.
TCGGCGTGTCCGGCGGGTTGGGGGCGTTGGCCCTCGTGGCCTTCGTGGCTTGTCTGGGATTCGGGACCGAGACCATTTCGTTTGCGAACGTTGCGGTGCTCTTGGCTCAGGGGCCGTTTGCCGAAGGAGCGACGCGAAACGTGCCTCACCACATTATTCTCTGGCAGGTCAGAGTCCCCAGGGTCTTGCTTGCCTTTATGGTCGGCGGAAGCCTGGCTGCCGTGGGGGCGTCGCTTCAGGCGTTGCTTCGGAACCCCTTGGCCGATCCCTACGTCATCGGTATTTCGAGCGGGGCCGCACTCGGCGCGGCCATGGCCGTCCTGTTTGGCGTCGGTTTTTCCATTCTGAGTTTGTCTGTTTTGCCGTTTTCCGCCTTTCTTGGTGCGTTGCTTGCTCTCCTCATTGTCTATCGCATTGCCGTGTCCTATGGGAGTTTTTCGATTCATACGCTCTTGTTGGGCGGAGTGGTCCTGAATGCGATTTTTTCGGCGCTCATCCTGTTTCTGACGAGTTTGGCCGACCCGTATAAGGCCTCGGGGATGTATGCGTGGCTTATGGGCTCGTTAACGGGCCCGGATTTCCAAACCGTATTGGTTCTGGCCGTGTATCTGCTCTTCGGGGTGGCTGTCCTGGTTTCCCAAGCGTCTGCCTTGAACCTGCTCACGCTTGGAGAAGAGGCGGCTCGTTCGCTGGGGGTCGAGGTTGAACGCGTGAAGCGCGTCCTCTTTGCCGCGGCCGCGCTATTGACGGGATCGGTCGTGGCCTTTAGCGGCTTGATCGGATTTGTCGGACTCATCGTGCCCCATGCGGTTCGCCTGGTGTTCGGCGCCGACCATCGGCTGTTGTTGATTGCGTCGGGGATTGTCGGGGGCATCTTCCTCATGCTGGCGGATACCTTGGCCAGGACGCTGTTGAGCCCGGCGGAAATTCCCGTGGGCGTCGTGACGGCCCTGGTCGGAGGACCGCTCTTTTTATATTTGCTGATTCAGCAACGCAGGAGAATCGTCTCGTGAGCGAACGTCCGGAAACGCCGGCTCTTTCGCCTCTGAGGCTCACCGATGTGACGTTCGGGTTCGGACGAAAGGAAACGGCCGCTCAGTCTCCGGTTTTGAAAAACCTCTCGCTCACGATTGCGTCCGGGGAAGTGCTGGGCATCCTGGGTCCCAATGGCTCCGGGAAAAGTACCCTGCTGAAAATACTCATGAGAGTCCTGGTTCCTCAACAGGGGAAGGTTGAAATGTTTGGGCAACCCCATGCTGCGTTTTCCCAGGCCGAGATTTCCCGTCACGTGGCCTTCGTTCCTCAAGAAACCCAGCAGGCCTTTCCCTTTACGATCAATGAAATGGTGTTGATGGGTCGATATCCCCACCACAATCGAGCGTGGGCTCTGGGATGGGAAGGAGCACAGGATCGTGCCGTCGCGATGCAGGCGATGAGAGATCTGGACGTATCCCACCTGGGGACCCGGCTGATTACCAACGTCTCAGGCGGGGAGCGACAACGAGCCGTGATTGCCCGGGCTTTGGCCCAGGAGCCGGAGATCCTGCTGTTGGATGAACCGACGGCCTTTCTGGACCTCCATCACCAATTGGATATTGCGAGAATCATTCGCCGTTTGAATCGAGAACGTGGGTTGACCGTCGTGCTTGTATCCCATGATCTGAATTTAGCCAGTCAATACTGCGATCGATTGGTGCTGTTACGGGAAGGGGAGATTGTGACCATGGGTTCACCGGAAGAAGTCGTTGCCGGGGAATCTCTGGAACGGGTCTATGGCTGTCCTGTTCTCCTTGATCAACACCCGCAAACCGGCAAGCCAAGAGTCACCTTGCCGGTTTGAAAAAAACGTAACGGCAATATATCCAAGTGGCCGATGTGGTGACGGCCTTGAAACGTTCACCGCACGTATTACACATTCAACAATTCAGGAGGCGTTCCTAAGGACAAAACAACGACAGCGACGGGGAAGATGGTGCAAATCCATCACGGTGCCGCCACTGTAAGCGGGGAATGATCTGCAAGAGACCACTGTGAACGGAACGTTCATGGGAAGGTGCAGGGTAGTGATGATCCGCGAGTCAGGAGACCCAACTGCCGTTGACCTCTGGACCCACCCTTCGAGTCAAAGGGAGGTAGCGTATGTTTCATCGGTTCGTTTTTACGTATCTTCTTCTCCACGTATTTTTGATTCCCGCATTCTCTTTCGGTGAATCGCCCCCGGCTTCTCCGGACGTCCAGACCCTGGACACCGTAGTCGTGAGCGCCACAAAAACGCCGATTCTCCTTCGTCAGGTGACGAGTGCGGTCGAGGTCCTGACCGAAAAAGATCTCAAACGCCGCCAGGTCAAGACGTTGGTGGAGGCTCTTCGTCTTTCACCGGGCCTGGCGGTTTTGCAAAACGGCGGCCCGGGCGGCACGGCAAACGTACGGATTCGAGGAGGAAGTTCCAGACAAACTCTGGTTCTCATCGATGGAGCGATCGTGAATAGCGCGACGTCGGGAGATTTTAATTTTGCCCACTTGACGACCGACAATATTGAAAAAATCGAAATCGTGCGGGGCGCCCAGAGCACACTGTGGGGGGCGGATGCCATGGGTGGAGTGATCAACATCACGACGAAACGGGGACGTGGGCCCTTGAAGGCCGGTGCCTTCTTCGAATACGGATCGTTCAATACGTTGCGGGAAGGCGGGCACGTTTCCGGTAGCAAGGGGTCGGTTGACTTTTCCGTAGCTCTCTCCCGGTGGGATACGACGGGCATCTCGCAGATCAACGCTCGAAGAGGGGCTACCGAACGCGATGCCTATCGGAATTGGCAGGTTTCTTCCCGCATCGGCATGACCCTGCCTTCCGAGGGCCGGCTCGACTTCAATTTTCGATGGTGGAACGGCTCGATCAATGTCGACAGCAGTTCCGGTCCCTCGGACGTCATCAACTACAGAAATGAGAGCGAGCGATTCATCTTCAGCGGAACCTATCGGCAACCGCTGACCGATTGGTGGACTCACGCGTTGACGCTTTCCCGGTCCCAAAATTCTCTTCTGGATGATCCGGGAACGTTACAGCGCAATCTGGTGACCGGAATGACGAGAACGCCCTTTGGTTCCGGGAATCCCAATGAAATACGCGTCGTGGCGAATCGAATCGAAAGCCAACACGACTTTCGCCTCAATCAATACGTCACGTTGACCGCGGGCTATCAATTTCGTGAGCAGACGGGAGAGAACGAGGGAGGGTTCAGTCCGTTCCCGGCGAAGATTATCTCGTCTCATGCCGGTTTCGGCCAAATGCAATTCAGTCTGTTTGATCGGGTTCTTGCTACTGCCGGGGTTCGGCACGACCGTTTTAACACATTTGGCGATGCCACGACGTATCGCGTCACCGGAGGATATCTGGTCAAGGAAACGAACACGAAAATACGCAGCAGCTATGCCACGGGATTCCGGGCTCCAACGGTCAATGAATTGTTCTGGCCGGACTTCGGCAATCCCGATGTGAAGCCGGAACAAAGTCAAAGTTTCGACGTGGGTGTGGATCAGACTTTGTTTGCCGATAGGGTGACCATCAGCGGCGGCTATTTCTGGAATCGGTATCGCGATCTCATCCAAACCATTCAGAGTGCAGCGGTGTGTGGGACAGGCCCTTTTGGAGCCAATTATTGTCCCATCAACGTGGCTTCGGCTAAATCGCAAGGGTGGGAGGGTATGGTGAACGTTGTCCTGGTTCAAGAACAACCGTGGATGAAACGATTGGAACTGAAAGGACAATACACCATGACCCTGACCCGTGATCTTATGACCGGTACCAGATTGCGTCGTTGGCCGGTCGATCAAGCGAGTCTGAGTCTGTATTATCAACCAGTGGCTCCCCTCACCATGATCCTTGATGTTCGTTTTGTGGGGTCACAATTCAATGACAGGGAAAATACCCAGCGTGTCGACTCGTTTGAAGTAGTCAATTTGGCCGTGAACTATGATCTCTCCGATCAATTCCAAGCCTACGTCCGGGTGGATAATGTTTTTGACAAAGAGTATGAAGAAATATTGTTTTTCGGCACACCGGGACGCTCGGTTTTCGGCGGAATTCGAGCGAATTTTGATCTGCCGTTTGGGTCAAGTATGCAGTAGTATGTTATTCTCCACGACAGGGACGATACCAATGGACGTTTCAACCCGCACGTCCAAGAGATGAAAACGGTGTTCCATGCGGATCAGTAAAGTCTATACCAGGTCGGGCGATGCCGGGAAAACCCGCTTGGCCGGCGGGCAGGAAGTGTGGAAGGATTCCTTGCGCGTGGAAGCCTATGGCACGGTCGATGAGTTGAATTCGGTTATCGGCATTGCCAGGGCGTTGAATGCGGATCAAGCGGATGGCGTGAAGACCAAGTCAACTCTTGAAGAGCACCTGCGGTGGATTCAAAACAAGTTGTTCGATCTGGGAGGGATCCTTGCCACGGCTCCGGGAGAGACCTTCAAGAACATGCCGGTGGTGACGGCCGATCACGTGGTCCGGTTGGAACGTCTGATTGATGCCTGTCAGGAAGACCTGGAGCCGTTAAAAGAGTTTATCCTGCCGGGAGGCGGAACGGTGTCCGGGTTTTTGCACCAGGCCCGAACCATTTGCCGGCGTGCCGAGCGCCTCTGTGTGAGCTTGTCTCGCGAAGAAGATGTTCCCGCCGAGCTTGTGCGGTTCTTGAACCGGTTGAGTGACGTCCTGTTCGTGTTGGCGCGCTGGGTTGCGAAAACGCAAGGGGAACCCGAGTATTTATGGGAACGGGAAACCTGAGATGCGTTGTCAACGTTTCGCGTTCGACTCCCGTTTGTCCTCCGTCCTGAGTCCTGAGTCGTTTTCCATGAATGCCGGTGACGGTTCTTCTCATCTGTGTTTCGTTCTTGGAGGTGCGCGTTCCGGGAAAAGCCGTCTGGCCTTCACGTTGGCGGGACAGGCTTTGCCCAGGGCCTTTGTCGCGACGGGAGAGGCGGGTGATGAGGAGATGGCCGCGCGCATTCGAAAGCATCGACAGGATCGTGACCCATCCTGGGAAACACAGGAAATTCCCATTGACGTGAGCGGATGGCTTAAAGCCCATGGGGCGGCGTATAAGACGGTGGTGATCGATTGCCTGACCTTGTGGTTATCGAATCTTCTGGGTAGCGGGGTTCAGTCGTCACAAATCCCTACCTGTACGGATGAGTTGATGCAATCGGCTCGAATGGTTCCCAGCACGGTGGTGTTGGTGAGTAATGAAGTGGGCCTGGGCATTGTGCCCGGTGACGCCGTGACACGGCAATTTCGAGACCTTGCGGGAGCCATGAATCAACGCGTTGCCGCGGCGGCCGATGCCGTCTATTTTTCCGTGAGCGGTCTTCCCATGAAATTAAAATAGCGGTCTTGTCATAACATGAGCGAAGATGACATTGATCTGATCCTTCCGGCTTTGAGGCTTCCCAACGAGGACGTTCGGTTGCAGGCGCAAGCCCGGCTCGATTCGCTCACCAAACCGGTGGGGAGTTTGGGACGACTCGAGGACGTGGCCGCACAGTACCTTGCGATTACCGGAAATGTTTCGGCTCTACAACTCGACCCCGTCGTGTTTGTGTTGGCGGCTGACCACGGCGTGGCGGCTGAAGATGTGAGCGCGTATCCGCAATCCGTGACCGCGCAAATGGTGAAGAATTTCGTCCACGGCGGGGCCGCTGTGAACGTACTGGCTCGCCATGCCGGAGCATCCCTGTGTTTGGTGGACATGGGAGTGGCTGAAGATCTCGGGGCATATGCCGGTCTTCTGGATCGTAAGATTGCCTTTGGAACCAATAATTTCCTTCGTGAACCGGCGATGTCCCCTGAGCAGGCGTTGCAGTCGATTCAGGTTGGGATGGATTTGGCAAAAGCCGCATGCGCGGACGGGAAAAATCTCATTGCCGTCGGGGAAATGGGTATCGGCAATACGACGGCGAGTGCCGCCATCGTTTCGGTGCTGACCGGACAAAGCGTGGAAGCGGTAACGGGCCGGGGAACCGGCGTCGATGATCAAACGTTGAAGCGTAAAATTGCCGTTATTGAGCGGGCTCTTGCGTTGCATCACCCGTCTCCTTCCGATGCCATTGAAGTCTTGACGAAAATTGGGGGATTCGAAATCGGCGGGATGGCCGGTCTGATGCTCGGGGCTGCGATCTGTCACGTGCCGGTCGTGCTGGACGGCTTTATTACGGGAGCGAGTGCGCTGCTCGCCGTGGCGCTGGAACCCCGGTGCCGGGAGTATCTCATCGCGTCACACCTGTCACGGGAGCCCGGACACCGGATTGTACTCGATCACCTGGAGTTTGATCCGTTGTTGGATTTGCGGATGCGGCTTGGGGAGGGGACCGGCGCCTGTTTGGCTGTCACGCTCATTCACGCTGCCTTGAAAATCTATCGTGAAATGGCCACGTTTGAGGAAGCACGGGTTTCCGGTTCGCTGCCCCAATCATGAGTCCGGAGCCTGGACGTCCATGATCAGATCCTCCCTGTTGGCGTGGCATTTTCTCACGATCATCCCTCTTTGCAAAGCTTCGCACGTTCAGCCCATCCCGCGTGAACTGGCGTCCTCCATGCAATGGTACCCTGTGGTCGGTCTGATCATTGGAGGAATACTTGGCGCGGGCGATGTCTTATTCAACATGGTCTTGACGCCGGATATGACGGCGCTGCTGGTCCTGTGCGTCCTGGTTGTCCTGACCGGAGGTCTGCACCAGGACGGATTAGCCGATACCATTGACGGGTTAGGCAAGCGAGGAAGTCTGTCAGAGCGGTTAGCCGTCATGAAGGATGGGAGCATTGGCGCCTTGGGTGCGACCGGCTTGATCTTGGCGCTTGGGTTACGCTTTGAAGGCATCCTTCACCTGCCTGCTCCTGATCGCATCCTTCTGTTGTTATGCATGCCGGTGATCGGGAAATGGACCATGGTGGTGAGTACGTTCGGCAGTTCGCATGGTCGGCCGGGTGGTGGCCTTGCTTCAGACTTTTTTAATGAAATCCGGCTGAGAGACGTGCTGTGGGCCACCGTCTGGGCCGGAGTGTTTCTTTGTGCAACCCTCGGATGGCAGGCGGGCGGGTTGCTCCTGGGGCTCGGCGTCGTCGTGGCACGCGGCATGGTTTTCATGTGTTCTCGTGTTTTCGGCGGGATCACGGGAGACGTGCTTGGCGCGATCAATGAAGTGACGGAGATCCTGTTTCTGATTACCGCCCCGATGATCCTGATGCTGGTGGCATTCTGATTCGTGAAACGTAATCTCAAGAAAACGTGCGGGCGATGCGGCTGTGCGTTCACGTGCGGGCTGTATGGGTGCTGGTGTGCCGGCGTGCAGGTTTCCGATGCCCAATACGCGATCATTGCCGAACGGTTCGCGGATTGTCTGTGCCCGTCATGCTTGAAGGCCCTATGTGCGGGGGGCTTGCTCTCAATGTCGGCTGATTGAACGGTTTTGAGCGTATGATCGCCGTCAATCTTTTGGCAGCGTGTGTCCTTGACGGGTTACTTGGAGATCCCCGGTGGATGCCGCATCCGGTCAGGTTGATAGGTGCATTCATCAACTGGTGTGAGCCGATGATCAGAAACCGGTTCACCTCCGGTCAAAGCCGGCGCATTGCGGGACTCCTCCTTGTCATGTTCGTCCCGGGGTTCAGCTTCTTGGCGGCATGGGGTTCGTTGCACGTGGCCTTTCTGGTGCATCCCTGGCTTGGCAACCTTCTGTGGATTGTGTTGGGATACACGACGTTGGCGGCGAAGGATTTAGCGAAGCACGCGTGGGAGGTCTATGACCGTCTTCACCCCGGATCGTTAGGGGAGGCTCGTCAAGCCGTTTCGCTCATGGTCGGACGAGAGACCGACCGGTTGACGGAAACCGAGATCGCCGGAGCCACCATCGAGAGCGTGGCCGAAAATACGTCAGATGGTGTGATTGCGCCATTGTTCTATCTTGTCGTTGGTGGTCCGCCATTGGCATTAGCTTATAAAGCCATCAATACCTTGGATTCAATGATCGGGTATCAGGACGCATTGTACCGCGATATCGGATGGGCATCGGCCAAACTCGATGATCTGGCGAATGCCATTCCGGCTCGACTCAGCGCGGGGTTGCTGGTACTGGCGTCTTCCTTTCGCCATGCCGCCGTTGCCAACGTTTGGAGCATCTATCGACGAGATTGCGCCAAGCATGCCAGTCCCAACAGCGGTCATCCCGAGGCGGCCATGGCCGGTGCGTTGGGAGTTCTGTTGGGCGGGCCGGGTGTCTACGGCGGCATTCGAGTCGAACGCCCCCAATTCGGTGATCCGACGAATGTGCCGTAATCCCGACATATTCCCATGGCGATTGAATTGATGTGGATTTCATTCGGACTGGCCACCGTGCTTGGTGTGGGCTTCACGACGTTGTGGAACGCTCTTTAAGCCATGGCGGGAACGTGTATCACGCAGCCCGAGCGTCATCTCGGGACGCATTGGAGTTTTGTGATTTCAGCGCCAGTATCAACCCTCTCGGCGTTCCTCTTGCTGCACGTCGTGTCTTGCAAACCGCCATTCGTAAGATTCAACATTACCCGGACCCCGAGGGCCGGGCCCTTCTTGAAGCCATTGCCAAACGCCACGGTATTTCCCCGGATAACGTGTTGCTGGGGAATGGAACGGTCGAGCTGATTTATGCCATTCCTCCCGCCTTGAACATCAGACACGGGTTGATCATTGGTCCGACCTTTTCCGAATATGAACGGGTATTGACGTTGGCACATGCTCGCGTGACATGTGTCCTGGCACGCTTGGAAGACCATTGTCGCCCCCCCATTCCGGAGGCGCTGGCAACAGTACAACAACCGCCCGCTACCGGGGCCGGGAAGCGCCCTCTGCCGATTGATGCCGTGTTCCTGTGTAATCCGAACAGTCCGACCGGTCAGAGCGTCTCGCGAAATAGCGTTTATCGCATCTTGGAGGAGGTCAAACGACACGGCGGATGCCTGATTGTGGATGAGACGTTCGTGGAATTCTGCGAGGAAAAGTCCGTTATCCGCCGGGCTGTTTCCGATGATTCGCTGCTGGTGCTCAGAAGTTTTACCAAGTTCTACGGGATTCCAGGCCTTCGGATCGGATATGCCGTCGGGACGGAAAAGAGGGTTCAAGCTATCAGGAATCGGCTTCCACCCTGGTCCGTGAATACGTTGGCCCAGGAAGCAGCCTGGGCCTGTTTGCAGGACCATCGTTACAGAAAAAGGACTTTGCTGTTTTTCCAAAAAGAGCGTCCGGTCTTCAGACGGGCGCTTGAGCGGATTCCAGGGTTTCGGGTATATCCTTCATCTGCAAATTTTTTTCTGGTAGAGTTGCCCAGGCCGCTGACAAGTCATAAGGTACAGGCTGCGTTAATGGAGCACGGCTTTCTTGTCAGAGATTGCTCGACTTATCCCGGGCTTGATGAACGAATGCTTCGTTTCGCCGTGAGAACGTCAAACGAAAATGCTCGGTTGGTGAAACACTTGCAGCACGTGGTGAATGCGCAACAATGAAAATTCGGAACGTGATCGGGTTTGGGATTCTTGGTGTTCTTCTCGTCGTGGGTTTCGTGTTTTCCCGTCCCCAAGGGGGAACGCCCGATGTGCCGGATGATCCCGAGGCGCACGAAGCGCTGGAATTGGTGCGTTCCCATCCTGCTCGAAATGCCCCGACGTTGGAGGATGCGATCAATCAGTACGTCGAAGAGTTGAACGCGCAGGGAACGTCCCTGCATCAAGGTGAGTGGCAGGTGGGAAAAGAACGCCCCGGCGTCTATGCGGTCAGGATGCTGGTTCGTGAGAAAGGGTTTAATGAATGGATTGAACGGGAGTTTGCCTGGCGGGTCACGTTAAAGGATAAGACCATCAGGGTGATTTCTCTGCCCGCCATTCACTTTATGCCGTTTCATGAGTTGCCGCCGTTGCCGCACCAGGATCAGATATCAGGGACACTCATGGAGCCTCCGGTGGAAAAGCGACTTGGATGACGCCGTTTTCCACGCGTGTTCGGAAACAGGGCACAGCCCACTCCGGTGTGGGATTCTCAATGCATTGTCCCGTGCGCACGTTGAATTCCCATCCGTGCCACGGGCATTCGACGACGTCTCCTTCCAGCGTCCCTTCCCCGAGCGGGCCTCCCGCGTGAGGGCACGTATTATCCAGCGCCAGAATTTCCCCATCGACGTTAAATAATGCCACGCCGGGAGCGTCGTCGAGTTCAACCGACGGGCACGTTCCCGGTTCGAGGTCTTCCAGTTTGGCAACGTCGTGATATTGCGTCATGGTAAATTTCTCCGAAAGAGTGCGAACCTTATCAAGGCCATTCGTCCGGGTGCAAGCCGTGAAGCGTGACCGTTGTTGCTTCGGCATCGTTCCTGATGCTATACAAGCGTTCAAACTCCGGGGCAGTCGATGACGCTCTTATTAAATGCCACATATGAACCCTTGCGGGTCGTGCAATGGCAGAAAGCCATTACCCTTCTTTGCCAGGGGAAGGTCGAGGTCCTCGAATTCTATGATCGGGACATTCGAGGGGTGTCGATCAGTTTCAAACTGCCCTCGGTGATGCGGCTTCTGAAAATCGTCAAATTGAAGTCCAATCATCGGGCCGTCAAGTTTTCGCGGATCAACATTTTTACTCGCGATAAATATACGTGCCAGTACTGTTGCAAACGGTACCGCACGGAAGAACTCACGTTTGACCACGTGGTGCCGATTGCCAAAGGCGGGACAAAGACCTGGGAAAATATCGTGACGGCGTGTTGGCGCTGTAATAACAAGAAGAGCGGACGAACCCCGGAAGAAGCCACGATGCGCTTGAAGAAGAAACCACAAAAGCCGAGATGGAATCCGACCCTCACCATCATGATCGGCATTCGGAATGCTCCGGAAAGTTGGCGGGATTATCTCTATTGGCACATGGAGTTGGACTCTGATGAATAATGCCGGTTTTCAAATTTCGTTGGACCTGTATGGCCGCTTATGCGTGGTGATCGGTGGTGAAGACGAAGCGGCACACAAAACCGCCCTGTTGTTGGACGTTGGGGCCAAAGTGACCGTGGTGAATCCCACCTTGAACGGGCCGCTGCGGAAGCTCACGGCTGCCGGAAAAGTCCTGCATCGGGGACGACGTTTTCGATCGATGGATACCCAGGGAGCCTTTGTCGTCCTCAATACGCTGCCGGATGATACGGATCTTGCAAAAACGTTACGTGCCTTATCGGAAGATGAACGGTTTCTGGTGTGGTCGATTGATCAGCCGGAGTTGTCGAATTTCATGATGCCCGCCTTGGTCCAACGCGGGGCTCTTCGCGTGGCGATCAGTACGGGTGGGGCGTCTCCCGCGCTTGCCGGTACCTTGCGGCGGAACGGCGAAGAGATTTTTGATGAGGAATTTGAAAAGTTTTTGGATTGGCTGGGAGCGTTACGTCAAGACGTCCGGGCCAATGAGCCGAGCATGGAAAAAAGGCGAGAGCGATTGAAAGCGGCGGTCGAAGGGTTCCGGTTGACCGGAAACGTGGAGTATCCCGCTGCCTGGATCGCGCAGAAAGCCTCTTCCGATTCATAACGAGGATGGTGCGGTATGATCTTATTGGAATTCAGCATGTCTCCCCTGGGAAAAGGCGAAAGCGTGGGGAAATATGTCTCCCGATCTTTAAAGATTATCGACAAAAGCGGAGTCGATTACCGGCTGAATCCCATGGGGACGGTGCTCGAAGGAGAATGGGACGAGGTGCTTGACGTGGTTCGTCAATGTTATGAGCGGATGAAGAAGGATTGCGACCGCGTCTCCTGTACGATGAAAGTTGATTATCGGAAAGGACACACGGGGCGCCTGAGCGGGAAAGTGGCCAGTGTGGAAAAACGGCTTAAGAAGAAATTGAAGACGTGAAGTCCGTCAGGGGTTCATACACGCGAGTCACTTTTGCCCCGAGATTGCAGAGAACCTCATAGGGAATCGAGTCCTGCCAGTTCGCCAGATCGTAGGCCGTGATCTCCTGATTTTCCGATTTGCCCATCAAAATCACGTCGTCACCCGGTTTGATCGTGGGGCCGTCGGTGACGTCGACGACGGTCATATCCATACAGATTCGCCCGACGATCGGGAAGCGTCGGTCGTGAATGATGACTTCTCCCGTATTGGAGAGCCGGCGGTTATACCCGTGGGCATAGCCGATGGGAAGAATCGCCAACCGGGAGTCCCGCCGCGTGCGATAGAGGTCACCGTAACCCACGGGTTCTCCTTTCCCGGCCGTTTTCATGTGCACGACTTTGGTCGTCAGGGACATGACCGGCTGAAGGGAAACAAGAGTGTTCCTGTCCGGCACCGGCGTGTACCCGTATAACAACAGTCCGGGGCGAACCATATCCAATTGAGCCTGAGGGTGCCAGAGTATCCCCGCGGTGTTGGCGGCATGCCGGCAGGGACGAGGCCCATTGACGGCATGCCGGCTCGAAACGGATTCGTGAAATTGATCGAGTTGGTGAAGGGTAAACGTCGGGTCGGGGTTATCGGCATCGGCCAGATGAGTCATGAGCCCCTGACACACGAGGGTGTGGGAAAACATGGGAGATTGCAAGAGGGGGCGCACCTCTTGGGAGGCGAATCCCAAGCGTCTCATGCCGGTGTCCACCTCGACGTGAACGGGGTAGGGGCGAAGGTCTTGTGAAACTTCTCGGCTCAGGGCATGCACGGTGTCGGCATCGGAGAGCGTGGGAATCAGGTTGGCCTGCACGAGATCCTTGACTTGCCCGGGTAAGATCCCACCCATCACGATAATGTCTTCGAGTATTCCGGCTTTTCGCAGGAACACTCCTTCTTGTACCGTGGCCACGCCGAATCGTCGGACGTCGAGTTGCGACAGGGCTTCGGCGATGGCGATGCACCCATGGCCATAGCCATCGGCTTTGATCACCGCCAAAATTTCAACGTGCGGTGCGAGAACGCGACGAAGTTCACGGAGATTATGCGCAACGGCGTGAAGATGAATGGTAGCCAGAGTCGGTGACAGCGAGGAAGAAGCGGTCACGGAGGCTGGGGACGCGGGAGAGGACATTAAATCTCTAAGATTTCTTCCTCTTTTTTCTTGAGAAGTTCATCGACCAGCTTGATCTTGTCGTCCACGATTTTTTGAATATTCGCCTCGCCGCGGCGCAAGTCGTCTTCGGTAATCGTTGAGTCTTTTTGGAGGCGCTTGAGTTCATCATTCCCCTCTCGACGAATGCCCCGAATGTGGATTTTCGTCTCTTCCCCGTATTTTCGACACACTTTCACGAATTCCTTTCGACGTTCCTCGCTTAAGGCGGAAATCGGAATACGAATCACCTTTCCGTCGTTGGACGGATTCAAGCCGAGATCAGAGGAAAGAATGGCCTTTTCAATGTCTTTCATGCTGGTGGGGTCCCACGGCTGGACCATGATTAACCGGCTGTCAGGCATCGAGAGGTTCCCGACCTGTTGCAAGGGGGTCGGCGTCCCATAGTAATCAACTTTAATATGATCGAGGAGCGACAAGGAAGCCCGACTGCCTCTGATCGAGGCGAGTTCTTTTTTAAGGTGCTCGAGGGCGCCATCCATTTTTTGTGCGAGTTTGTCAATCGTTGTCTGGGACGACATGATGAACCCCGGTTACGTGAGGACCGCGTCTTGTTTCACGAGGGTCCCGATTTTCTCTCCCAGGACCACGCGTTTCAAATTGCCCGGTTCGGTGAGATTGAACACGATCAAGGGAAGATTGTTATCCATGCACAGCGTAATGGCCGTGGCATCCATGACCTTCAAGCTTTTGTTGAGTATGGAAAGGAATGGCAGTTCATCAAACATTTTTGCCGACGGGTTATTCAGCGGATCGGAATCATAAATTCCGTTGACCTTGGTTCCCTTCAAGATCACGTCGGCCTTAATTTCCATCGCTCGCAGGGCCGCGGCCGTGTCCGTCGTAAAATACGGGTTCCCGGTGCCGGAGGCAAAAATCACGACCCGTTTTTTTTCAAGGTGCCGGATGGCCCGTCGCCGGATGTAGCTCTCGGCTAACTGCCTCATTTCGATGGCCGATAACACGCGCGTGGAGACCCCGGCTTTCTCAAGCGCGTTTTGTAACGCAAGGGCATTCAGCATGGTTGCAAGCATGCCCATGTAGTCGGCAGCCGCGCGTTCCATCCCGTCTGCGCTGGCGGCGATGCCTCGAAAAATATTCCCGCCGCCGATAACCAACGCGACCTCGACTTCCATATTCACGACCTCGTGAATCTCATCGGCGAGCGTCGTGAGGATATCGGGGGCAATGCCGTAGGTTTGTTCCCCTGCAAGCATTTCCCCACTGATTTTGAGGAGAATGCGGTGGTACTGAATAGGCATCAGTCCTGGCCTAGTTGGTATCGCGTAAAACGGGCAATGCTGATGTTTTCACCAAGTTTGGCAATTTTTTGTGTGAGGATTTCGGTGATCGTGACGTTGGGATCTTTGATGAAACTTTGCTCAAGGAGGCACTGTTCCTGGTAGAACTTCTCTAATTTACCTTGAACGATTTTTTCAATGGCGGCGGCAGGTTTCCCGAGTTCTTTCGCCTGTGCCAGGTAAATGGCCTTTTCCCGTTCGACTTGCTCGGGGGCGACTTGGTCGCGTTTGACGTAGGCAGGACTGGCGGCAGCAATTTGCAGGGCGACGTCTTTGACCAATTCCTGAAATTCGTCATTGCGAGCGACAAAGTCCGTTTCACAATTGACTTCGACAAGGACGCCGATTTTGCTCCCGGCGTGGATATAGGATGAGACGACGCCTTCCTTGGTTTCCCGCCCGGCTTTCTTTTGAGCCGCGGCCAGACCGCGTTGACGAAGGAGGTCAATGGCTTTTTCAATATCCGAATCGGTTTCTTTCAGCGCGTTTTGACAATCAAGGATTCCGGCTCCTGTCTTGCCGCGTAGTTCTTTCACCAAGGTACCCATGCTGGACATCGCGTATCCTTCTCCCTTATTTGGCTAAAGATGAAAATATTGCCGACGGCGTTCTATGAGGAAGGCGCTTGAACGCTTTCCACCTGACTCTCGGTTGAACGGGCGGAGATCAAGTCGGTCATAATGGTGTCTTCTTCTCCTCCACTCGAATCCTCCTGCTTGTTTCGAAGGGCCTGGCCCTCCAGACAGGCGTCTGCAATCTGAGCGGTAAAGAGTTTCAATGAGCGGATGGCATCATCGTTTCCGGGGATTGGAAAATCAATCCGGGTGGGATCACAATTGGTATCCACGATGGCCACAACGGGAATGCCCAAACGATTGGCTTCCTTGACGGTAATGTGTTGAATGCGCGTGTCGAGGACGTAGATACATCCGGGCAAATTCTCCATTGTCTTGATGCCGCCCAAATATTTCTCCAGTTTGCCCCGCTCTTTTTCCATCAGCAACACTTCTTTTTTCTTCAGCCGTTCATGGGTTCCATCGGTTTGAGCGGCTTCGAGTTTCTTGAGTTGGCGGATACTTTTCCTGATCGTTTCGAAATTGGTGAGCATACCCCCCAGCCAGCGTTGGGTGACGTAATACATTCCACATCGCGTGGCTTCTTCTTCAACGATGTCGATGGCTTGACGTTTGGTGCCCACGAAGAGGACCGATTCCCCGGCCGCAACGGTATCCCGGACAAAAGTATAGGCGTCGAGAAAGAATTTAGCGGTTTGTTGTAAATCAATGAGATAGATGCCGTTTCTTTCTCCGAAGAGATAAGACTTCATTTTGGGATTCCAACGATTGGTTTGATGTCCAAAATGTACGCCTGCTTCTAACATGTCTTTGATGGATACCATATTGGGGTTTTTCGCCTCCATTCAAGTAGGGATATTAGGAAACTTCGCCATCGTTTCAAAAAGGGACTCTGATGAGAGTCGTACCACACGGCCAAGGGCGAGTCCGCCCAATTAATAAACCAAAAAGATTTAACATACCCCTTGTTTTTAATGCAAGGTCAATTGCCATGCTTTCCTGTAAAAGAGCAAAACGACGTAGGAACCGACGCCCTCGCCGACGGAGCCTGGTGAGAAATGCGGGTTAGGGGAGCTTGAAGCTTTGACGGGGATTCCTGAATGCCGGTAGAGTGATTTTTTGTTTGATGGATGACCTCTGTGTGCCGGATGAGGGGTTCACACTCATCCCTCGCGGCCATTGTCGGCGAATGAATGAACGTATACCGGAATGGCAACAAAGGGTGGGGCTTCCGGTGTGAAAACCTTTGAATAGTCAACACAATCATACGTTATTCACGATTTTTGAAATGAGGGTTTAAGAATGGTTGAAGTTCCTATCAAATTGTATATTCAGGGTCTTGCCAAACAAGCCAATGCCGCGACTCGTGCCCTGTCGTTGATGACGGGGCATGACCGTGCCTTGGCCCTCAGAGCCATGGCGGAACAGTTGGAAGCGAGCATGGAAGACGTATTGGCGGCCAATCAACAGGATCTCGATGCCATTCCTAAGGAACGGGGGATGGAGGAGTATCGGAAAGCGAGAAAACAGATATCCGTGACGGAAGAAAATCTTCTCGATCTCGTCGCCTTTATTCGTGGGATTGCGGAGGAACCTGATCCCACGGGCGAAGTGTCGCAGGGCTGGGTGACGCAGGAAGGTTTGCAGATTCATCGGGTTCGTGTCCCTATCGGGGTGATCGCCGTCATTTCCGAATATGGTCCGTCCGTGGTCGCCGAATCGTTTGCGATGTGTCTCCGGTCGGGAAACGTGTGTGTGGTGCGGGGCGGCAAGGAATGGTTTGCGACCAATGCTGCAGTGGCCAAAGTCTTGCGTGATACGGCGGAACAACACGGCGTCCCTCAGGGGGCTCTCACGTTTGTGGATCGCCCCGACCGTGAGGGCGTGCTTGAATTGACCCGATTGCGAAACATGGTTCACGGCGTCGTTCCCAAAGGAAAAGCGAGCTTGCGCAAAGCCGTGATGGAGCAGTCCCGGGTCCCGGTCTTGGGGTATGACGGCGGAGTGTGTCACGTCTACGTCGATAAAGAGGCGGACGTGCCGTTGGCTCAAGGGATCGTGGTGAATTCCAAGATTCAGGATCCGTTTGCCACCAATGCCGCCGATACGGTGTTAGTCCATCAGGCCATCGCACGGCAGTTGCTGCCGGGCCTGCTCCGGCGATTGCTCAGTGAATTTACGGTGGATCTTATCGGCTGTCCGAAAACCATCTCCATGATGGGAATCATGGCCATGACCGGGCATAAGGGGATTCGAGCAGCCACGGACGAGGATTGGGAACAAAAGAGGCAGTCCCTGACCCTGGGAATTAAAGTCGTCAAGGATCTCGACGAAGGCATTGCACACATTGCGGCCTTTGGGCCGGGGCATACCGATACCATCGTGACCCGTCAATATGAAACCGCGATGCGATTCGTCCGGGAAGTGGATTCCGGCTCGGTGTTGGTGAATGCTTCGACCCGCTTGCATTCAGGGCCGCAAATGGATTTGGGCGAGGAACTGGGAGTGAATACAGCTCATTTCCACGTGAGAGGGCCGTTGACGCTCCGATCCCTGACGACTGAAAAATACGTCGGGTTTGGATCCGGCCAATTACGACAGCCTCATCCCGTTCCTCAGGCCTACGAAGATGCGATGATGTTATCGGCGAAATTCTAGGAATTTCGTCGAATTCTCTCTTCCAACGGGGCCCACGGCCCGGTTTCGCGCTCATGGCCAAATTGGACATTGCCCGGCATCTTGCCGCATGGGGACTTCGCGGGTTTTCCGATGAAGATTCCTATTATGCCTGGCAACGACAATCCTTATCCGGAGAGCAACTTCGGCTTCTTCAGCAAGCGGTTCAAACCCGTCACGAAGGAGGGGACGCGGATCAGGAATTTTATGATCTGGCGGCATCCCCAGACGTTCTTCCTGTTTTATACAGCCAGCGATACGGCTACTATCACGTGCTCGGCCCCGCGATCGCGGACGTGCTGGAAGCCGGGCAGCAGGTTTTGGACGTCGGGTGCGGGGTCGGGATTCTCACGACCTGGTACGCGACCTGTTTCCCTGACGTGACGTTTCTGGGTATTGATCGGTCTCTGAAATCGATTGAAGTGGCGCGGCGGTTTGCTCAATCGGTTCATCTCGAGAACGTGAGCTTTCGCCATTGCGAAATGCCTCAAGACGAGATCCCCTGGACATTTGATACCATCGTGTCCACTCAGGCTCTTTTTCAATCGGAATCCGATCCGGGGCTTCCGAGTCGGAGTTGGACGACCTTTGAACGTGATCGGGATACACGGCAACAACGGAGTCTGGAAGAGAGGACGGGCATCGGTCTTCGTTTGGACCGGCTGTTGCAAGTGCTGGCTCCCTCGGGCCGGTTCGTGTGCTTTGAAAAGGCCGTTCACCTGGGAAGACGCGTGTTGTTCCAGCGGGCCTTGGAATCGAGAGGGTGTGTTCCGGTTGCGGATCCGCGGTTGCTGACGTATTCAGAACTCGGGGAGCCGGTTGAGGAGGGGCCTTTGTACGTGATGAAACGAGGTGCCGTTTTTCCTGCCGTGGCGTTACGGGAGGACGTGCGACCTGATCCGCAACAGGGGGTGTATCGTTGCCAAGGCACCCATGCGGATTTCGTGTATGCCAAGTTGACGAAAAATGACACGCATTCGGAAAAGGTGGTTGAGAAGTTCGGAGACAAGAATGGCTGGCACGAAACGGGACGAACGGGTGGGGGGTTGGGCTATGTCCGTCTCATGATTCATGCGACGTTTTCGGGTCTTTTGGTTGGAGCGATGGAATTGCAGCCCCTGATGGTTGATCTTGTCAGGCATGAACTGAAACAAGGCCGAGAGCCTATCGAGACTCGCCTGATACGTATCTGGCCGGAACAGGAGAGCGGTCCACTCGAAGAGACTCCTCTTTATGAAAACCATTTTCCTGTGGCCGAGCAGGTGTGGCAACAGCTTCCGGATCGGGTGGTCCTGCGAGAGCAGACCGACGAGGAAGCGGATGGGCGACAACGGCACATCGAATACGGGCGCTGTGCCGGAAATCTCCATTACCTGTATTGGGCGAATACCTTTGATCAACGGCAAATCGTGATCATGGAGCAGGAGCGAAGCGCCCTCTTGGAGACCTATTATTCCGAAGCAACCGGTGAGCGATAGAGAATGGTTCAGGAGGGAAGGCGGCTTTTTCAGGATTCTGCCGGAAGAATGGTGGCGGTGGAGGGTTTCGAACCCCCGGCCCGCGGCTTATGAGTCCGCTGCTCTACCACCTGAGCTACACCGCCACGTGTCGTTCCATGATGGATATACCACATGGCATGATTTGCCGACAATGTGTATTCATTTAGGAGATGTGTCTTCAAGTTCTCTCTCCTCGTTTCCTCTCCCTTGATGGGAGAGGATTAAGGTGAGGGTGAGTGGAAGCTCAAGCAGCCTGAGGCATGGCCCTGGCATCGCACCGTGTAGACCCCCTCACCCTGCCCTCTCCCTCTAGGGGAGAGGATTTAAGTGGTGCGTTTGTCGTCGATTTCCCCGGCCAGCGCATTCAAAACCCCGAGTGCCTGTTCACTGAGTTCGGCCGTTTGTTCATCGGGTTGGTGGGCGGGGAGTGCATCGTCTTTGGATTTTGGTCTTGTGGTTTTGAGGAGTTCTTCTTCGAGCTCATCCAGCGTAGGTTCGGAGTCGGATTGGATGGCAAACAACCGCTGCAGGGCAAAGATGGCCCGGGCATGGCTGTGCCAGGGCCCACTATGTTCACTGTCATGAACGCGAGTGATCAGTTGCCAAAAGCCCGATTCGGCTGTTTCAGGTATGGTGCCGTCCGCCAAGGTCTTGAGTTTTTCAATCAGCGCCTCTTCCGTTCGCTCAATGCCGGGGATGAAGGTGACAATCGAACGCTGAGTGGGCCGTCTGGAAAGAACGCGTAGCGTCTCTCTCCAGAGATCCGGGTACGCTTGCTGAGAGCCTGATGACGCCGATTCTTCATCGAGTTTTGCCTGGAGAGCCGTGATGTATTGGGTTAACGCCTTGACCTTTCTTGCGGAAAGGCTTCCCAGCGGAATTCCCCAAATATGAGCGACTTCGTGATCCTGCAGGGAGGAGATCCCCGAGAGTTCATACTCCTGCTCGGCATTTTTCAGTCGCCGTCGTTGCCGTTCACGTCGTCGGAGCAGGGTCTGATATTCAACAAGCAGCCGTTCGCGGTGAAAGTCGTCTTCGGAGATTTCTTCTTGTTCCAAGGTGCGGTCCAACCGTCGGATTTCCGGTTTCGGGAGTGCGGATACGGCCGTTTTTTTGCGTTCCTTCAACTCCGTCCGGTCAACCTGAAATTTCGAAGTGAGCAATCCTTCAGCCGCCAGAATGGTTAAATCGGCCAGAGCTATTTGCTTTTTTAGGTATTCGACCTGGAGCCAGGGACGTTCGCGTTTTTGACGAAGAAACCCGCTGTATTGTCCGATTCGCCCGGTGACCTCATGGATAGCAGCCACAAGCGAGGTTCTTTTCTTGGGTTGATCCCCGGCCATAAAACGAGAGTCCGGCTGATCCTCCACGATAAATTGAATATCCTCTTCAGACGGTTCCAGGTACTGAAGGAGGAGCAGGCGGACCATGATCCGGCTTTGTACGGGAAGCGTCTCAATGACGGTTTCGATGAGTTCAAACGTGAGCGGCGAATGAGTGATGGCTGTGGTCATGTTCGTCACGCTTCGTCTTTCGTTTCCAAATATTGTGCAACGTATTCACGGACGTCTTGAATCATTCCTTCGGCGTACAACTTTCGAGGAATTTTTACGACGTGCAGGTCTTCCAGTTTCATGCCTCGCTCGAGAGCCCATTCTTCATCGGAATACAGCGTGACGGCGCCGTCCGGATGACGGTACACGAACAGGATGTCATTTTCTTGATCACGAGTCTCTTCCATAGGCCTAACGAAGCGCGATGCTTTCGGGATAGCACACCACAATAAACTCTGTCAAAAGAATCCCTCATGCAGGGCGGATACGCAGGTCCGCCCCTACTGAACCCCCCTTCCCCCCTTATCAGGGGGGAGAGGAGTTCTGCCGTCCCCCTGAGAAGGGGGATTGAGGGGGTTGTCTTTCAAAGGCGAGGGAAAGAAAAAACGGAAAGTGTCAACGAAT
>JAHRAK010000106.1 GCA_020027535.1 Nitrospirales bacterium
ACGCAGGCACTATGGCAGGTCTTCCCGAGAGAATCAAGTATGCTGAATACCTATATAATGGCATGCTTACATACATCAGGACGCCACCCAACCACAAGATAGGCGTCAAGTTAAAGGGATAAATCCCGTCCATTCTGCCTTGACAAATAACTTCTGCTTTTCCAGTATTGAGATTAGCTCTTAACTATCTCCCTTAAACACCTGAAAGTATGCCGGATGTCCTGACCCATCCATTCCCTCATCCTTCCTGCTTTGAAGACGACGAATTCATGAACGCGAAAAAACTTTTCTTTGCAATGGCTTCTATAGTGGCGTTGACCGGCTGCGGCGGTGGCGGCGGCGGCACCGGTCCAATGGTGCCGGCATGCATCGAAACTGCTGAGTTCGGGTGCATTTCGTCAGCAAGATACGAGGAGGAGTTGGAAAGGATCACGGAGACTCACAGAACCCGAATTTCCAATCAATGGGAGTTGGCTGCAATCCAGGCAGATCAAGCCTATGCAAATCTCGAACTGACCCAGGGACCGGATGCAGAACCCGGGGCGGGCGTGACCGTCGGCCTGATTGATTCAGGGATTGATACGGAGTTTTTCCGTTTCTCAGGCAAAACCGTATCGGAAGAATTCTTTGGCGGTGCTGTTGATGAGCAGGGTGATGAGCCTTCACACGGCACTGCGGTTGCCAGTGTGATTGGGACCCGACCAATTATCTATATAAACGGTCTTCCTTTCCGTAGGACCTTTCACGGCGTTGCCTGGGGCGCCGACCTGAAGATGTTTGCGATTCCGCTCAGGGATCAACCGCCGCCGGACACACCCTATGAGCCGATCCCCCTGACCAACTTGAGGCCTGGTTCATTCCATACGACTCCGTTTTTCGCTGCTCTTGACGCTGCCCTTATGCAAAACGTTGATATTCTGAATTTGAGCATTAGCTATCCGGGAATAATCGAAAATTATCACAAACAAGACATCCGTAATCATTTGAGTAGGACCATTGCCACATTTGCGCAGACGGGCGCTCAAGACAAAACGATCCTCGTCTGGGGCGCCGGCAATGCAAATGGTCGGCCCTGTACGCCCGGTTCTGATAATTGTGTCGATGAATTTCTCGATGCCAGTTCAGTGGAATTTTTTGCCGGTTTGGTCGCACGAATTCAGGAACTGCGAGGACATTCCATTGCCGTTGTCGCGGTGGGGCAAGGCGGTGATATCACCGATTTTTCCAACCGCTGTGGAATTGCGGCCGACTGGTGCCTCGCCGCCCCTGGCGAGGAGTTTCGCGCAGCCTACTTTGGCCCCGACCGGGACGGTCGCCCCGGAGTAAGGGGGTCCGTATACGTTCGTGGTACGTCTTTTGCCACGCCGATAGTCTCGGGCGGGCTCGCGGTGATGAAACAACTTTTCCGCGATCAACTTCCGAATACGGCGCTTGTGACGAGGCTTTTCGCCACTGCCGACAAAGGCGGCAAGTTTGCCGATCGGGAGATTTATGGTCAAGGCATGATGGATCTCGGTGCGGCGACGTTGCCCGTAGGCGAAACCGGGATCAACCTCGGCCTTACAGTCGGCAGTCCGGGTGTCAACGTCCGAATGACCAGTCTCCGCCTCGGCGGCGCACTCGGCGACGGACTGGGCCGTTCGCTGGCGGGTCAGGAAATCGTCGCGTTCGACAGCCTGGGGGCACCCTTCTGGTTCAAGCTGGCCGGTTTCACCGGAACAACCCGCGGGCCGTCTTCGCTGATACGGCTTCGCGAGTTGACGGCACAGAACCCGATCACGCGACGCATCGATAGGCGGCTGACGACGTTCACGCCGGCTCGAGCCGGCGGTTCGGTTGAACAGGATCTGGGGTACGGGATGCTGCGGTTCGGTTACAGGGAGAGACCCGCCGGTCCTGAGGGCGGACATTTTATGTTGGCGGATAACGCCACCACGCTGACATTCACCGGAGTCAACGGCATGTCGTTCTCGACATTTACCGCGTCCGGGTTTGCGGGCAGAGCCCCGACTTCGGGCGTTGCGCTCGCGTGGCGGCCGTTTGACGTTCCGGTCGGCTTCCGGGCCGGCTGGCTGGCCGAGCAGGCAACCTTGTTGGGGACTATGGCAACAGGTGCTTTTGGGCAATTCTCGGCAGATGCCGCGGTGACGGGTCTTGAGACAAGTTTCGAGATCGGCCGCTGGCACCTGGCCGCTGATGCCGAAATCGGCAAGGCACACCCGCAGGTTCGCGGTGGCATCATAACCCGTATGTCCTCTTTGACCACCAGTGCATTTGCCTTCAATGCCACGCGTCGATTGGCAAATGGCGGCCTGATACGGATTGTGCTCTCACAGCCCTTACGCGTGGAAGGAGGCCGGGCAGCCCTCTCCGTTCCGATCGGCCGTACCAAGGACGGGGACATCCTGCGACAAGCGGTGTCAGCCGATGTTGCACCGTCCGGTCGCCAGATCGATGTTTCGGCGCAATGGTATTACCCGCTAGTCAATGGTGAATTGCGCTTCGATGCTGCCTGGATGCACAACCCGGGCCATAATGCCGACGCGGACCCGGCAGTGCGCTTGCTGGCGGGGTGGCAATTCGAGTTCTAGGCTGGCCCGACGGGGTGGTCACTCCCGAAGCTGCCCCGAACCGTACACCACGTATTTGGAGCAGGTCAGATCTTCGAGCCCCATGGGGCCTCGGGCATGAATCCTGGTTGTGCTGATGCCGATTTCCGCGCCCAAGCCGAATTGGTAGCCGTCATTGAGTCGCGAAGAAGCATTCACCATCACGGCACCGGCATCGACTTCCTGCAGGAATCTCATGGCGCGCCCGTAGTCCTTGGTCACAATGACTTCGGTATGCCGCGAGCCGTACGTCTGGATGTGAGTCATGGCCTCATCCATATCCTTGACGACTTTAACGGCCAACGTCAGCGAGAGAAACTCCTGGCCATAGTCCTCTTCGGTCGCGCTTTGGGCCGCGGGAATATATTGACGGGTTTTTTCGCAACCCCGTATTTCCACGTCGGCCTCGGTCAGGGCCTTGCCCAGCTTCGGCAAAAAAGTGCGGGCAATACCCTGGTGGACCAGTAACGTCTCCATGGCATTGCACGTCGACGGCCGTTGGACCTTGGCATTCACGCTAATGGCCTCAGCCATCGCAAGATCGGCATCGGCATCGATATAGGTGTGGCAGACGCCTTTATCATGCTTGATCACCGGGATAGTCGAGTGCTCGGTCACGAGTTTCATCAAGGACTCCCCGCCCCGTGGAATAATCAGGTCAATGAATCCATCCTGTTTCAGCAATTCCAGCACCGCTTCCCGTTCAGTGCGTTCCACCAGGGAGATGGCCCCTTCGGGGATACCGGCTTTTTCGCCGGCTTCGGATAACACGCGGGCAATGGCCATATTAGAATGAATGGCTTCCGAACCGCCCCGAAGCACGCAGACGTTGCCCGACTTGAGACACAACGCCGCGGCATCGGCCGTGACGTTGGGGCGGGATTCGTAGATGATCCCGATGACCCCGATGGGCACGCGGACCCGTCCGACCCTCATGCCGTTGGGCCGTTCCTGCATGCCTGCTGATTGCCCGACGGGGTCGCGCAATCTGGCAATTTGCCGGAGCCCGTCCGCCATGTCACGGACGCGTTCGGGAGTCAGCCGAAGCCGGTCGGCCATGGCCTCTCGGCCATTACTCGTATCAAAGGCTTCAAGATCCTTTTCATTTTCTTCCAGAAGCGCGTCGGTGGCTTCTTCCAACCCCTCGGCCATAGCCACCAGAGCTTCATTCTTGACTGATGCGACCAGACGGCTCAATTGGGGAGCTGCGGCGCGGGCCTGTTCGAGAAGCGTGCGAAGATAGGTTGGGGTATCGACAACCTCCTCTTCGACAACCTCTTCCGGGGGCCTATCGACGTCTCTTGTAGACTCTTCTATATCTTCTTCGTTCAGTTCTTCTTGGGTTTCTTCCGTGCTCATGTTCTCCAGCCTTAAAAATATGACGTATTGGGTGATGGTGTAATTGTCTTATCTGGATTCGAGAATACCCATGCCTCATGAACCAGGTCAAGCAAAGCAGGAAATAGCCGAGAGTAAAGTCCAATTTCAGACGTATTCAGGAGAACCAGCGTCTTTCTCCAGGCCGTTTCCTTGATTTTCCGCATTCAATCCTGTTACACATGTCGGCGCTGTTACTTCAGCAAACATAGAAATACCGCCTCCTCCATCGCGATCTCACCTTGTGCCGAGGTAGCTCAGTTGGCAGAGCACAGCCCTGAAAAGGCTGGTGTCGGCAGTTCGATTCTGCCCCTCGGCACCATATTTTCCATCCACGAGCCCGATTCCGCTCAGATCATCCAAAGACGCAATTTCCTGGTTAAAGATATTTTTTAACTGTCAAGTCTTGATCCTGCCTTCCTGCGCTGGTATGGTTCCCCTGTTCATCCCTACAGGCTGCCCTTTGTCGGGTCGCCTGCTGAATATAACAGCCTGATCGTGTCGCCCTGGGTCGCTCCCAGTCGTGGCCGATTGTTACACCAACGGTAAATACGCAGGGAGTCTATCGCCTGTAGGGATGGGTCGGCCCGACCATATGTGGTCGGGAATTATCTATCCTTTTAGTCAGGAGGTAGTGTGATGTTCATACGAATTGCCATGATGACAGTCCTTCTCATGGGGTTGTTCGCGACAGCAGCCTGGGCGAGTGACGGGCACTGGTATGCCGGGCTCAAAGGCGGCATCGGAGGCGGCGCGGACGCGGAGGATCCCGGCAATACGACTGATACCAAGGTCGGGCCAGCGATCCTGGGGGCAGTCGGCTACGCCTTCAAGAGCTTCAGGGTGGAAGGTGAAGTGTCATGGAGAAAGAACGATTTTGAGGATGTTTCTTTCCAAGATCCCCTCACGGATGGAACTTTCAGTAAGACAGACATTGAGGCAGACCTGCAAAATCTGGCGTTCATGGTCAATGGAGCCTATGACTTTCACCTCAATTCTCGCATTACGCCGTTCGTCCTCATTGGATTGGGAGTATCGAATGTCGAAGTCAAAGTTAAAAGCACCTACATGGAACCAGGAGAGTCTAAGCAGATCAGTAAAAATGAGCAAGACAAGACGGTTTTTGCGTATCAGGCCGGGGCTGGGGTGGCCTATCACGTCACGGATACCGTCTCGCTTGACGTATCCTACCGCTTCTTTAGCACGCCGACGGTGAAATTTGAGGAAGAATTCGAAGGAACCGAATTCAACAACACTCACCACCAAGGGTGGGTGGGGATCTCATATGCCTTCTAAGGCTTCTCCTGCTGGAGCTGGATGACTCCTCCGGGCTTCGGCAAAACGGCTCCCTCTGGCTGACGCTGGGGGGAGCCTTATTCTTCCAAGGACAACGGGATGGTGGTGTTGAGCACCGGAAACGCCCGTTCGAGGCTGCGCTTGAACGCATCTCATGAAGGTGTGACGCAAAAAACGGTTGTACTAGGGTCAAGGGAGAAAAATGACTTTCCGTTATCACGTGATTCGCAGAGTTCTCCCCTGCCCGACTATAAGAGGAATGTTGCAGGAAGGTCCCCGACCAAATCATTTCAGAAATTGTTGGTTTGGAATGACCGAACCCAACGGGTGACAAGTACGCTCCTCCCAGATGGCCCTACGAGAATAGCCGACACGGTCCTGTTGCTCTTATTGGGATATCGCGAACTTCGAGGGCTCAGTCAGATATCCGCGCTGCTTCTGAATCAGAGACTCAGATCCGCAGGCTTCGACGATTACCGGCTGGACCGGGAAATGTCGCCTTATCAGAAGGCCAGGCTGGTTCTACGTTCCGGAGTCGGAAAAGGCAGCCGCTATCGACTCACCACACGCGGCGTCAAAAAAGCCCAGGAACTCGTCCAAACCCTGGCCGCGCTTATTCCGGATTCCCTGCCCTGATCGGCCGGATGATGATCCCCGCTACGGCCCTTGGTGTCGGTCGAAGCTTCAGTCTGGTAGGTCGGATTAGCGCAGCGTCATCCGACAATCCCACTTGATACTCGTACCGGAACACAGTACAGTTTCTTATGATTCGGACGATTCGACATCGGGGACTCAAACGGTTGTATGAGCACGGAGATCCCAGCAAAGTACGTGCTGACCAAGCAGAGCGAATCGCACTCGCTCTAGCGGACCTTGATGCAGCCAGCAAACCCTCAGACCTAGGACTCCCAGGGTATGAACTTCACCCGCTGAAAGGTGTTTGGAAAGGATTCTGGAGTATCTCGATCTCCGCCAATTGGCGGATCATCTTCCGCCTTGAAGAAGGTGATGCATACGATGTCGACTTGGTTGATTATCACTAAAATGAAGGAGACCCCATGGCTATGAAGGATCCGCCGCATCCTGGCTACAGCATCAAGAAGAACTGTCTCGATCCCCTGGATCTGAACGTCACCGAGGCAGCAAAGGTCTTGGGCATAGCTCGTCACACGCTTTCTCGCGTACTAAACGGCCACGCGGCCATTTCACCTGAGATGGCTATTCGGCTGGAGAAAGCCGGGTGGTCTAACGCCGAGTTCTGGCTACGCCGTCAGACGACATACAATCTGGCGCAGGCGCGCAGGAGCGAAGATCGCATCAAAGTGGATCGCTACCAACCGCAGGCGGTGTGATGGAAGTAAGATCAAGCGTGGGAATACTGTTTGATCTACGTGAACTTCCTATGGCCGATGATTTAGGCAGGGACAGTGCCTACTGTCACGAGACGATGTGCTGAAAGACGGTGCACATTCAACTGGGCCGGGAAAGGGTGATGCTGACTTGTTTTACTCCGTGAAGAGGTCTGAGTGCGAGCCGGTACGGACCAGGTGCAATTCGTTTCCTTCGATTCGGTATATCAGGAGCCAGTCCGGCTCTATGTGTGTCTCCCGATACCCTTTCCAGATCCCTCGCAATGGATGATCGCGTTGCTGTGCGGCTGACGGCTCTTGCTGGATCAAGGTTGCCAGCACCGCCCGCAACTTCGTCAGGTCTTTCCCTTGTTTCCGGGCTCTTTTGACGTCGCGTTTGAACTGCGTGGATCGAACCGGGGTCAGCACTCAGATGCTCAGATGCCCAGATCCCGGAACAGGTCTTCGGCCTTGCCGAACCGCTTACCCTTGCCTTCGTTCAATTCCTTCATGGCTTTGAGGGTCGTGACGTTGGGCACTTGGACGGCGAATGGTAGTCGCTTTTCGTCTGCCACGCGCACCAACAACAGGCGAATGGCATCGGATACTGATAGGCCCATGGACTGGAGTACTTTTGTGGCTTGTCTTTTGGTCTTGCTCGCGATCCGGGCGCGTACGACGGTATCGGCATTCATCTTGGCGTCCTCCTGTTCTGTAGCTTGAATATAGCTACAGAACCTTCCCACGTCAAGGGATTTCCAGGAGAAAGCTGGATTTCCGATCCCCTACCCTGATTGGCTTGGCCGCCATCCCGATCCGCCCGGATTGCGACAGGCTCTTCCGGACATTTGCCTGCCTTTTCCGTTTTCCGCTCGAATGGCACCGGTTTCAGAACGCGATCCGCCGGATACCGGCGACCACGTCGAAATGGGTATCGTTGCTCAACACCGGGAGCGCGTGCTGGCGGGCGAGCGCCGCGATCCAGGCGTCATTTGGCGGGATGGGATGCCCCAACCGTTTCAATTCCAGGCGGATGTCGGCGTAGACATCTGCCGTGGCCGAGGTCACGGCGGCGATTTCGGCTAAAGGCAAATAGCGGCGCAGCCATTCTTCGTAGCGGCTGCGATGCCGTGATTGGCGAATGCCGAAATAATATTCACCAAGGACGACGCTCGGCACGACAAGCCGACCGGCGGATCGAAAGGCGACCTCCACTGCGGCAAGCCCTTCCACCCACGCGGATAAGGCATTGGTATCGAGGATCATGCGAGGTCTTCAGGGGAGAGGGTCTCGAATTCCTGCTCAATGACAGTGAGGACGCGGCGGTTTTCATCGGAGAGATCGGAAAGCACGCCGAACCCGGCCATCCATGGCGCCTGGGTTTCGCTGGCGCAACGGCGAAGCTGTTCCTCAAGCGCTTCGGTAAAGAACCGCTTCAAGGTCATGCCGCGTCCGGCGGCAAGGGCTTTGGCCTGCCGGAACGTGGAATCAGGGAGTTCAACGGTCGTCTTCATGTCCCATATTCCCATAATTACGGGAATATGGTCAAGACATTTTGGATGGCGGTAGATCGCTGGGGGCGGCAAAGGGAGAGGCAGAGGAAGGGAATAAGGTCACGTGCTTTTAGTCCTGCCCGGCTATGACCGCATCGATCATGGAGCGAAACAGGAGTTGCCCGTCCTGGTTGCCTAACACGGATTCGGCGCAGCGTTCCGGATGCGGCATCAGCCCTAACACGTTGCCTGCCGCGTTGCGAATCCCGGCAATATTATCCAATGAGCCGTTGGGGTTGGCCTGGTCCGTCACGGTCCCGTCTTCCCGGCAATACCGGAACACGATTTGGGCATTGGCCTGGAGGGCGGCCAGGGTGACCGGGTCGGTATGGTAATTGCCCTCGGCGTGGGCAATGGGAAAGCGCATCACATGCCCGGATTCATAATACCGGGTAAACGGAGTCCCGGCATTTTCCACTTTTACCCAGACGTCTTCGCAAATAAAGGAAAGGCCGACGTTGGGCAGCATGGCTCCGGGTAACAACCCCGCCTCGAGCAGGATCTGAAAGCCATTGCAGATTCCCAGGACCAACCCGCCTGCCCGGGCGAATTCCTTGACCGCCTGCATAATGGGTGACAATTGCGCGATGGCACCGGTGCGCAGGTAATCCCCGTACGAGAATCCGCCGGGCAGGACCACGGCATCCATTTCACCCAGGGACGTGTCGCCATGCCAGATGAGGTTGACGTCCTGTCCCAACCCGTCTGCCAGGACGTGCGCGCAATCGCGGTCGCAATTGGACCCGGGGAAGACAATGACGCCCCATTTCATGAGGGAGGCCGTGACGGTTGGAGCTCCAGTTCGTACCGGTATTCTTCAATGACCGTGTTGGCGAGCAGTGTTTCACACATGGCTTTGAGTTGCTGTTCCGCTTGCGCAGGATCGTCTTCGTTCAATTCGATTTCCAAAAACTTTCCCACCCGGACGTCGTTCACGCTGGAAAACCCCAGGGTCTCCAACGATTGTTGGATGGCCCGCCCCTGCGGATCCAAAATGCCCGATTTCAAGGTGACGTGAATTCTTGCCCTGATCATGAGCGAGCCCTGCTTGTCCTGCCTTGCGCGCGTTTCACTTTCGATGAGACGGCTTTGGAGCCAAAGACCCGACGGTATACTTCGTCGAGGTGACGAACGTACCATGCCGGATCGAAACAGGCTTTGATTTCGGCCGGCGTCAACTTTTTCGAGATCAACGGATCGTGCGACACGAGGTCGTGAAAGGGCTCCCACCCTTCCCAGGCTTCCATGGCGTTGCGTTGAACCGCTTCGTATGCGGCTTTGCGTTCGATCCCGCGATCGACCAAAGCCAACAATACGCGTTGGGAGTATACCAACCCACCCGTCAGGTTTAAATTCTTCAGCATCCGTTCCGGATACACCACCAGATTTTTCAGGAGTTGGGTCAGGCGCACGATCATGTAATCGATCAGAATCGTGCTGTCCGGGATAATAATACGCTCGACCGAAGAGTGGCTGATGTCACGTTCGTGCCACAGCGCGACGTTTTCCAAGGCGGCCAGACTATTGGCTCGAATGACCCGGGCCAGGCCGCAGAGATTTTCGGATCCCACCGGATTCCGTTTATGCGGCATCGCGGAGGACCCTTTTTGCCCCACGCTGAAATATTCCTCGGCTTCCAGGACTTCGGTCCGTTGGAGATGGCGGATTTCAGTCGCCACCTTTTCAATGCTGGCGGCAATCAGGGCCAAGGTGGTCACAAACGCGGCATGCCGGTCCCGTTGCACGACCTGATTCGACACGGGAGCCGGTTTCAACCCCAGCTTCGCACAGGTGATTTTTTCGATCCGCGGCGGCAAGTGCGCAAACGTGCCCATGGCTCCTGACAGTTTTCCAACGGCAATATCCTCTCCGGCAGCGATCAGGCGCCGGCGTTGCCGAGTGAATTCCTCGTACCAGAGGGCAAACTTGAAGCCCAGGGAAATGGGTTCGCCGTGAATGCCGTGCGACCGTCCCACCATCATCGTCTCCCGGTGCGCGAAGGCTTGATCCCGCAGAACCTGCAATAAAGCGTCCAGGTCCTCCAGGATGATGCCCACCGCCTCGACCAGTTGGATTGCCAGCCCGGTGTCGAGCACGTCGGAGGACGTCAGCCCCACGTGCAAATGCCGGGCCGGGGGGCCGGCCTGCTCGGCAACGGATTCCAAAAACGCAATCACGTCATGTTTGGTGATCCGTTCGATTTCCTCGATCCGGTCAGGATCCAGGGTGACTTTTCGTTTGACCCGTCGCGCCACGCCTCCGGGGACTTCACCCCTTTCTTCACGCGCTTCACACACGGCCAGCTCGACTTGCAGCCAGGTTTCATACTTCCGTTTCCGGGTCCATACGGCCCCCATACGGGGCAAAGTGTAACGTTCAATCATCGGTGCTCCTCGGCAAATCCTTCTTCAGCCAACGCCCTTTCAAAATCAGGATCGAGTTTTGCACACTCACGGGCCAAGCGTCCCTGGTCACCTTGATCCAAACGCGCCATGAGGGATGGCGCCGCTACAACTGCCAAAGACAACGACACTGGATTCCCGCGTACGCGAGAATGACCCGTAGCTTGCAAGAATAATTAGTCAATGAGCAAGATCCCTGCGTTTGGGCTCAAGACGCGCGTCGTGTTTGATGAGTTGATCCAACACACCATTGACGAATCGTCTGGTTTCATCGTCCGCAAAGTTTTTTGCCAATTCGAGGGCTTCATCCACCGTCACTTTCGCCGGCACGTCAGGGATCCAGAGCAATTCGTACATCGCCTGTCGCAAAATATTCCGATCCACCACGGGCATACGATCCACCGTCCAGTTTCGTGCATAGGCGGTAATGAGTCCATCGAGTTCGACTTGATGGGTCCGGACGCCGGTGACCAACTCGGACGCAAACGTTCGGACCGACTCCGACGCGTCTCGTTGTGCCCAGAATTGCTCCAGCCAAAATTCGGTGGACTCGTGAAAATCGCACTGAAAAAGAATCTGAAGAGCCAGTTCGCGCGCATCATGCCGCGTGTACCCTCGTCGAGGTTCGGGCGAAGAGTTTGGTTCGTGTAGCATATTCGCAAACATCCGCACTTACATGTGCCGGAAGCCGGTCGGCTTTCGATCAATTGCATGCAAGTCCTTCATCAGGGTTGCCATTTCGATAGCGGTACAAGCGGCTTGCGTGCCGCGGTTGACTTCAGTGGTACCTGCCCTGACCAAGGCCTCTTCTGCGGTATTGGTGGTCAAGACCCCGAAAATAATGGGAATGCCCGTCTCCCGAGAAGCCTGGGCAATGCCCCGGCTCATTTCCGCACTGATAAAATCAAAATGCGGGGTTTCGCCCCTGATGACCGCTCCCAAACAAATGACGGCATCGAACTGTTTGGATTGGGCCAGCTGCCTGGCCACCAACGGGATTTCAAATGCCCCGGGGACACGAACGATTTGCAGGTTGTCCTCAGAGGCACCGTGTGTTTTCAGAGTCTCGATCGCAGCGGCTTCCAGGCGGCTGGTGACAAATTCATTGAATTTACTCACCACGATGCCGAATCGCAGTTCCCGGGCATTTAAATTTCCTTCAATGGGCGTCATGGGAATGTCCGACGAGCAGCTTCATTCTTGGCAGAGTGATCCTTTATCTCTTTCTGTCATCCCCGACTCCGATCGGGGATCCAGGAGTTGTTCCTTTTCCTCCGCGAAAACAAAGACACTGGATTCCCGCGTTCGCGGGAATGACAGACTCCGGATCGTTTCATGTCAATGACAATTAGGAGGCGATTCTGCGGGACCGGCCCGTCAGACGTTGTTTAAAAGATGACCCAGTTTGCTCTTTTTCGTTCGAAGGTAATGGACGTTCGTTTCCTGGGGGTCGACTTCAATGGGGACGCGTTCGACAACCGTCAAGCCATATCCCTCAATCCCCACGATCTTTCGTGGGTTATTCGTCATGAGACGGATCTGTCTGAGTCCCAAACTCACTAAAATTTGCGCGCCAATCCCGTAATTCCGCAAGTCCGGTTTAAATCCCAACTTGAGATTGGCCTCGACGGTGTCGCTGCCCTGATCCTGGAGATGATAGGCTTTTATTTTATTCAGCAACCCGATGCCCCGCCCCTCCTGATTCAAATACAACAGCACCCCTTTGCCTTCTTTTTCAATAACGGCCATGGCGCGGTGAAGCTGATCGCGACAGTCGCAACGCAGGGAGCCGAAGACGTCCGACGTGAGACAGCCGGAATGCACGCGGACGAGGGCGGGTGATTCGTCAATGAGGCCCTTGACCAAGGCTATATGCGTTCCACTATCCAGTTCATTCTCGAAGACCCAGGCCTCGAAATTTCCGAAAATCGTCGGCAATTCGGCGCTCACGGATTTTTTGACGAAGGTCTCGCGTGACAACCGGTATTGAATGAGGTCTTTAATGGTAATGAGCTTGAGGGCGTGCCGCTTGGCAAATTCCATGAGGTCGGGAACCCTTGCCATGGTTCCATCCTCATTCATGATTTCACAAATGACCCCGGCCGGATACTTGCCGGCCATACGCGCCAGATCGACGGAGCCTTCGGTTTGCCCGGCCCGCTTGAGCACTCCGCCATCATGAGCCCGCAGAGGGAAAATGTGTCCCGGCTTCGTGAAATCGGAGGGTTTGCAGGAGAGATCGACGGCCATGCGGATTGTGGTTGCCCGGTCGGCAGCCGAAATTCCCGTGGTGACGTCCCGCGCGGCATCGATGGACACGGTAAAGGCGGTGCCGAACGGCGCGGTATTGTCCACTGTCTGGGGATGCAAATTGAGTTGCTCTGTCCGGTCGGCCGTGAGGGTCAGACAGATGAGGCCACGGGCATGTTTGGCCATAAAATTGATGGCTTCCGGGGTGACGGATTCGGCGGCCATCACTAGGTCGCCCTCGTTTTCACGATCTTCATCGTCGACCAGGATGATGATTTTCCCGGAACGAATGTCCTCAAGGGCCTCGTCGATGGTATTGAAGACGGTCGTCATGGATGCAATCCCTCTTGCGGGATCTGATGGCGATGAATCAGCCTCTATCAAATCGGTCATTCTCGACTTCTCTTGTCCCCCATCTTGTCATCCTTGTATGTGTTCAGTCATTCGTTGACACTTTCCGTTTTTTCTTTCCCTCGCCTTTGGAAGACAACCCCCCTCACTCCCCCTTATCAGGGGGACAGCAGAGTTTCTTGCCTCCCTGATAAGGGGGGAAGGGGGGTTCAGTAGGGGCGGACCTGCGTGTCCGCCCTCCCTTCTTGTAGGTAGAGACTGTAGGTCGGGTTAGCCGAAGGCGTCACCCGACAATCAACCCCTAAGTTTTATATGGGGTTTCTACTCGCCTTGTCAATGGCGCGGGATTACGAGGCTTCCTCTTTGATCGAAAGGGGCAAGGACCGTTGAATCCAGATCACACTGCCGGTGGCAATTCCCGTCAGGACGACAAAGACGAGAAATCCGCTCGCGTACGTCCCTGTCATATCCTTGAAAAGACCAAACCAGAACGGGAGGAAGAATCCGCCGAGACCACCGGCTGCGCCAATAAATCCCGAAGCCGTCCCCATCATGTTCCGGTAGCGCAGTGACACCACCTGAAAAACGACCCCGTTGCCGAAGCCCAAGAGAAGAAGGGTTGCTATGGTTAAGGGAAACGCCCAGAACGGCGGCGGCAACCACGCCAGGAGAATGCACAGCCCCCCGATAGCGGGAAATCCCACCTGGAGCAGGCTGAACCCTCCGACCCGGTCGGCCCAGTGGCCTCCGACCGGTCGTGCGATACTGCCCGCAAGCCCGCATGCCGCCGTCAGGGTCCCGGCAGCGACCATATCCAGACCATATTGATCATGAAAGAAAATCGGCAAAAAGCTGGAAAACCCGACAAACCCTCCAAACGTCACCCCATAGAAGAAACACAACCACTGCATGAACCGTTCCTGGAAGACCATGCGGAAAGAGGCTGCCAGGCTCTTCCCGGGTTGGTTGTGCAAAGGAGTTTCATGGACGAACAGCGAAAACACCACGGCCGAGAGCAGGACCGGCCCAATCATCAGGCCGAAAACCCCGTGCCATCCGACGTGGGCCGCAAGATGTGGGGCGAAGAACGTTGCCAGGAAAACCCCGCTGTTTCCGGTCGCGGCGATGCCCATGGCCAACCCCTGATGTTGCGAGGAATAGGCGCGGCTTGCAACCGGAAGCGCCACGACAAAACTCGCGCCCGCCGCCCCCAGCAAAAGACCGATCCCCAACATTTGGGCATAGCTGTGACCGAACAGCCAGCCCAACGACAGCGCCACCACTTCTATCCAGAGAATGCCGAGCCCCACCCGTTTCACGCCGAACTGATCGGTGAACGGCCCGACCACGATGCGTAACAGGGCTCCGCCGAGCAAGGGGATGGCCACCAACAGCCCCTTCTGTGTGGCGCTCAAGGCGAAGTCCTGAGCAATGGCGATGCCCAATGCGCCGATCAACAGCCAGACGACGAAACTCACCTCGAAGTGGAGCCAGGCTCCCAATAAAGAAGGCCAGTGGCCGCTCTTCAGGGCATGCTTCAGCGCGTACGGGTTCATGGGCAAAAGTGCATTAAAAAGGTTGCATGAAGGCAACGTGACGTTTTCGAAAAATGCGTGCGTCGTGACTATAGAGCACCGAAACGAACCGCCGCAATCGAAGTCTTCTTTTGTGATTCCTCTTCCCAGGGTTTATAATTTTTTCCGAGACACGGGATTGCAACGACCAAAATGCAAAAGACCCTCACCCTGCCTTCTCCCATCGGGAGAGGGTAAAACGCGTAGATCGAAAAGCTGATGCCTTCTTCTCATCAAGAAAACGAGAGCCAACTCGAAGAGGATGAAATTTCTGCTTCTGTCGAGGCTGAACTCTTAGTCGAGCCCGAGAAAACGGAAGATCTTGCCGGCGACGAGACCCGGCCGGAACAGTCCGAGACCACGGATCTTGTTCCCACGACCACTTTGAGCCGTTACCTGGTTGAGGTCCGTCGCTACCCTTTTCTGTCCAAGGAAGAAGAATTAGCGCTTTTTCACGAATACCGGATGACCGGCAGCCGGGATGCGGCCGTCAAGCTGATCCTGTCCAATCTGCGAGTGTCGGTCGCCATCGCCAAGGAATACGCGCATACCGGCGCCGACCAGATGGACCTCATCCAGGAAGGCAACGTCGGCCTGATGCAGGCCATGAAAAAATTCGACGTGTCCCGCAACGTCCGCTTCTACGCGTATGCCGCCTGGTGGGTCAGGGCCTATATTCTCCGGTACCTGTTACAGTCGCATCGACTCGTGAAAATCGGCACGACCCAGGAACAGCGAAAACTCTTTTACAACTTAAAAAAAGAAAAGGCCAAACTTGAACGAGAGGGGTTCGTGCCGGATGCCAAACTCCTGGCAGATCGGCTCCAGGTTCGAGAACGGGACGTGCTGGAAATGGATCAACGGTTGGGGAGCTGGGAACTCTCCCTCGACCAACCCATCGGCAAAGACAAGGACGACGGGACGTTTCTCGACTTGCTCCCCGCCCCCGCGCCCCGAATCGACGAGGCCGTCGCCCAAAAGGAACTGAAGCTGTTATTCCGGAAAAAGCTCGGGGAGTTTTCAAAGACCCTCGAGGAGCGAGACGAGGATATCCTGAGGAACCGGCTGCTTTCAGAAACGCCGTTGACGCTTGAGGAAATCGGCCGGAAATATTCGATTACCAAGGAACGATCGAGACAGTTGGAAGCCAGAATCATTAAGCGATTACGCGACGTTATGAAAGCCGAATTGAAGGATTTCGATGCCTTACGAGGGTAATCCCGCCCAAATACCAGGATCCCCTGCCGAATCTTCACATTTTTTCACTTTCAGACCTTGACTTTCATCGAACAGGCCTTACCTGTTGATCTAACCATAGCATGAAATCCTCTAATCCTGAGGATTTCCCAATACGATCATACATTTACCACACATCGAGAGCCGAGATTTTTAACCAAAGGAGGAAGTTGTCACATGGCCACACAAACAAAGGAAAAGGAAGAAACCAAAGGAACGGCGGCCAAAGGCTTTTTGCCCCTTGGCGACCGCATCTTTGTGACTTATAC
The DNA here is from genome assembly GCA_020027535.1 of Nitrospirales bacterium. GTDB lineage: Bacteria > Nitrospirota > Nitrospiria > Nitrospirales > UBA8639 > Bin75. The sequence continues at coordinate 16,267 of JAHRAK010000106.1, forward strand.
GGAAGAACTCGAACGCACGGCCGGAGGCATTTACGTGCCCGACTCAGCCAGGGAAAAACCCCAACGGGGAACGGTTGAAGGTGTCGGAAAAGAAGTCAAAACCCTGAAAGTCGGCGATCAAGTCCTCTTCGACAAGTATTCCGGAACCAAAATCAGGATCGAAAACGATGATTGCCTGATTCTGAGAGAAGAAGACATCCTGGGCGTCTTCGTCGATTCCTAACGATTTGATCCATACCACAGAATAAAAACTCAAGAATTACTTTAATTTGATGGAGGAAGATTAAGATTATGGCAAAACAGCTATTGTATAGTGACCAAGCTAGGAGCGCGATTCTCCAAGGCGTGAACCAATTGGCCAATGCCGTGAAGGCCACGTTGGGCCCAAAGGGCCGGAACGCCATTTTGGATAAGAAATTCGGCGCACCCACGATCACCAAAGACGGCGTGACCGTCGCAAAAGAAATCGATCTGAAAGACCCCTATCAAAACATGGGGGCCCAGTTGGTTAAGGAAGTGGCCAGCAAAACCAGTGACGTGGCCGGTGACGGCACCACGACCGCCACGGTGTTGGCCCAAGCCATTTTCCGCGAAGGGGTGAAACACCTCAGCGCCGGCGCGAATCCCATGGAATTGAAACGTGGGATCGACAAGGCGGTTGAAGTGGCCACCACGGAGTTGCAGGGCGTCAGCAAGCCCTGTCAGGACAAGAAAGAGATCGGGCAAATCGGCGCCATTTCCGCCAACAACGACCCCACCATCGGCGACCTGATTGCCGAAGCCATGGACAAGGTCGGAAAAGACGGCGTCATTACCGTTGAAGAAGCCAAGTCCATGAGCACCTCACTGGACGTGGTCGAAGGCATGCAATTCGACCGCGGGTACATCTCCCCCTACTTCGTCACCAATGCCGAACGCATGGAAGCTGCCCTCGAAGATGCGTTCCTGCTCATCCACGAAAAGAAAATCAGCGCCATGAAAGACCTGCTCCCCATCCTGGAGCAAGTGGCCAAAATGGGGAAACCGCTCGTCATCGTGGCCGAGGACGTCGAGGGTGAAGCCCTGGCGACCCTGGTGGTGAACAAACTGCGCGGCACCTTGAATATCGCGGCGGTGAAAGCCCCGGGATTCGGTGATCGCCGGAAAGCCATGCTGGAAGATATCGCCATCCTGACCGGCGGCCAGGTGATTTCCGAGGAAGTGGGCGTGAAACTGGAGAACGTGAAACTCACGGACCTCGGTCGCGCCAAGCGAGTGACCATCGACAAGGACAACACCACGGTGGTGGAAGGCGCCGGCGACCCCAAGAAGATCGAAGCCCGGGTCAGGCAAATCAAAGCGCAAATCGAAGAGACCACGTCGGATTACGACCGCGAAAAGCTGCAAGAGCGGTTGGCGAAGATCGTGGGCGGCGTGGCGGTCATCAACGTCGGGGCCGCGACGGAAACCGAAATGAAAGAAAAGAAAGCCCGCGTGGAAGACGCGTTGCACGCGACAAAAGCGGCCGTGGAAGAAGGGATTGTCCCCGGCGGCGGCGTGGCGTTGCTCCGGGTCGTTCCCGCTTTGGAAAAAATGAAATTGGAAGGCGATCAACAATTCGGCGTCAACATCGTGCGGCGGGCATGCGAAGAGCCGATCCGGCTGATCGCGGAGAACGCCGGCGTCGAAGGCTCGATCGTCGTGGACAAAGTCCGCAACGCCAAGGCCAGCAACGGGTACAACGCAGCCACGGACGAATACGTGGACCTGGTCCAGGCCGGCGTCATCGACCCGACCAAAGTGACGCGGTGCGCCTTACAAAATGCATCGAGTGTCGCAGGGTTGATGCTGACCACCGAGGTCACCGTGACCGATCTGCCGGAAGAGAAGAAAGAACCCGCCGGCGGCATGGGCGGCCATGACCACGGCATGGGCGGTATGGGCGGCATGATGTAAAAACGTTGATGTGTTTCAGTTCGTCATGTCAGCTTGATCTGCTGGCAGAGCAAGCTCGAAGGCCCGTGGAATTTTTCCCCGGGCCTTCGTTTTTTGGGGGGATTATAGATCTAATGTCGGAGCCCGACACCGGGGAAGGAGCTTTACGCATCTGCCTAGTTCCCAAAGGTGCGGACCCTATGCGGACCCCAAAGAGTGTCCTCTACAAGCCCTACGACACAACATGCCGCATCTTAATAGTAACTATTTCAGAAACCTTAAGAGCCATGCCGAATGCCAATAGGCATGGTAGCGCAAATACATCAGCAAATAAGGATTCAATCATGGATGGGAAGAACGGTGTAACAAAGTATTCAATCGACAATAAGGATTTCTGGCATCTGACCCACGATGGGGGCATTCTATCTCATAACGTTCTTCTCTACCAAGGGTATTACAAGAGCATTTCAGCAGAGAACCCCTTCGCTGATCCAAGAGGTTTTGTGACAATATATGGAGCTTACGCCCAGTTATCTGAGAAAGAAAAGACATGGGAAAGGATCCGAAAGACTGAGTTTCCTGACAGACCAACTCGATTCAACGCGCTGTTCTTATTCGAGTCAAAAGAACTTGCGGAAAACGCTGCGACCGAATGGTTCGGTGATGAAAGACGGCTCTTGGTAAGAGTACGACTCATATCTGATTCTCGAAGATTTAGGGCAGACGCAACGTGGCTGGATAATGTGAGTGCCGATAATGCTGAAGATCGTGCACGGCATTATTGGGAGGGTGAGATGACCAATAATCCGCGACCCGAAATTATCGTCTGCGGTTGGGTGTACTTTCCCGACTGGGAACAATGGGCCAAGCTTTTGACGCCGGAGGCTTTAAGCTGACCTTCCCCACTTTGGATCCAAGTGGAGCGTGAGGCATAGGTGGTGTTGACCTCCCTCAAAAATCATGCCCTAGATTTTGCGAAATATCGGCTTAAGTGGCCCTGCTTTTCTACCTCCACTCTTAGGGGATTTCTTCTTGTTTCAGCCATGGGCACTGTCAGGTGAGGGCTTTAGGCTTCTTCTTGAGTGAGCCTTCCACCGCCTGGCGAATAAATTCTTAGCCAACTGTCGGGTTACGTTTCGTTAACCCGACCTACCTTGACTCATTTCCACAAACACGTCTCATAGATCCGCTGCAGGTCCCCTCTGAGCCTCGATTATCGCCTAAAACCGCCGAAACGATTCAATTCGGCGGGATGAGATGGACGAAGTTATCCTCTCACCGTTATTCTCAGACAATTCCTTTCGCAAGACTTCTTCGCGGTGCATGGCAAGGGAAAGATAGATCAATGCTTCACGTGCCATTTTCAAGAGGCGTAGAGTTTTATCCCGAAAGTCTTTGATTGATATAAATCGGTGTGTTTCGGTGCTCTCTCCGTCTTCGACGTTTTGAAAGCTGAGGAAACGGTGTTCGACCTGCTGCCGCAATTTAGCAAGGTCGGCAGCATCCGGTTCTGAGACCTCTCTGAGGGTGTAATCGAACAAATCTTTTGATAGGAAATACAAGCCCCGTAGAGGCCAGTTCGGACGGTCTTTGAACATCGGTCGAATCTCAAAGACTTGGCTGTTCAGCTTTTCAAACCACACGCCGCGAAAGCTAACCTTTCTGGCCTCCATTCCGATCTGAAAATAGTCGTTCAAAAACAGACCGATCTTATCGAATATGGCGTAGGAAGATCGAAACGCGGATCGAAGATCTTCGGTATGATGGCCCAAGGCTTGACCTTCACCACTGTCGAGCATGAGCACGTCTCGCATCAAAAATTCCGGATCGTCTTCAGAGGTCGCGCGGTACAGTCGATACCGAGCGCTGACATATTCCTGTTTCATCAGATTGTAGTACAAAGGAAACCGTGGCGCATCCCCAACCCTGTACGTGTGGCTGGGTAGGTGCAATACATCCGTCGCAGCTACACTGTCCGTGTATGCCTCGTTGAGTGGGTTCAGAAACAGTCTCTCTCGTAAGCACCAACGGCGATATGAGCGCTCTTCTGCGGTGGCACCTAGCGACCACTGGTTCAGATCAAATTCCTCGTCATAGTGACTCCGGATAAGATAGTCAGCAATCTGTTTGCGTTTTACCATCAGCGCGGGTGCGATGGAGTCACGGTCCCCACTTTCCCAGAAAGCGTCTTTATCAAGTGCTGCGTCGAAAAGAGACCGCGCAGCCGCCAACAAAAGGGGTTTATGGTTGTCGTCGTAAACGTCGTAAAGTATGCCTGCAAATGTCCTAACCCCTTTGGCTTGATTAGCGAGCGCCTTGGCAAAGCGAGGATTAGTTTCCAGTACTTTCAGCCATTGTTCGTTTGCCGCGACGGGGCGGCCAAGATTATTCAGTCGATTGGCGAGATTAGTGCGTATCTGGCAGGCGAAGATTGGATGGATGGTCTCAAAGTCCGGTTCGTTAATTGCCCGCCGAAGCAATAAAATATTCTGAATACCGTCCGGTTGCTCCCAGTTCCAAATGTAGTCGGCGTCATGTTGTTTGGCTGTAATGATCGCGCTATATGTATTGGACTGATAATAGAGAAGATGGACTCGATCTGCACCCTCAGCGGTGTCTAGGCGGCTTTCACAGTCTCCGGCGAGTTTGCGTAGCGACGCTTCGTCACCTGCATCTGAAGCAAGATCTATTGCATGGGCGAGATCATTAAGGGCATGAGGATCGTTCATCTTCAACTCCCGATCTGCAATGAGTAATACAACGCACAACTGTCACTGTGTCGACTCTCTCTCTTTTCGACGACTCCTACCTCGCGGTTTTTCATGCATTGCGGATTTTAGAGGGGCGCTCATTTTCTCGTAGAGCATAAAGAGGTGCTCTACCCTCTCGCGTTCTGATGCGAACCCGGTACGGCGATAGAGTTTATCCACGGCGCGGTCGAGGGCTTGGTGGACCTTGCGGAGATTGTCTGGCATGCGGTCGGGATCGTAGAGGTCGGCCAGCGTGGCGTCCGAGTGGGCGTCGAGTACGGCCTGTGCTAGTGGCTCCAGTTTCGACACGTCCGGTTTCTCGGGTGGCATTGGGAATATCTTAAACTTGGCGGAATCGCCTTATCAAAGATATTGGCGCAATACGGATTGAAACAAGGACTATAACGGCGAATAAGACAGCAGATCAATAAAGGGCATGGGTTACACGCCAAACATGATACCGGTCTGGGTCCAAAACTCCAAACAGGTGTTGGCATAGTCCTTATAGGCTTGTCGAACCCTCAAAACATTGCTCCACCGTTTGATCCACGGTTTTTTCCTGCCCATGAAGTGCCACAGCTTGGGATCAACTGCGGCGTCTTGCATTTGCACACGCAACTCCTCCGACACATGCCGAAACCGATGGTGGCGGTATTGAACATCTCGCATCAATCCTGGACGGATATTCCACTTCAATGGTAACTTGAGCCACCGTTCGGCAAAAAACTCGTTCAACCGATCCTGATCGGGAAACTCTCGAAAAGGCCGGAGTCTGTCGATGCTGGCAAGATCAACATAATCGTGGCACTCCCTGCGAATGGCGTCACAATCCATCACCAACACGCCGGAATTGAAGTAGTTCTCTTGTGGGACAAATCCCAACCCGGCAATATGATCAATGTAGTTCTTTTTCTTGAGTCGAGCACGGGCAACCTGTAAGGTAACTGGCAATTACAGTATACGGCAGGATATGAAACGTTTCAATGCGAAACCGTACAACGGTTCGTAAAGGTAAGCGTAAAGATGTGGAAGAACATTAAGAGGATTTGGGAGACTTGGTGAGGTAATCCCACTTCTTTGGAGGCTTTTGGAGAATCGCCTTAGCGATATTCTCCGGGCTGTCGGGGATCTTGAAGGAGGGATCATTGACCTCATCATATTTGGACTGATGAGGTTTCGGTTTTCTGAGCTTCACTGGTTTGGTACGACCCATACGGCAACCAAATTATCATAAAACTTTTTCGCCAATTCTTGTGACATTACTTCTCCTCCTTATTTGGGTAAACAGGTATATAATTCCCCGGCACTCCCGTCATCGGAAGATGTCAGACAAGAAATAATGAAGATCGAGAGGATTGGTATTCGGTAACTCCGAAGACCCAATGCCCCTGCAAAGACACTGGATCCCTATAGATCGCCTGGATCCCCGATCAAGTCGGGGACAAGCGTCGAGGATGACAGGGGGGAGACGCTATCAGGCGAGGGCTTTGGGTTTCTTTTTGAGTGAGCCCTCCACCGCGCGGCGAATAAATTTTGGTCGAAATGCCTTCCTGGGCCGCTCGCTGGCGCACAGCATTGAATAGCGGTTCGGAAAACCGCAGATTGACTTGCCTGGTTTTGGGCAACAACTCAAACGTGACAGGGGTAAAATTCTTCAGGTTCAGGTAATCCGTCAGATCCCGCTCCAGAAACTGTTCGGCCTCCTGATCGGTCTTAAATCTTGGAACTTTCTTCTTCATATTTCCGGACCATCTTCTTATGTCTGTAGTCAACTGTCGGGTTACGTTTTCGCTAACCCGACCTACCTTGACTGTCCTGCCCTGTGCTGAACGGAATTTCCCGTTCAGGTTCGCGGCGGCTCGGCACTTCAAGCTCTATTCCACGCGGCATGTTTTCGACCAGCCACTGCCCCAACGGCTTACGTGGCGGCGATTGCTTTTGCCACAATCGTTCGGGCACGATGACGAAGGTCTTTCTCCTGCCGATATACTGTTGCCCCTCCGCCTCGGCTAGACGCAGGATTTCAGACAGCCGCGCTTTGGCTTCGGCAACGGTCCAAGGCCGGTTGAATTTAGCGTGTTCAGCGGTCATTTGCTCTCCTATCAATTCGTAGCAGTCTGATATAGACCATATTTGAAGCCGAATCAAGAAGTCTCAGCCCGTCCAAGTTTGGTACGGCTAATCGCAGATTCCTCGCAAGGTCCTTCGCTTCGTTCAGGACAAGCTCGGAATGACCACTTAAAAGACAGCGCCATGAGATGGCGCGGCTACAAAGACAAAGACCCTGGATTCCCGATTGAAAATGTCGGGAATAACCGCAGGAAAGATTGTTTTGCCTGTCTTGTTCGTCGAGAGGTGAATGCGGTATGTTGCCGGGATGCCGGACACGGACTTGAACATTACGCTTGGGGTTGAAGAAGAGTTTTTTCTGGTCGATCCGGAGTCGCGGGACCTGATAGCCGACCCGGATCCGGCGATCTTCGAAGCCTGTGAACGTGCCAGCGGGCCGCACAGCGTGGTGCATGAATTCCTGCGCTCTCAAATCGAGACTAACACCAAGGTCTGTGCGAACTTCGCCGACTTGCGCCAGGCACTGACCGAGACACGTCGAATCGTCATTGATGCCGCGCGGCAGCATAAGGCCGCCGTGATTGCGTCGTCCACGCATCCGTTCGCCGACTGGCGGGTGCAATTGCCGACGCCGAAGGAGCGGTATCAGCGCTTAGCGATTACTCTTCAGGAGATACGGTCCCTTCTCGTGGGCAGCATGCATATTCACGCCGGATTCGGCGACCCCGACTCGCGCATACGGGTGATGACCGCCTTACGACCTCATCTCCCGTTGCTGAATGCCCTGTCGGCATCGTCACCGTTCAGCTCGGGACGGGAGACCGGGTTCAAATCCTATCGGCTAAACCTCTTGAGTGTGATGCCGCGGTTCGGTCTCCCGCCGGCATTTGCCTCGCGACGCGACTACGAAACCCTGCTGGAAGGGTACCAATCTCTCAAGTTCATCGAGGACGGCTGCGAGTTGTGGTGGGACCTCCGTCCGTCACCGAAGTATCCCACGATCGAGTTGCGCATCTGCGATATCTGTACCAACTTTGACGACGCCTTGGCCGTTGCGGCGGTGTATGCCTCTCTGATCCGCAAGCTACTTCGCCAGGACGCCGAAGACGCACTGCCACCGGAACCGGCAACCGGACTCATCGCCGAGAATCGCTGGTTGGCGGCACGCTACGGCGTGCTGGCGTTTTTCGGCGACGTCGCTTTGGGCGAACGCATCGACATCAACGATCACCTGTCCGCGCTCGTCGAGGACCTTGCCGAGGACGCCAAGGCGCTTGGCTGCGAGGCGGAATTGCGCCATTCGCTCACGATCATCAGGGAAGGAACCGGCGCGGACCGGCAACTCGACCACTTCCGGCTGCGCCGGCTCGAAGGCGACAGCATAGAGAGCGCATTGCGTTCCGTGGCCGACCTGGTCATCCGGGAAACGATGGACGTCACGTAGGAAAGATCCCGTTTCCCTCACCCCTGCCCTCTCCCACTGTTTGCGAGGAATCTGCATTTGATTTTCTCTGTCATCCCCGACCTGATCGGGAATCCAGAGTCGTTTTCTTCACGAACGCAGGAAAAAGAAACAACCCTGGATCCTCGATTACAAATGTCGAGGATGACAGCAAGAGAAACTCGGGGACAAGCGTCGGAAATGACAGAAGGAAGAGGCTGCACTTTTGCAAAGGGAAATCACTTGCTCTTGTGCTCGCAGCATTCTATTGTAGGAAGAACGTCTGCTGTTTTCGGAATGAGAACATTCGCAAAAGGACTTGGATCATGAAACACTTGGCACTGGTCGTCTCTCTGGCACTCGTTTTAAGCGGAATCCTGTTCCTGGATGGCGGGGTCGCTTATGCGGAACCCCGGACTGAATCGATTTGCAACCTGGGCATGGTCAAGGGAGAGCAAGGCCGCACCTGTGAGGTGCCGATCCCGTCAGGATGCACGGTCGCCAACTATCCCGGCTATGACGATCCGTGGATCGACGTCTCCAAGGGCGGTAAGACCAGTTGTGCAATCGACGAAGAAAAAACCGACTGGAAAACCAAGATCGTGGGTTCCTGTGGCCCGTGCGGCACGGATAATTGTTCGGCCCGGTTCAGCGTGATGTTTGCGTGTGGCGACAGCCAGCCCATGACGACCCAACCGAGAAAAGTCTATAAGGATTAGGCTGGCTGCGCCATAAGGCATGTCCCGGGCTTTGACCCGGGATGGCGTAGCTACAAAGGCCTCTACGCTTCCCTCTGCCCCTCCAGACCCTTCGCTACGCTCAGGGCAAGCAAAGAAAGGGAACAAGAAGGGACACAAAGACCCTAAAGACACTGGATCCCCGATCAAGTCGGGGATGACAGAAGGAAAAGAGGGTTCGCTTTCGTGTCATCGACTACCCGTCTTCTTAAACAAGCCGCTCTTGAGCAGGGATTTCACGCGGTGGGTATTGCCCGCGTCCCGGCGTCGCATCCGGATCAGGACTCCTCTCCGGCGAGTCGTTCCTGTCACAACCTTTTCGATCGCCTCCGGCATTGGTTGGCTCAAGGCTACCACGGCACGATGGCGTGGATGGGACGCAATCCCGAACGGCGTGCCGACCCCGCGCAGGTGTTGCCGAACTGCCGTTCGATTCTTGCCGTCGGCCTCAATTACTGGACCGACGTGGCTCCGGATGAGCGGCGGGGTAACGGGCGGATTGCCCGGTATGCCTGGGGTGAGGACTACCATCGCGTGTTCAAGAAAAAGCTCAAGGTCCTTGAACGGACACTCACGTCTCTTGAGCCGGATTGTTCCACGCGCCATTACGTGGATACAGGCCCGGTGATGGAAAAATTCTGGGCGCAGCAGGCCGGCTTGGGGTGGATCGGCAAACATTCCAATCTCGTCTCCCCTGCCTTCGGCTCGTGGTTGCTGCTGGGAGAAATTTTAACCACCGCGGAGTTGGAGCCCGACGAACCCGGGGCCGATCTGTGCGGGACGTGCACCCTGTGCATGCGCGCCTGTCCGACCGGCGCCATTGTCGATCCCTACGTGGTCGATGCCACGAAATGTCTGTCGTACGTCACGATCGAATATCGCGGCGACCGGCCTTCGCTGGACCGGGACCTCCAAACCCGCATGGGCAACCGCATCTTCGGCTGCGATGATTGTTTGGACGTGTGCCCGTATAATGCCTTTGCTCCGGCGACGGACGAGCCGGCCGTGCAGCCCACCGAGCTGACGCAGGGCCCGGACCTGACCAGGCTCTCGGCCTTGAGCGAGGAGGAATTCTCCCGCACCTTTGCCCGGTCCCCTATCCGGCGCGCGAAATTTTCAGGATTCCAGCGCAACGTCGCCATTGCCCTGACGAATGAACCCGGGTCTTGAACGTGGGCACGGGCTAGGTCAACTCCGCCATCGTCACGCCGTCGCCGCCTTCATCCTTTGCTCCCGGTCGAAACGCCGTCACGTAGACCGACTGCGCCAGAAATTGTCGAATCGCGGCCTTGAGCTTTCCTGTCCCATGCCCATGAATGATCCGGACGGATTTGGCGTTGCTCAGCAAAGCCTGATCCAACTGAGCCGTCAGTTGTTCAAGCGCTTCTTCCGCTGTTTGCCCCCGCAGATCAATGCCGGCAAAACCCGACGCCGTGGAGCCCGTCGCGACGTTCTTGTTGGACAAGGATTGGCCGGGTTTCGATGAACACGTTGCGGATGGCGCCGGACGCGAGACCGCATCCGGTATCCCCTCCCCTTTTCCAAGCCCGACGAGTCGGTCTACGTGCACGGACATCTCGGATTCCCCCACCTGTACGCGCACGGATTTCTTGCCTTGGGACTTTTCCAGCAATCGCCCCAACGTGTCCAGATTGGCGATTTCCACAATATCGCCTTCTTCGAGCGATTCGACCGGCACGGTTTCGAGCGATGCCCTGGTGTGTTGGGTCACGGAATCCTCGACACGTTGTAACTGGTGTTGCGCTTCCTGCGCGTGCGTCCACGTCCGTTGCCGGTGCAACGACTCGGTGATCCGGCGAATCTCCGCACGAGCCGTCGCCAGTTCTTCGCGAAACTTCTTTTTCATTTTTTTGATTTCTTCGCGTTCGACCGAACGCAATCGTTCCGTAATCGCATGGGCCTCCGTCGCGTCACGGTCGGCACTCTCGCGTTGGGTCCGGGCTTCTTCCCGTTCTTCCTTTAACTCCTGATGTGTGTGTTGCAGGTCAGCGAAGATATGATCGAGTTGGCGATCTTCCTGATGGACCAGGCTCAGGGCATGGTCGAGAATCGACGGGTCCATCCCCAAACGACCGGCGATATCGAGCGCGGAGGATCCGCCGGGGATGCCGGGGATGAACCGGTACGTCGGGGCCAGCGTGTTCACGTCGAATTCAAGGCTCGCGTTCAGAAACCCCGGGGTCGACAGGGCCAGGGTCTTCAATGAATTGTAATGCGTGGTCACCACGACCTTGAGCTTGAGTTCGGCGAACCGGCGGAGGAGTGCTTCAGCCAGGGCCGCACCCTCCGCGGGGTCCGTCGAATTGATGACTTCGTCCAGGAGCACCAGCGTGTGCGGAGACCCGCCGCCGGTGCGGTGTTCGATATTCTTGAGCAGACCGATCAGTTTTCTGATGTGGGCGGAAAAGCTGGACAGGTCCTTGGTCAGGTCCTGCGCATCGCCGATGTCCGCGAAGGTGTCCTCGAAAAACGCCATTTCCGAGCCGTCCCCGCAGGGCAGATGGAGCCCGCCCCGCACCATCAGGCTACACAGGCCCAACAGCTTCAGCAGCACGGTCTTTCCGCCGGTATTGGGCCCGGAAATCACCAACACTGTGGCATCCTTTTCAAACATGACGTTGTTGGCCACCACCTGCTCTATGGTTAACGGCAGCAAGGGATGCCGGGCTTTCCACAAACGAATGTGCCCGTCGGTATTGAGACTCACCGGCGTGCCGTTCATGCGGACACTCAGGCGCGCTTTGGCTCCGATACAGTCCAGGATGGTCAGGACGTGCAGCAGGCTCCGCAGATCGTGCAGGTGCTCTACGACCCGGTCCGTGAGTTCCTGCAGAATCCGGTTGATTTCACGGGTGACCTGAAGCTCGGCGACTTTGATCTCGTTGTTCAGGTCGATGAGTTCACGGGGTTCCAAGAACACCGTGGCGCCGCTGGCCGACATATCATGCACGATCCCGGGGACGTCGTGCTGGCGCTCGGCCTTGATCGGCAGGACGTACCGGTTCTCCCGTTGGGCATAGTACGGTTCCTGCAGCAACTCCCGGTAGCGTGAGGACGCCACCATGGTCTCCACGCGCCGGCGGATGCGCTGTTTCAACCCTTGAGCCGTACGGAGGGCTTCGGCCAGGGCCGGTGAAGCCTGGCCGAGCATTTCTCCTTCTTCGCTCACGCAACGATCGATCTCCTGTCGCAATGCGGAGAGGTCCGGCAGGTTTGCATAATAGGCAAACAAGGCCGGTGCGGTCTGTTGATTCACCGTGAGACAGCGTCTGACCGACCCGGCCACGTGGATCATGACGGAGAGGGTTCTCAACGTATGGAGGTCCAGGACCCCGCCCTTTTCCGCCTTATCCAAGGCGTGTGACGAGTCTTCGAATTGCACGGCGGGGAACGGCACGGGCGCATGGTGCAGTTCCAGCATGTCCGTGGTTTCCTGCATGCGTCGCTGTGCGAGTTCGAGCGTGTCCTCCAGCGGCAACCGCCGGCACAACTCGGCTCCCAACGCAGAATGCGCCTGCGCGGCCAACACCTCCAGCACCTGCGGCCATTCAAGGACTTGTTGCGTTTCTGATCTGTGGTCGGACACGAGGATGACGGATGGATTTTCCCTGCTTCCCTTACCTCTGCCTAGAGTAACGAAGTCGCCGGCGAAACGAAAGGGTGGAGTTCTCCGCCCTCTTGTCAGCAGAACCCGACGAAACGTACAGTAGCTACATTAAAAAGCCTTGTTTGGGCGGCTTGGAGAATATGATACGTAGCGTGAATTTCCGGAACCATATTTCGTGACGAGCATTCTTCTGCTGGGGCTTTTGCTCGGCATGCAGCATGCTCTTGAGGCTGATCACGTGGCGGCCGTGTCGTCGCTTTGCACGGGCACGCGATCGGTTCGCCGGATCGCCGCCCATGGCGCCGTCTGGGGCTTGGGCCATTCATTGACGTTGTTGATTTTCGCCGGTGCGGCTGTCTTATTGGATCTGCGCTTCGGTGAGACCCTGGCCCAGGTGCTGGAGGGCCTCGTCGGCGTGATGCTGATCCTGCTGGGCGGACAGGTGCTTGTTCGCCTGTGGCGCGCCGGTTTTCATTTCCATCGTCACCGGCACGCTGACTGCCGGACCCATTTGCACGGCCACAGTCATCCCGGTGAAGGCACTGCCCATGATCCCGACCATCACGTTCATGCCCATGCAAGCGGGTTGCCCGTGCGGACGCTGCTGGTGGGCATGGTTCACGGTCTGGCCGGATCAACGGCCCTGGTGATCCTGACCGCCTCGACCGTACAGGACCCGGTCATCGGGCTGCTCTACGTCGCGTTGTTCGGCCTTGGCTCGATCGCCGGCATGCTGGTGTTGTCTTCGGTGCTGGCCGTGCCCCTGGCCTGGACGGCACAGGCTTTCACCCGGGCGCATCACAGCCTCCAGGCCGTCGTGGGGCTCGCTACGATTGCACTCGGCACGCTGGTGCTGGTGGAGGCTGGAAGCTCTTTCCTGTTCTATGGCTGAGGCTGCACACAACCCACCGCCTGAAAAACCGCTTTATCAATCAACAAAGATCTATTTTAGTATCTATATGGTGCTATTTTGCTTCTATTTGGCATAAAAACAGCATCTTTTATAGTATTTTTGGAACCATCTCGATTCATAGTTTCATCGGATAACCCTGTCAGCCACCCCTTAAATAATTTACCTGGCTGTAATATATATGACATATTATTAACATGCATGAAATATACTTGAAATATCGCATACAACATGTGTTAGCCAGGATTCACTCAACCATGGGGGCTCGATGAGCGCCAGGCTCACTTGGCCTTCCGGCTGTTCACAGAGGAAAGGAGACTCATCATGAACCCATTTCTCACCCTTTTTCTGTTTTTGGTGCTGGCCGGCGCACCGGCCCTTGCTTTCGGATGGGACACCCCGGATTTGTCCGGCAAAACGTCTTGTTCGGAAGAGACAATGGATCTGATCGAAGACGGTGAAGATTACTATGATGAAGACGAGGCTGATGAAGATATTTGACTGAGACCTGAAGTCTTTCAAAATCGAGTGAATCCTGGCACCCACTCGGCTCGGCATCAGCACAAGAATCTCTTCCTGTTTCCCGCTCCCGGCTTGGCTTATCCAGGGGCTCGGTCTTCCCCTTGTCCTGACAGACCCCGTTTCCTTAGAATTGCGAATGTTTGTTCGTTGACAATTTCCGCTGTCTCCTTCTGTCATCCCCGACCCCGATCGGGGATCCAGGGTTTTGTTTTTCTTTGCGAGGAGAACGACTCTGGATTCCCGCGTGTGCGGGAATGACAGTTTCGGGCCAGTTTCGCATCAATGACCGAAAGTTCAGACTATGACCCAGGATGAAGCCCGTTCTTATCTTAATTATCTGCTGACGCTCGGTCTCCGCCGCGAAGAGGCGTTTGGGCCATTGGCGATCTCGTTTCTTCGCGAACAGGACTTGACGGCACTCGGCATTGCTCCGGAAGAACAGTTCAGTTTGATCATCGCAACGACCCAGGCCATTGCAGCGGAACCCAAACGCTATTCGCTCAAATTGGAATTGCTGCAAAAAGCCCGCCAGCTTCTCTCGACCACGCGGTTCTTCGATCCCGAATTAGACAGGGAATTGGAGCATGACGTTCAGAAAACCACCGCCGAGTTGGCCATCTATAACGACGCCATGAAATCGTCCCGGAATGCCTCCGTCGACCGTCACACCTTGATCGTCGAGACGGATCTCCCCGACTATTTCTTGGATCTGGCGCAGAAGCGCGCCGGCGCGTACTACCAAAACAAGTATCGGCTGACCAAGGAGGCCAAGACCGCGCAGCATTTCGGCGGCACGCCCAAGCGATTCGAGCCGGAGAATGAGACCTTGCATAAGGAGTTTCCCGGCGCCTGCGCTCCTTTCATGGCCGTTCGGACGAACGGATTTCATATGATGCTCCCCTTCGATCTGAAGATCAGCCGCCGTCCCGATGATCCGCTGGAAGCGGGCATCCGGATTTTTTATGCGAAAATGGGATACTCGTATCCTCTCCGGTATGAGATGGGGAAACTGTGCAGTTACCATGACGGGCAGGTTTACGACATTGCCCTGGATGACCCGCATCTCTTATTCGTGTCCGTCTCCGGCATCAAGGATTCCGAATTTCCCGCCGCGTCCGTTCCTGCTTCCGGGGACGTGCCTCCGGAATACGCCTACCCGCTCGCCGTGCTCGAACATACCGGCAGTCTGGGGCCGTTCATTCAGGTCAGTTGCAATTTTAAAGTCTGGTTCGACGCCTCCAAGGTAGCCGTCCTGATCCAGGGCGCCCCGGACTTGTATGAAT
This sequence comes from Nitrospirales bacterium, assembly GCA_020027535.1. GTDB lineage: Bacteria > Nitrospirota > Nitrospiria > Nitrospirales > UBA8639 > Bin75. The sequence goes on from JAHRAK010000106.1 coordinate 31,522, forward strand.
ACGGGCTTCAGGGCGGCGCGGGGCTGATGACCCGCTCCTACGCCTCAGACAAAGTCCCCACCTATGCGGAAGCCCAATCGCAACCCTGGCAGGAAGGGCTGAGTTTTAACTTCGTGAATCTCCATCTGACCTTGAGCCCGGGAACGGACACGGGCTTGATTCCGCACAGCACGCCGGTCTTTACGGTTTTTCCCGTCCTGAGCAAACAAAGCTACAAGTTCGACCGGTTGGCTTCTCAATAGACTGCATGTTTGAAAAACACAATGTTATTTCAAAAAGATAAATTTCAATGCTTGTTGTACGAATTCTTCCAATTTGACTTTTTCGACCTAGCTTTTGGCATCCACCTCATTTTGAACCACAAAGGCGGCGCATCGACCGAACAGACATTGACTAATTATGCAGACGGCATCCCGGCTAACGGCATCTCATTTATCCGTGCAACCCTGAACTTGCAATCGACGTTCAACATGCGACTGTTTGCAGGGACACAAGCATGAATGCAAGAATCAAATTTGCGATTGAGCCCCATTCTGTTACTGTAAGTTTAGATCAGCCTATAAAGTGACACGGCCTGGATGGAAAAGCAATGTCTGACAAACTGCTTGCCAGGAGGAATCAGCAATGAGAATTGAACCCGAAATCGCCCGGGTCTCTCTTGTTATGTGTGGCCATTTCAATCCTTTAATTTTTACACATTCATGGTTTGGTTGGAATGGGCTTCTTTCTAAAGAAATTGTCGATAACGCAAATATGCAAATTGCCCACCCTCAGATCACGAAATTCAATGCAGACTGGCTTAACCTACAGGTTGAACCAGAACGTTTCATGATTAACACGACTCAAGCTCCTTATATTCGTTTGCAGGATCTGGCCGTCCGTATTTTTCGGAATCACCTTCCCCATACACCCCTTAACGCCTTAGGAATCAACAGAGAAGTACATTTTACTGTTAAGAAATTTGAAGAGCGAGACAGGCTAGGCAGATCGCTGGCACCGGTCGAGCCGTGGGGAGAATGGGGCAAGAAACTTGAACCAGATGGAGAACATGGTGGCATGACCTCCCTCACCATGAGACAAATAAACCCAGACGGCAGGCCGCCTGATGGACAAATAAATGTGACCGTAGAACCGTCCAATAGAGTCGGAGAGGGACATCTTGGTATATACGTTCGGATCAATGACCACTATAGTATTGAGGACGCAGAAAGTCATACCGCAACCAGCGAAATAGTTAAGCTACTAGAGAGAAATTTTGATGAATCTCTTCAACCTGCGGACAAAATCATCGATCACCTTATGTCATTAACGGAGAAATAGAAATGTTGGCCACTGCACGCGCTCTTACAGATGATGATCTTCCGGATTTATCTTACCCCAGTGAAACCTCACTTGTCCCCGCTCTCACTAGCCATAGGTTACGTAAAATACATGCGGAACGTGTTGCGATTTCACTGCGCCAAACCCGAGACGCCTCAATTCGCGATCCTCAAAGCACAGAAACCGGAATTGCCGATTTTACAACGCTGACTAGTAGCCTTCCTGATGTTGAGCCGATCATAACATTACCAAGCCTGCCACAAACGTCACCGGCGCAGGCAACATTTCATGCCCTCCAGGAATGGGAAGGGTATGTCCTTGAGAAAGGAAAGTGTGAATTCACGGCACGATTATTGGACTTGACTGCAGAGTCCTTACAAGAGGAAGAAGAAGTCGCAATTCCTTTGGCTGAAATTTCAGAAGATGATCTTAATCGGCTGCGTCCCGGCAGCGTTTTCCGTTGGGTCATCGGATACGAGCGCTCCGTGAGTAAAACCAAACGGCGCATTTCCCAGATTGTCTTCCACGACCTTCCTGCTATGACCAAGCAGGACATATCCGAGGGAGAAAAGTGGGCAAAACAAATCGCTCAGTCGATAGTGGACTGACAGCCGTCAAAGCACCTCCCGAGCACGATCAAATAGAAGTGTGTCTCTTCGGTCCAGGTTACGGAGAGTGCATACTCCTTCATATCGCGTAAGGGAAATTGGGTAATCGTAGACTCCTGTCTCAATCAGGAGTCTCATCCAGCTGCATCAGCTTATCTGCACGGCTTGGGCTTAGATCCGGCTGGAGTTGTTCGCCTCGTGGTTGCGACCCATTGGCATGACGACCACATCAGAAGCATGGGAAAACTGATCGAGATCTGCAACAACGCAACTTTCTGCTGTGCGAGTGCCCTGCGTGAGAACGAATTCCTTACGGCCGTGGGTGCCATGGAGTCCGGCCCTGTGGCTGCAGCTGGCTCTGGAATGCGAGAATTCCATAAAGTGCTGTCGTTACTTGCAGAGAGATCTTCTAAGCCCAAATTTGCTTTAGCTAACCGTCTGATATTTGATCAAGACGGTTGCGAAATTTGGTCCCTTTCTCCTTCTGATGAAGAATTCACAGCCTTCTTGCAACGAATAGGGCGCCTTTTGCCAAAGAAACACGAAACAAAAGGGATTTATCCCTTTAACTTGACGCCTATCTTGTGGTTGGGTGGCGTCCTGATGTATGTAAGCATGCCATTATATAGGTATTCAGCATACTTGATTCTCTCGGGAAGACCTGC
>JAHRAK010000115.1 GCA_020027535.1 Nitrospirales bacterium
CCAGGGTCCCCAATAACTGGTTGGCGGCTCCGAACATGGGCCAGACCGTGGAGATCGTGCCCGTGGCGATGAGCCATCCCCATGCCCCGACCACAAGGGCGCTGGACAGGATGACGCCGGGCCACCAATTGATTTGGCGAAGCGGAGCATACACGTGCCCGCCCATTTCCTGAACGAGGTAGCGCGCCACACGAGTGCCTGCGTCGATGGTCGTCAGGATAAACAGCGCTTCGAACAGGAGCGCGAATTGATACCAATAGGCCATGAGCCCGGCCATCCCCGGCAGGGCGGAAAAAATCCAGGCCATCCCGACGGCCAACGATACCGCGCCTCCCGGCCGGCCCGAGACGTCCACTTCGACCAGTTCCGAGAGGGTGTGAATGTTTTCAACGGGGAACCCCATGGCCGCAAGCGTATCGGCCGGGAGATGCGTGTTGATCGCAAAATAATCGCCCGGGACAAGCAGGGCCGCCGAGATCAGCGCGACCACCCCGACAAAGCTTTCCAACAACATGGCTCCATAGCCCACCATGGCCTGCGATTCGCGGGCAATCATTTTCGGCGTGGTGCCCGACGATACGAGGGAATGGAATCCCGAGATGGCGCCGCAGGCGATGGTGATGAACAGGAATGGGAAGAGGGGGCCGGGGATAATCGGGCCGCCTCCGGCAATGAATCCGGTGACCGCGGGCATGTGCAGGTCAGGGGCCAAAATGATCACGCCGATCGCCAGCAATCCGATGACCCCGAGTTTCATGAACGTCGAGAGGTAATCTCTCGGAACCAACAGCATCCACATCGGCAGTACCGAGGCCAGAAATCCGTATCCGGCCAACAGCCAGACCAGCGTGGTCCGGTCGTGCGTGAACCATATCGCCAGGTCCGACTGCGCCACCATTTTTCCCAGGATAACGGACAGGAAAAGCAGCACGATGCCCATGAGGGACATTTCTCCCACGTGCCCGGGTCGAACGCGGTGATGATACCATCCCATGAGCAAGGCGATGGGGATGGTCATGGCAATCGTAAACGTGCCCCAAGGGTTTGCCATGAGCGCGTTGACCACGGCCAGCCCCAGACCGGCCAGGGCCACGATCACGATAAACAACACAGCCACGGCCGTGGCCGTGCCGGTGATCCATCCGATCTCCGCGCGTGCGATTTCCGGCAGGGAGCGGCCATTGCGACGCAGGGAGCCGACCAGGATGACGAAATCCTGGACCGCGCCGGCCACCACGGCCCCGATGACAATCCAGAGAAACCCCGGTAAAAATCCGAACTGTGCCGCCAGGACGGGACCTAATAACGGCCCGGCGCCGGCAATGGCGGCGAAATGGTGTCCGAAGAGCACGTATTTGTTCGCGGGATAATAGTTGGTGCCGTCTTCCAGGCGAAAGGCCGGGGTCCGGCGCGCATCATCGAGTTGCATGACGCGCCGGCCCAGAAATCCTCCATAAAACCGGTAGGCCAGCACGTAAAAACAGCCGGCTGCCGTCACCAACCAGAGCCCGTTGACTTTTTCCTCAGGGTTCAACAGTCCGGTGACAAAGCCGAAGGACACGGCGCACAGGAGGGAGACGAGAATCCACGCGGTCGTCTTCACGGTCTTCATGGTTCTTCAGAAAATCGTGCGGGCGGTTCGTGTGCCGGGCATCGCGGTCTTCGCCCTTTTTGTCTCATCGGGACGGCCGTGAGCCCGTCGATCATGCCGGCTGCGAGAACGGGGGTTTGCCGAACTTTCGTCGAATGGCGTTCATGGCCTGGAATACCATGGGTTTCGTGAGCAGTCGATGCTCGATCGTTCGCTTGCCGGGAAAATCGAGTAAGGATACTCCAATGACCATGGTGAGTAAGCCTTGGCCCGGGAGGACGAGCATGGCAATCCCTGCCAGGAGAAACACGAGGCCGACCGTGTTTTTAATGACCAGGCCGATGTAGCGCAGGACCGGATGGTATTCCGCCATCCACACGTGTTCTTCATCGTGCAAAAAGTAATCCACGGGCAGGCGGATGATGATGATGGGAATGAGCAGGATGGTCCCGAAGAACATCACGACCGAGACAATGGTGATGGCAATCAGGGCCTCTTGAGGGAGCAGGCCGGTGAGTTCTTCGTAGAAAGTCTGAATGGCGTTCATCGCGTGCGCTCTCTGCGTCGCAAGGGGACATAGCACGTTCGAAGCAATTCGACAAGCGCCCGATCCCTGGCGATTCATCGCCGGGAAGCATTGAACGGTCATCGTCGAACACGATAGGATGCCGTTTCATTCATCGAGGGGTGGAGGCCCAGGCGATGCCCGGTTACTGGTTGCTCAAATCGGAACCTTCGACGTTTTCCATTGAGGATTTGGCGCGTTCCCCCAAACGGACGACATGCTGGGAAGGCGTGAGGAATTATCAGGCGCGTAACTTTCTGCGAGCCATGGCCGTCGGAAATTTGGCCTTTTTTTATCATAGCAATGCCGATCCTCCGGCGATCGTGGGCATTGTCGAGGTCGTCAAAGCCGCGTATCCCGATTATTTTTCCTGGCGGCCCGGCAGCCACTATTTCGACGAAAAAAGTTCAAAACAGAATCCGCGATGGGTGATGGTCGACGTTCGGTTGACGGAGGTCCTGCGAACGCCGTTGTCTTTGGAAAGCCTCAGGGGAGTGAGCGGTCTCGAAAAGATGGAACTCCTCCGAAAGGGCTCTCGTCTCTCGGTTCAACCTGTCCGCGAAAACGAATGGAACATTATTCTACAGTTGTCGCAGGCAAAACCCGGTTCGTAAGGAGGGTGGGGGGAGGAAAAGGCGGACATTCTGCCTTCTGTTCCCCTCCTTTGCCTGCCCTGAGCGAAGTCGAAGGGTAAGGAGG
>JAHRAK010000014.1 GCA_020027535.1 Nitrospirales bacterium
TAAACTCGGGGAATTTGCTCCCACCCGGTTTTTTAAGGGCCATGGAGCCGCCAAATCGGAAAAAGCCGTTCCATTGAAGTAGCGTGGCACGGGTGAAGCATTAGGGAAGGAACCTCATGGCCGAAGCAAAGGCAGTCTTGCGCTACGTCAGAATGACGCCGCGAAAAATGCGAATGGTCATCGATTTGATTCGGGGGCGTAGCGTGTCTGAGGCATTGACGGTCCTCAAATACTTGCCCAGAGCTGCCGCGCCGGTCGTGGAAAAGGTGTTGAATTCCGCCGTCGCAAACGCCGGACAACGGGAGTTGGGGGATCCTGAATCTCTGAAAGTCTCAAAAGCTTACGTGGACGGCGGTCCCGTTTTGAAGCGATTTCGAGCCAGGTCCATGGGCAGGGCGAATCCCATCCATAAGCGAACCAGTCACGTGACTATTGAGGTTTCTCCGATGCAGGAGGATTCCTAGAGGAAGCGAATGCCAACCGTGTGAGTTGGCGGAGCGAGGTAAACCGGGAGTATGGGACAAAAAACACATCCATATGGTTTTCGGCTGGGGTACACCAGGACGTGGAATTCACGATGGTATGCCAAAAAAGATTTTGTGAAGTTGCTGCATGAGGACGTGGAAATTCGAAGAACGGTCAAATCCCGGTTGTTTCACGCCGGCATTTCACGGGTAGAAATCGAACGTTCCGGGAATCAGGTCAAGGTGATCATTTACACGGCCCGTCCCGGCATTATCATCGGGAGAAAAGGTGCGGAAGTTGATAAGTTGAAGGCGATGCTGGAGCAACGATATAGTCGTGAAGTCTACGTGACGGTCAAGGAAATCAAGAAGCCGGAATTGGATGCGCAGCTTGTTTCTGAAAATATTGCCTTGCAATTGGAGAAACGCGTTTCATTTCGTCGTGCCATGAAAAGAAGCGTCGCCTCGGCGCTTCGGTTGGGTGCCCAAGGTGTTCGAGTGTCTTGTGCCGGAAGGTTGGGTGGAAATGAAATCGCCCGGACGGAATGGTATCGGGAGGGCCGGGTTCCGCTTCACACGCTCAGGGCGGACGTGGATTATGGTTTTGCGGAGGCCCATACGACCATGGGGATTATCGGGGTGAAGGCGTGGATTTATAAGGGCGATGCCGAGTTGCCGAACGTGGCCAAAGACGAGGCTTCGTTGAATTTGCTTTAGAGAGACGGCGGCGTTTGTCGAATGTATGAAAACGTCGGTTCATATTCACTCATAATTTTTGATGAGTCCCGAGTATGTTAGCTCCGAAAAAAGTTAAATATAGAAAAGTGCAGAAAGGCAACATGCGGGGGAAGGCCTACCGTGGCGGTGACGTGTCTTTCGGGCAATTCGGGCTCAAGGTGCTTGAGCCCGGCCGGATTACGGCCCGGCAAATTGAGGCGGCGAGAATTGCGATGACGCGCCACGTCAAGCGCGGTGGAAGAATCTGGACCAGGATTTTCCCGGATAAGCCGATTACGAAAAAGCCGGCAGAAGTTCGAATGGGGAAAGGAAAAGGGAGCCCTGAGTTTTGGGTTGCCGTGGTGAAGCCCGGTCGTATTCTCTATGAAATGGATGACGTATCGAGAAGCGTCGCGGAAGAGGCGTTTCGTTTGGCCGGTCATAAGCTGCCGTTGGCGACAAAATTTGTCGTTCGAGGCGAATATTTCGTCTGAGGTACATTGATGGACGTCAAGGCATTGCAGGGCATGGAAGCGGAAGAGTTGGTCGGAAAAGTACATGAGTTGAAGCAAGAATTGTTTCACCTTCGCTGTCAACATGCCCTTGGGCGAATTGAAAATCCAATGAGAATCCGTCAGGCGCGGAAAGACGTGGCCAGGGCGAAAACCGTCCTTCGTGAAAAACAGGTGTCGGGACATTCGAAAAGCTAGGATTGACGAAACATGACTGCAAGACGACAGCGTGCATCATATGGGCGAGTGGTTAGCGACAAAATGGACAAAACGGTCGTCGTGGCGGTCCCGAGACTGGTGTCGCATGCGTTGTACGGAAAAGTGGTGCGACGGCTCACCAAGCTGAAAGCCCATGATGAAAAGAATGAATCTCGGATTGGCGACCGTGTGAAAATCGTGGAGACGCGCCCGCTCAGTAAGGATAAACATTGGCGGGTGGCGGCCATTATTGAGCGGGGCGAGCAGAACCCGTCGCCGTAATCGGCGACGCAGGCGTTGCGTGGAGTTCTGATGATTCAAAATTACAGTTATCTTGACGTCGCAGATAATTCCGGCGCCAAAAGTGTGCGGTGCTTTCACGTGCTGGGGGGGACGCGCAGGCGGTATGGAGGTATCGGCGATATCGTGGTGGTGTCGGTTCGAGAGGCGATTCCCAAAGCGTCCGTCAAGAAAGGCGACGTGGTCAAGGCGGTGATTGTGCGAACAAAAAAAAGCCGGCGTCGTGAGGATGGCTCCTACATTCGATTTGATCGCAATGCCTGTGTCTTAGTGAATAATCAGGGGGATCCCGTGGGGACGAGAATCTTCGGTCCCGTTGCTCGGGAATTGAGGAAAAAGAAGTTCATGAAAATCATTTCACTTGCTCCTGAGGTGCTCTAGCGCATATGGGGACTCGAACTGGAACGGGAAGCCGGACGGTGACCAAATCGCGTATTCGCAAGGGCGACACGGTGATGGTGATTGCCGGACGGGAGAAGGGAAAGATGGGGAAGGTCTTGCACGTGAATCCGCGGACGAGCCGGGTGACGGTGGAAAAACTCAACGTGATCAAGCGCCACACGAAACCTTCCCAAAAAATCAAGCAAGGCGGAATTCTAGAGCGTGAGGCGCCCATGGCGATTTCGAACGTCATGGTGTATTCCCAGGATTTGGGGAAGCCTTCACGTGTCAAAATTAAACGATTGGATGATGGGCGGCGGGTGCGGGTCTTGCAGAAAAGTCCTGATGACGTGTTGGACAAGGTGTGATGGGTAAAAAAGAAACCACGGATAAGCCCGCAACCACTAAAAAGGCTGCGCAGAGCGGACCGCCTCCGCGGTTAAGGGACCTCTACCGGAATGAGGTCGTCTCCCGGATGATGAAGGAATTCTCGTATGCCAATCCGATGCAAGTGCCACGGGTGGAACGGGTGGTCCTGAACGTCGGTATGGGAGAGGCGATTCAAAACGTCAAATTATTGGATAGTGCCGTGGCTGAATTGGCGTTAATCACCGGGCAGAAGCCCGTCGTGACCAGGGCGAAAAAAGCCATAGCCGGCTTTAAGTTGCGAGAAGGCATGCCGATTGGCGCCAAGGTCACGCTTCGCGGAAGCCGGATGTACGAGTTTCTTGATCGCTTGCTGAATATCGGCTTGCCTCGGATTCGAGATTTTCGAGGGGTGTCGCCCAAGGCGTTTGACGGTCGTGGCAACTACACGTTCGGGTTAAAAGAGCAGTTGACCTTTCCTGAAATTAAATATGATGACGTGGCAGCTATTCACGGTATGGATATTACGATTGTCACGAGTGCTCAACGAAACGATGAAGCAAAATCCTTATTGGCTCATATGGGGATGCCGTTTCGTTGAACCCGCACGATTAAGACGGAGGCCATTGTGGCAAGAAAAGCATTGCGGAATAAGGCTGCGGCGGTGCCGAAGTTTCCCGTCCGGCAATATAATCGGTGCTCCCTCTGTGGTCGCGTGAGGTCTTTTTTGCGGCGCTTCCATATGTGTCGGATTTGTTTTCGGCTGCATAGCCTGTGCGGGAATATTCCCGGGGTCACCAAGTCAAGCTGGTAGGCCGGCTCCGGGGTATGGATGATGAGGATATGACGTTATGGGTATGACGGATCCAGTTGCCGATCTTTTTGTTCGCATCATGAATGCCATTCGACGAGGGCATGCGACGGTGAACGTGCCAGCCTCCAAGCTGAAGGTCAACGTTCTGGCTGTCTTCAAAGCCGAGGGGTTCATTCAAAATTTTTCGCCCACCACACTCGATGGGCACCCGGCTCTTCAGGTGGAATTGCGGTACATTCCCGGACGGGAAAAGAAGCCCGTGATTGAGCGAATCAAGCGGGACAGCAAGCCGGGTAAGCGGGTGTACGTGGGGGCCTTATCGATCCCTCGAGTGCGAGGTGGGTTGGGAGTTGCGGTGCTTTCAACGTCGAAAGGGATCATGACCGACCGGCAAGCCAGACAAAATAGTATCGGGGGAGAGGTGTTGTGCCACGTGTGGTAGGACCCGGACGAACCGGGTCGTCTCAACAAAGAAGTCACGTCAACGATGTCTAGGATCGGAATCAAACCAATTGCGCTGACATCCACCGTCGAGGTGAAGGTTGAAGATCGGTCCGTTTCCGTGAAGGGACCCTTGGGCCAATTAGGGTGGGAGCTTGCCGAGGGGATTGACGTCGAAATCAACGAGGGGACGGTCCACGTGGGAAGACGAGGGAATGCTCCTCGTGTCAAAGCCTTACATGGGCTGACCCGCATGGAGCTCTCGAATTTGGTCGAGGGAGTGACCAAGGGGTTTCAACGAAACTTGGAATTGACGGGGGTAGGGTATCGGGCACAGGTGCAAGGTCAATCGCTGACCTTGAACGTCGGGTTTTCGCATCCCGTGACTGTGTCGATCCCGGAAGGCGTGCAAGCTTCGGTCGAGAAGCAAACCATGATTTCCGTCAAAGGCATCGATAAACGGCTGGTGACCCAGACCGCCACCAATATTCGACGGGTGCGACCACCTGACGTCTATAAGCAAAAGGGCATCAGGTATGCTGGGGAAATCTTGATCAAGAAAGCCGGAAAAGCCGGCAAGAAATAGCTATGAATCAAAAGACACAACGTCGTCGTTTGGAACGGCGAAAAGCGAGAGTCAGAAAAAAAGTGCAGGGAACGTCCGGGCGGCCGAGACTGACGGTGTTTCGAAGTAACGCGCACATTTATGCCCAAGTCGTTGATGACGTCGCGGGTCTCACCCTGGCTGCGGCGTCATCCATGGACGGCAGTCTTCGCGAGACCGTGAAGTCCGGTTCTTCGAAGACGGCAGCGCAGGCCGTTGGAAAATTGTTGGCCGAACGAGCAAAGGCCGCGAACGTGGCCAACGTCGTGTTTGATCGGAATGGGCGACTGTATCATGGGCGCGTGCAAGCGTTAGCCGACGCGTCCCGTGAAGGTGGGTTGGCCTTTTAACCAAGAGGATGGCATCCTGTGCAAGTTAATCCTGAAGAATTGAACCTCAAGGATAAGTTAATCTCGATTAACCGGGTGGCGAAAGTCGTCAAAGGGGGAAAGCGATTTTCCTTCAGCGCGTTGGTCGTGGTTGGAGATGGGCAGGGATGGGTCGGCATTGGCAAGGGGAAAGCCACCGAGGTGCCGCCGGCGATTGCCAAAGCCGTGGGGCGAGCCAAGAAACAACTGCTTCAGGTTCCTTTGAGAAACGGCAGTATCCCCCATGACGTGCATGGGCGTTTTTGTGGGGAACACGTGTACATGAAGCCGGCGAAAGAAGGGACGGGGATCATCGCGGGAGGAGCGGTCCGGGCTATTTTTGAAATGCTCGGGGCTCACAATATCATTGCAAAAACCTTAGGCCGTGGAAACCCCTATAACGTCGTGCAAGCCACGTTGGCCGGATTGTCCCAACTCAAGGGCCCGGAAGATGTCAAGCAACTTCGTCAGGTCCCGAATGGGTCGTCACTCTAACGTGGTATGAGGAGCGGTGTCGTGTCTCAATCTCCTGATCGGCTTTCCATTACGCTCAAGCACAGTCCTATAGGACGACCCTATAAACAACGGCTGTATTTACAAAGTCTCGGCTTACGAAAGCTCCATCAAACGGTGCAACGCCCCAAGACGCCCCAGGTGTTAGGGTTGATTCTGAAGGTCAAGCACCTCGTTGAGGTTGACGGTCAATGAAACTCCATCAGTTGCAACCCGCACCGGGTTCCAGGAAATCGAAAAAACGTCTGGGTCGAGGTCCGGGCTCGGGGTTGGGAAAGACGGCAGGCAAGGGGCATAAAGGTATGCTCGCCAGATCCGGCAGGGCGAACGTCGCGGGTTTTGAAGGTGGACAAATGCCGCTTGCCAGGAAGCTGCCCAAGCGAGGATTTCATAATCCTTTTCGGATCGAATTTGCCGCAGTCAATCTCAAGACCCTGTCTGCTCTTGGCGAGATCACGAACGTGACTCCTCAAGTCTTATATGAGAAAAGGATCGTCAAGAAGCAGTCAAGGCCCATCAAGATTCTTGGTGTGGGAGAGCTGGACAAGCCCATGACAATTGAAGCGCATAAATTCAGTCAGTCGGCTCTTCGGAAAATTGAACAAGCGGGCGGACAAGCCAAGGTCATCGGCAGTGCTTGAACGGCTCATTACGAGCTTCCAGAACATCCTCAAAATACCGGAGTTACGTAGCCGTGTCCTTTTTACGTTGGCCATGTTGGCGGTCTACCGGATTGGGGCTCATATTCCGACTCCGGGGATTAACAATGATGAATTGGCGGCATTCTTATTGGACCAAGGCGGAGCCCTTCTCGGGTTCCTGGATATTTTTTCCGGAGGCTCGCTATCACGGTTAACGATTTTTGCTCTGGGCATTATGCCCTACATCAGTGCTTCGATTATTCTGCAATTATTGACCGTTGTTATCCCGCATTTATCGAAGCTG
>JAHRAK010000036.1 GCA_020027535.1 Nitrospirales bacterium
GATCAACGACATCAATGAAACGCAGCAGTGTACGGTTCAGTATCCGATCATTGCCGACCCCGATCGACAAGTCGCGAACTTATACGACATGATTCATCCCAACGCGTTGGACAATATGACGGTGCGCTCGGTTTTTGTGATCGGGCCTGATAAAAAAGTCAAATTGACTCTCACCTATCCAGCATCGACTGGAAGGAATTTTGATGAGATTCTTCGTGTAGTGGACTCGTTGCAACTGACGGCCAAGCATCAGGTGGCTACCCCTGCCAATTGGAAGGACGGGGAAGATTGTATCATTGTCCCTGCGGTGAAGGATGAGGAAATTCCCTCCAAGTTTCCCAAGGGCCACCGGGCGGTTAAGCCGTATCTTCGGTACACGCCACAGCCTAACAGATAAGGTCTTCCGCACAGGCCTCGTTCATTCCGAAAGAGCCGCCCTCCATACGAGGGCGGCTCTTTTTTTAACTCCCCCTCCTGTCAGCCTCGACATTTGTAATCGAGGATCCAGCTGAACCCCCCTGGCCCCCCTTGTCAGGGGGGAGAGGGGATCTGCCGTCCCCCTGAGAAGGGGGATTGAGCCTGTCCTGAGCCTGTCGAAGGGAATGACTGAACACATACGGGAATGACAGACGGAGAATGATCGCGCGGCTATAAATGCGAATGGCAGGTCGGGTTAGCCGAAGGCGTAAGCCGACAGGAACCCTACGGCTGGTAGGTTTCGAACAGGGAGATCGTCGTCTGAAAACCGGCTCGGCATTCGCGGCACCGAAATTGGACGACGCCTCGCTCCACGCTCACTTCCGTGACGTGCAGGGCTTCCTGATGATGGCCGGCACAGGTCCCCAGTTTGGTGCTCGCGCCTTCCTCGCATAGCTCCGAATCCCCGATGATGCGAGTAACGGTTCCGACGGTCAGGCGATGCCGGGATTTGCAATTCACGCAAAAAATGCCAATGGTGTCGGGCAGGGTGAACAGTTTAAAACTCAGCGACAGGGGGTGGACGGAAAAGCATTGCTGCAAAAATGCGCCCGATTGAAAAACGTTACCCATACGGCTTTGCCCTTTGTTGACGTTCACCCATCCGGGACCCATGCGTGGGAAAGGGAGGCCGGGTCAGGAGAAGAGAAGGTTAGGTGCCCGGCCTGGACGCGTTTCCGTCGCGACGCGGTCATAGATCGGTATCAGCGCAGGCTTCTCGCATCCACCGTTGGAGGATCTTGGTGGCTTCATCAAACGTGAGGACATAGTGAATACAGAGAGGCCTGGTGCCCGGATCCAGCGGATTGCCGGAGCCGCCACCGAGTCCCATCATCGCTGTGACGCCTTCGGTGGCTTTGAACACGCTTCGCCCCAGCTTGTCGACACCCATGGGGTCGAGATCATCCTGGGTGAGCGCATAGCGATAGATCCACGTCGATTGACTCTTGAGCAGCGAAGTCTTTTTTCTCCACGGTTCCCCGAGCTGTTCAACGACCTCTTCCTGCGAGGCTTTCTTTAGTGCATCTTTGAGATATGACTCTCGCCAGGAGCTACAGGCTGGAAGGGACAGGACAAGGAACAGCACGACGAGCCATACCAATCGTCTCGGCATGGGGCGCAAACAGGCATTTCGGAAAGACAAATGCATCAGTCCTGGTTATGCCGTGACGGCATTTTGTGCATAATGGTTCGGTAGAACGCATACATTTGGGCGCACAAGCCCGTCACGATGAGGACGAGTGCGATGGGCAACCAAATCGAATCCGGCTGATTCAGGCCTTCGATCCCAAGCAGAAATCCCGCCGCGATCGCAAGAATGCCGATGACGCGTGCAATCAAAATATTGGGTTGGGTCAGGAAATGCACACTGGTTCTCCCATGATCGTGCCCGGTATTCTGCCACAACTTGCATCCAGCGGCAATGAGCCGGAGGGTACAGAGTCAGACATGCTTGGATATTCAGTTTGAAACGCCTGTTGCGAATCTTTTAAAAAAGGCTAGTATCATCCCGGCATCCGTGGGAAGTTTGTGTCTTATAAGAACACGCACATCTCACCTTGAAGATCAGGAGGCTCTATGGCTGAACCGGATTGGGTCGACGTGGGAAGCGTCGATGAACTGCGGACTCCCTCTCTCCGACAGGTCACCGCGCGTAAAACCAAAATTGCTCTTTCGTATCAGGATGACGAGTTTTGTGCAATTTCCAGCGTGTGCAACCACGTCGGGGGACCCTTGGGAGAAGGCACGTTGGATGGCGAGTTTGTGGTGTGCCCATGGCACTATTGGAAATTTCATCGGAAAACGGGGAAGGGAGAGCCCGGATATGAGGAAGATCAAGTGCCTTCGTTTCAGGTCAGGGTGGACAATAATCGAGTCTTGATTGATGTGTCCTCACCCACCAAGCGACGCCAACAGCCTCATGCTCCTCATCCGTTGGCCCGTCCCCCTAAAAGGGAAGAAGGACCGATTCGCGTCGTGGGCATTTCCACGACGGTGATGGATGCGGCTCATCCCCGCTACAGCACCTCCGAGGCGTTGTTGACCCATGCGTTAGCGTACGCGCAAAGCACCCTTCAGGTTGAGACCCGATGCATTCAGTTACGAGATCTTCAGTTTCGACCGTGCGAGGGGTTCTATTCGAAGTCCGCTCGTGCGTGTACGTGGCCGTGCTCCATCACGCAAATGGATCCCTCCGACGAACTCGATCGGGTCTACGAAGCGTTTGTGCATTGGGCCGACGTCATTCTCGTTGCCACGCCGATTCGGTGGGGTGCGGCGAGCAGCTTGTATTACAAGATGGTCGAAAGGATGAATTGCATCCAGAATCAGGAGACCATTGCCAACAAACATTTGCTGAAGAATAAAGTCGCCGCCTTCCTCATCACCGGCGGCCAGGACAACGTGCAGGGCGTGGCAGGTCAATTGCTGGGATTCTTTGCCGAGGTGGGGTGCCAGTTTCCCCAGTTTCCTTTCATTGCCCATTCTCGTGGGTGGAGTGCCGAGGATATGGAAAACAACGTTCGGTACGTGCAGCGGAGCAAGGCGTTGCGTGAAGGGGCCGAGGCCTTGGTTGGCCGGGCAGTCGACATGGCCAGGTTGTTGGTCGCCGGGCACGTCCCCGAACGACGGCTTCCGCGTGGAGGCCGGAAGGCGCATGAGTTGGACGTGAAGGCACAGACGTAAGCATCAAGAGGGTCGGCGAAGGAGATGGCAACGGACGGGCACGAGAAGATCTTCGAAATCGGCGTGAGTTTCCGCTACGCGCAAGAGCATGAATGGGTCATTCAAGCGATGACGGGGTTTTTGTCGGCCTATTTCATGGAAGATGCACGTTTTCGGGTCAAGCGGCATCTTCACGAATTGGAAACGGGCATGTACGTGTGGATCTGCGAAGCCCCTGGAGAAAAATTCATGCGACGGTTGCTGAAGCGTGTACAAGTTGATATCCCGCCTTTTGAACTCTATCAGCGCGACTCGCATTCAGATGGGCCCACGCGTCACGTCATTGATTTGCCGTCTCTTCAGTCCAACCAGGAAGGATCGGCCGCCTCCTGAATCACCACGACCGAAAACAAGCGAACACGTGAAGGTCCCAATCTTTTCCCTGGTTTGTCTGCTCTTGCTGCTTTCGAGCGTGGGCGCCTCGGGCCGGCAGGCCCCTGAGCAGGGCCCCAGTCTCCAATCTTCCAAGCCGACGTTGTTGGACGGCTTTGGCTTCTCAGTATCCGGTGAAGGAGATCAGATCCTCGTCGGCGCACCCCATGCGGCAGGGGGCCGTGGACAAACGGGAAAGGTGTTTTTGTTCGAGCGTGAGTCCGGCAAACTGCTTCGGGCGTTCATCCCTTTTTCGCCGATGGGAAATGATTTGTTCGGCCTGTCCATGAGCCTCACCGCGCACCACGTAATCATCGGCGCTCCCAGGGGGAAAGGGGCGTTGCGTCGATCGGTGGGCTCGGTCTCGGTATTCGACCGGGAGACGGGAACATTGCGACAGGTAGTCGTCAGTCCCAATCAAGCAGCAGCGGCTTTTGGGCATGCCGTGGCTGCCCGGGATCTGCTGGTGGCCATTGGAGATCCCGGGGCGGGTACTGCCACGGAGTTTGAGGTGGGGGAAGCCTATCTGGTTGACGTGACCAATGGGGAGGTCCGCCGGACCTTTGCCTCTCCACACGCGGAAAACCGCAATTCGGATGGGTTCGGGCATGCGGTGACGTTTCTGGGTCCCCTGCTTGCGGTGAGTGCCCCGCTTGCCGGCACGGACCCGGTTGATCATGGACAGGTGTTTCTCTTCGACCGGGAAAGCGGACGGTTGCAACGTATCCTCGAATCGCCTGATCCTCAAACGAACGAGTATTTTGGATGGGCGTTGGCAAGCGATGCGGAGTTGTTGGTTGTCGGTGCTTTGGGACGAGGGACCACGCAACCGGACGCCGGAGTCGTGTATCTCTATACGAATACCGGCGACTTCCTCCGAACGTTGGAAGCCCCGGAACCCGAGAAAGGCGATCACTTCGGAGAAGCCGTGGCTCTTCTCCCTGAGTCCATCATCGTCGGCGCACCGGGACACGATTCCACCGGTGTCGATGCCGGTGCGATTTTCGTCTTTGATCGAAAAACCGGAACCCTGCAAGCCATGATTGCCAATCCTTCGGCAACCACCGGCGTGGCCGATCTCTTCGGATTGTCCTTGAGTGGTGAAGGAAATCACTTGGCCGTAGGCTCGCCCTATGGAGACCTTGACGCGATGCCCGATGCAGGGTTGGTCCATCAGTTTCGACTCCCCGTATCTCAAGAAGGAATGTAAGGTATCCCGGGAGGCGCCATGCCTGCCGTCCCTCCACCCCCATGATAGACAAGGCCGGCCTTTCTTCGCTATGATCAAAAACATGCCTCTGGACCAATCATTCCAAGCGTGGCGGAAGGCTCGACAATACTCTATCGTCAAGTTGGCCGCCGAGTCCGGTGTCGAACCTTCCACGATTGAAGCGATCGAAGCCGGAGAGACGGACCCCTCCGTATCAACGGTGGAGGCATTGGCCAAAGCCCTCGTGCTTCCTCCCTCCTGGTTGTATAGTTCCCCCCAAGCTATCGATGTATTGTTGGGGGATCCTGACGAAGAAGGCTCCCTCGATCTCAACCTTGATTCTCCTGATCCCGTGACCGAACGGATTCTCCGAGGGAGTCGAACCGAGCGGGAGTTGTACGTGCTCCTCACGGCCTTGCTTCGCCATGGTGAACCCAAACTCCTCCGTGCCGCCGAGGTCAATCTTCGGAGTCTTCTCAAGCAGGCCAAGACGACGAACGTCCCCTGGCAGAATCGTCCCTCCGGTCATTTTGAACCGCCGAGTGATTGAATGAAGAGAAGAGAGCCCGATGATACAGCCGTTCTCGTTTCGTGGGGTTTCTTGCAATAGTTGTTTCTTTTTCAATACGATAGAGTTAGCCGGTTTTTTATACGGTCTCTCCTTGTGCAGCGAAAACGAAGTCATTACTCATTGCCGAAAAAGTGGAAGAGGAATAAGAGATGCCCAAAAAGAGTGGCCTCCGGAATATTAAACCGATTGCGGGTCTGAAGAAAGAACCAATCAATATTGAAGGGGTGAGGGAGCCCTTGCCCCCGGAGAAGGGATCTTCGGAAGAGTTTTCCACTTTGTTTCCCGCGTTTGAAGAGGAGACCGTTGAGCAAACGGGCACCTTTCAAAATGAAGGCCCGGATTCCCAACGGAAGACGGAGCCCGTCGACGTGACGCCGGTCAATGAACTTGATGAAGCGTTACCGGATACTGAGAAAGAAATCGATCTGACTCCCGGTACGGTCAACAGGATAGACGATCCCGTTCGTTTATACCTCAACGAGATGGCCGGTGTTTCTCTCCTCTCAAGGGAAGGGGAGATTGAGTTGGCGAAGAAGATCGAAGAAGGCAAAGAGGAGATGACGCGGGCGATAGCGGGGATGCCCATGACCCTGGAGACCCTGGACCGGTTACGGGGCCGCCTGAAGAAACGGGAAG
>JAHRAK010000054.1 GCA_020027535.1 Nitrospirales bacterium
TCGCCTGGTCCGTGTCGCCCTGCATGTCATAGAGCGTTGCCAGGTTAAACAGGGCGGTGAGTTGGCTGGGATCCATCTTCAGCGCGGCCTGGTAGGCGCCGATGGCCTGTTCGCGATCACCCAGTTGGTCATAGGCAAACGCCAGGTTCAGTTGCGCGTCGGCAAAGCGCGGATAGATCTCTATGGCTTTCTTGAGTGCCGTTGCGGCGGCCTCCAGGTTCTTCTGATGTTGATAGACCAGCCCGAGGTCAAAATAGGCCCTGGCGAAATTGGGGTGCAGCTCAACGGCTTTTTTCAGGTGGGTGACGGCCTGTTCGGGTTGTTGCAAGCCGGTAAACGAGACGACCCCCAGGAGATGATGCGCGGCTGCAAAACGGGGAAACACGTCCAAGGCTTGTTGCAGGGATTTGGCGGCTTGCTGGAATTCCTGTTTGTTAGCCTGATTCGCGCCTTGGTTATACAAGTTTTGGGCTTCATCCGCCGCCAGGCCCGTGAAAGGAAGGGCGAGGCCCAGCGTGAGGACCAGGACACCGATAGATATGATTCGCAAGAGTTGTCTGTTCATAACGCCTCTATAGTGTGTGTAAGGGGTTGGTAATGACAACGGGATTCCCCACGTTCATATTCAGAAGAAGAATAGCCTTGGTATGAAAATAGCCCGAATCTGTCATTCCCGACGTTAGTAATCGGGAATCCAGTGGCGTTCTCTTCACGGACGAAGAATAAAGCAAAGACGCTGGATCCCATAGATCGCCTGGGATCCCCGATCGAGTCGGGGACAAGCGTCGAGGATGACAGATAGTGGCCTTTGTGACGACAACGGTTCTCAGGCATTCCATTTTCATCTCTTGGCGTGCAGGCGGCAAGCCTGCATAAGGAATTCTTGTCGTTAGAATGCATACAACGCCCTCAGGTAATAGTATCCGCCGTTGAATCCATAGGGCGAATACTCCGGATACTTCGTGCCTGAAACCCCGGGATTCGATCGGTCGGGATACGAATCGAACAGGTTTTGAGCCCCTACTGAGACCGTCAGCCCGGTTTTCATGGTGTACGAAGTTTCGAAGTCTACGAGCCACTGCGGACCGGCGTCGACACGGGTATCATCTCCACCATCTGTCGTAAATTCCGTAAAACCGTCATACATGTAGACCCGACCCAGGAACCGCCAGGGCCCCTGTCTGTGGTCGCCGGTCAACGTCATTCGGAACAATGGCAGAGTTTTTTCCAACTGAGTGATCCGCTTGGCATCGATGGCCTCCGGATTATTGATGTCGGTGACCTCGGTTCGATTATAGTTGCCCGTGAACGTCCAGAGGGTGTTCCCTCCGGCGAATCGCATCGGGTAGGTCGCCACGATATCCACCCCATTCGTAGCGGTATCGAACCCGTTGGCAAAGTAGGCCATCCTAGGGGGTACATCAACCCTGCCTAGAGTACGCGCAAATTGTTTATCAGCCTCTGTCAAGGCCAGTTGGGCGCTCCGTGTAATACGGTCCCGTACCGCAACCCTGTAGTAGTCGAGGGTCACGGACAGCTTACCGACGTCCACGACTGTGCCCGCGGACAGGTTAAAGGATTTTTCCGGCTTCAATGGCTGAGCCCCTCTTCGTATTGCAAGAGGATCATCCACCGGCAGGGTCAATACGTTGGAGAGTTTCCCATCGACGAATGCCGTGGTAATATTCGTAATGTTCGCTTGTCCCACGGTCGGGGCGCGGAATCCCGTGCTGACCGAGCCGCGAAGCGCCATCATGGACGTGGCTTGCCAACGGGTGTTGAACTTGCCGTTCAGGGTGTCTCCGAAGGTTTCGAAGTCCTCATACCGTCCGGCCACGCCGACCAGCAGGTCCTTGGTCAGGTTGGTTTCCAAATCGACGTAGGCGGCATAGCTGCCCCGGTTGTTTGTCCCCGCGATAGAGGGATCGAATCCCACAAATCCGTTGGACCCGACGCCGAAACCCTGTTCTTCAAGACCTCCAGGACTACGGTCAACAAACCAGGCATTCTCCCCGCCGGCCGTGACTGCGAACTGCTCCACCCGATACTCCAGGCCCAGGCCGACGTTCAGGGGGGAGGGGAGCATCGCGGTCTGCAGGACTCTGGAGAGATCGAGGTTGATCACGTAATCCGTCTCCGTATACGTGCCAGGACGGTATTCCGTCGGAATATTGGTTCGCATTCTGGCCAGTTGCGGATTGATGGTGTTCCTCATGAAGAAGGCCGTGCTGTGTTGACCGAGCACGGCGCTGAGGTCATAGTGCCAGTCAGAGATGTCCCCGCGGATGCCGACCGCTGTACTCCAGTCGCGTACCGTGCCTCCGAAGAACGGGGTGAACCCGCCTGGGAATTTTTCGTTGAACATGAAGCAGTTAGAGGGAAGGTTTGCAATATCATTGGCGTAGTCGGCCCCAGCGTTCGCCGGCACGACGGGACAGTCCATGCTCTCAGCGTGTTCTCTGTTTGGATCGAGGTCCGCGACCTTCACTGTTTCTTGCCCATCGACCTCCCCCCCGTTGAATACCCCGTTTCGCGTATTGGGATTACGGTAGTAGAATCCGCCTTCTATTTTGCGCTGGGCATAGTTGGCCCAGCCGTAGAGTTCGGTCTTGCTGTTCAGTTTCGCCCCGAAGTTGCCGAAGAGTTTGTAGTCATATTGAACCTCGGGTGCGCCCCAGACCATGACATTGGGGCTCCGAGTGAATCTGCTGTTCACCACGTGGCTGTTGCCCGCGTCAATCAAACCCTGCGCATCGTCGCGTTGGATACTGCGGTCGGTCCAGTCTCTCGCTCCATATTCGAAGCTGAAATTGGCAAACCCGGACTGGATGAACGGAAGAGCCAGGGGCACGCCCAGGTTGGCCGCAATACTGCTGGAGTCGCCGTCTCCCGCATAATACTTGCCCCAGCGGGCTTCCACCGTGCCGCTGTCGGGGGCGTCTTTCAACTCGAAATTCATGACGCCGGCAACGGCATCGGACCCGTATTGCGCGGCCGCGCCGTCGCGCAGTATTTCCACGCGCTTGAGGGCAATGGCCGGGAATGAGGCCAGATCAGTCGCGTGCGCCCCGTCTGAAATGCCCCCGCCCAGGAACGTCAGGACAGATCCCCGGTGCCGACGTTTGCCGTTGACCATAATCAGGGTGGAGTCCGGGGGCAGGCCGCGCAGGTTCGCCGGCCGCACCAGCGTGGCGGCGTCACCGATCGGTTGCTGGTTGACGTTGTAGGACGGCACGGTGGCCCTCAGGAGGGAGTTCATGTCCCTGACCCCGTAGTTCCTCATCGAGGTCCCTTCAATGACGTCCACCGGCACCGGAGAATCATGAGCCGAGCGTGTGGGAACCCGGGATCCGACGACCACCACTTCTTCGAGTTTGACAACGTCCGTGTCCTGGTTCCCGGCTTCCTGTGCAAAAGCCTGTTGAACCGGAATAACCAACAGACACAACAGGATCATGGATGGAATGATTCGATAATCGTTCGTGATAGGGTCTCCTTAGGCATGCTATTCTTTGCTTCCTGTCTCCTCTTGATATTCCTCAAGGTCGAATTTGACGGGCAGGTCGACCGCGGAGGAAATGGGATCTTCTCCATCTTTCGCCGGGTCGAATCGCCACGTTTTGACTGACTGCGCGGCGCTTTCGTCAAGCTCGGGAAACCCCGAGCTTTCGTGAATTTGGACCTGTTCCACGTCTCCGCCGGCACCGATGGTGATTCGTAACACGACCGTGCCTTCCGAGCCCTCCTTGCGAGCGGTTTGCGGATAGTCGGGACGCTCGGATTTGATCAGTCTGGCGGGTTTCCGCACCTTCACGGGTTCAGGTTCGGGCTCGGGCTCGGGCTCGTCTCGCGAGAATTTGATTCCATACTCGTCAAGGCTGAATCTGATGGGCACGTCGACCGCGGCGGCAATGGGAAATTCTCCATCTTTCGCCGGATCGAATCGCCACGTTTTGATTGATTGCGCGGCACTCTCGTCAAGCGCGGGATACCTCGAGCTTGTTTGCGTTTTGACATTTTCCACGTCCCCGCCGGCACCGACAACGATTCGTAACACGACTATGCCTTCCCAGCCCTGGGTACGCGCCACTTGCGGATACGGGGGACGTTCGGATTTGATCAGTCTGACGGTTTTCCGCAGTGCTTTGCGGTCCGCAATGGAATCCCGAGCGAGTTCGGGTTCAGGCCCGTCCTGCGGGACGATGGCAGTTTTGGAAATCATGGCGACCATGGGGCGGTTGGACGGCACGAGCGTTGTCGTGTCATGGGCGGCCAGGCTGATGCGGCGTTCCGCCCGGGCAGTCATCAATCGGACGGATTGCCACAGTCCCTTGCGGTCCGCAATGGAATCCCGCATAAGTGTGGGGCTGTCCGGTGAGACGATAGAATTTCTGGAAATCGTGGCGACCATGAGCTTGGCGACCATGGCGTCGTTGAACGGCACCAACGTCGTGGTATCGGGTTTGGGTATACTGATTTCCCGCTCTTCTTCAGCGGCCAGCGTGTCGGCAATTTCCAAGGTCTCCAGAAATTCGATGGATTGGTCCGGCAAGTCCTGTGCTTCTGCCTGAGGACAGACGATACATCCCATCAACGGCACAAGAACTACGCTTATAGCTTTGGAGAACACGGAAGCCATATTGCTTGGTTTTACGGATTGTGGGTGCCGGCAATTGCCCTGACTTTACACCGGCTGTAAGTATATCATGTAAAACAAAAAGAATTAAACACATATAGCAAAAAATATTTAAATATAAAAGAAAATTTATTTTAGGCCTTTTGACGGGTAGTAGATGCTACCCCTTCTGAAAACCGGGGCTGCCTTCGTTCAATCAGGGGTTCGATTCATGAACCCATTCAGGTATACTAGCCGAGAAGGTGTTCTGGAACAAGCGATTCGTTTTGTTCAGGTCACACTCAAGATTCCGTTCATTTCTCCGGAGGTATTGATCCCATCATGTTCGTGAGACTGCTCAATCTGCTGTTTGGAAGCAAAAACGATCGTGAGTTGAAGGCGTTTCAACCCCTCGTCGCGCGGATTAACGAATTGGAACCCGGCTTGCAGTCTCTTTCAGACGAGGCGCTGACGGATAAGACCCAGCTTTTCAAAAAGCGCCTTGACGCGGGAGAGACGTTGGATGCGCTGCTCCCCGAAGCCTTTGCCGTGTGCCGTGAGGTCTCCCGGCGAAAAACGGGCATGCGCCACTTCGACGTCCAACTCCTGGGGGGCATGATGTTGCACGCGGGGAAGATTTCGGAAATGAAGACGGGTGAGGGCAAGACGCTGGTTGCGACCCTTCCCATGTACTTGAACGCATTGGCGGGAAAAGGCGTGCACCTGGTCACGGTCAATGATTACCTGGCGAAACGTGACGCGCAATGGATGGGCCCCGTGTATCATGCGTTGGGCTGCACGGTCGGCGTGATTCAGCATGAATCGTCGTTCCTGTTTGATCTTGACTATGAGGCGGCGGATAAACGCTTGAACTATCTTCGGCCCTGTACGAGGCCCGAA
Source organism: Nitrospirales bacterium (assembly GCA_020027535.1). GTDB lineage: Bacteria > Nitrospirota > Nitrospiria > Nitrospirales > UBA8639 > Bin75. Next base: position 5,516 of record JAHRAK010000054.1, read on the forward strand.
GCCTATCGTGCCGACATCACCTACGGCACCAATAATGAGTTCGGGTTTGATTACCTTCGGGATAATCTGGTCATCAATGATCTTCGCCAGCGAGTCCAACGGGATTTGTCGTACGCGATCGTGGACGAGGTGGACAGTATCCTGATCGATGAAGCGCGAACGCCGCTCATCATTTCCGGTCCGGCTGAACAGAGTACGGAACTCTACAATCGGATCAACCGGCTCATTCCCCGGCTCAACGCCGAACGGGACTATACCATCGAAGAAAAATCAAGGACGGTGGCGCTGACGGAAGAAGGGAACGCCCGTGTGGAAAAATTGCTGGCGGCGGAAGGTCTGTTGGCGGGCGACAACCTGTATGACCCGAAAAATCTCGACGTCGTGCATCACGTCATCAAAGCCTTGCAGGCCCATGTCATTTATAAACGCGACGTGGACTACGTGGTCAAGGACGGAGAAGTGCAAATCGTCGACGAGTTCACGGGACGCCTGATGCCGGGCCGGCGGTGGAGCGACGGGTTGCACCAGGCGGTCGAAGCCAAGGAAGGCGTGAAAATCGCCAACGAAAATCAAACCCTGGCGTCCATCACGTTTCAAAACTATTTTCGGATGTATGAAAAATTGGCGGGCATGACCGGAACCGCGGATACGGAAGCCGCGGAGTTTACCAAAATCTACAACTTGGACGTCAACGTCGTTCCGACCAACCGCGCGATGATTCGACAGGATCATTCGGACGTGGTGTACCGGACGGAGAAAGAAAAATTCGAGGCGATTGCCCAGGAAGTCATGGAATACCATGAACGGGGGCAGCCCGTGCTGGTGGGCACGATTTCTATTGAAAAATCGGAACGGCTCTCCAAAATTCTCAAGCACAAAGGCGTGAAACACCACGTCCTGAACGCCAAGTTTCATGAAAAGGAGGCGGAGATCATTTCCCAAGCCGGGGGCAAGGGCGCGGTGACGCTGGCCACCAACATGGCCGGTCGAGGAACGGATATTATTTTGGGCGGCAACCCGGACGCGTTATACAAGCAACAGGTGGTCTACCGGGGCGAAGATCTGACTGAGGAACAAAAACACGCGGCGTTTGAAAGGATTCAACGGCAATGCGAAACGGACAAGGAAGAAGTCCTGGAGTCGGGCGGGTTGCATATCGTCGGCACCGAGCGGCATGAAAGTCGCCGGATCGACAACCAGCTTCGAGGCCGGTCCGGTCGCCAGGGCGACCCGGGGTCGTCACGCTTCTTTTTATCCCTGGAAGACGATTTGATGCGCATTTTTGCGTCCGAACGAGTGTCCAACCTGATGTTGAAGCTGGGGATGGAAGAAGGCGTACCGATCGAACACCGGATGGTCTCCAAGTCCATTGAAAACGCCCAGAAAAAAGTCGAAGGGCATAATTTTGATATCCGCAAGCACATTCTTGAATACGATGACGTCATGAATAAACAGCGGGAAATTATCTATGCGCATCGAGCCGGTGTCCTTGGGGGCAGTTCCATTCAAGACGACGCGGAAGATTGGCTCGTGGACGTGGTGGACGTCCTGATCAATACCCATTGCCCGGAAGAAGCCTATGCCGAAGCCTGGGACTTGCAGGGGTTGCGTGAAGCCTCCCTCGCGCAATTCGGCACGGAAGTCATGGCGACCGAGGACATGTCGGACATGGGGCGGGATGGCCTGCGGGACGAATTGCTGGAACACGTCCAGCAGCTTTTCAGGCAACGGCTGGGGGAACGCGAAGAACAAATCGGTCCCGAGCTTCGCTCCCAGCTTGAACGGAGTTTGGTGTTACAGGTCATTGACCATCATTGGAAGGAACATCTTCTCGGAATGGATCAGCTCCGGGACGGCATCGGGCTCAGAGGCTATGGCCAGAAAGATCCGCTGGCGGAGTATAAACGGGAAGGGTTCGACATGTTTGCCGCCATGATGGACCGCATCAAGTCCGATTCTCTGGAACGACTGTTTAAAGTCCAAGTCGTCAAAGGGGAACGACCGCCCGTCGAAGACGACGCGGACCTGCCCCCCCAAATGACCTTCAACCGTGGAGACGGTGCGCCCGCATCCCGGACGGTCCAACGGTCCCAGGAAAAAGTCGGCCGAAACGACCCCTGCCCGTGCGGCAGCGGCAAAAAATATAAAAAATGTCATGGGATGTAACTGACGAAACGCCAGTCTTCCTCGCCACCCTGAGGGGGGAGAGGATTGAGGTGAGGGGGCAGTGAGAATTTGGAAATCGCAAATTGCGACATCCAATTCATCCTTGAAGATGAGTCTCAGAAAAGCGCCGCTGGCCTTTACAGAACCTGGCGTGGCCATGCTTTCAACCAAGAGGCAAATCGGTTATATTCGCCATCCGGTATTGGACTAATTCTCCCCTATGTAACAGAATAAGGTATTGATCCATCTCTTCCCTAGCCTTAACCGTCTGGAATTCCTGACTTCTCTTGACTAAACAGTTGACGGATAGCTAATTTATAGATCTTTTGGCCCATGGGGGCCTGGGTCCTATGGGGTTGGTGTCAAGACAAACCCTCTACCTCCCCTCCCCCCTCCTTACAAAGGAGGGGAATGAAGGCGGCTCCCTCTCCCCGCCAGCGGGAGAGAGCCTGCCTTGGACTCGGTCCTGGAGGCGGGGTGAGCAGGAATTGTCAACGAATGAGTGCAGGATGACAGTCAAAGAAATGGAATCGACGGATTCTCCTTTGATGCGGCACATGACCACGCTCATTCGGGAGACGGGCCCGGTGACGTTTGCGCGTTTTATGGAACTCGTCCTTTATGATGAGCAGCATGGGTACTATATGACGGGCGGCGGACGGGCTGTTTCCACGGCTTCCCCCATTGGGAGGGAAGGGGGCGATTTCTTTACCGCTTCGTGTCTTTCCCCCATCCTGGCCAAGTGTCTGGTCCGTCAACTCGCGGAGATTGATGAACGACTCGGTCATCCCCCGGTGTTTCATCTCGTGGAAATGGGACCGGGAGAAGGGACGTTGCTCAGGGATCTGTTGCAGGAGTGTCACGAGCAACAGGCCTCGTTTCTTCCCCGTTTGTCGTGCATCCTGGTCGAACGCAGTCCGGCTTTTCGCCGGCGACAACAAGAGACGCTGGCTGCCTGGAAGGAACAAGGGGGAAGGATTCGATGGGTTGACGATCTTCAGGCGATTTCGGACGGAAGCCTGACCGGAACGTTGCTCTCGAATGAATTGGTGGATGCGTTTCCGGTTCACAGGGTTCGCATGGGGGAGGAAGGTTTTCAGGAATTATACGTGACCAGCCACGACCATGCCTTGCAGGAACGATGGGGAGAGCCGTCCACGCCGGAATTGTCGTCGTTCTTAGCCGACCTGGGCGTGGAACTGCCCGTCGGGTTTACCACGGAAATCAGCCTGGAAGCCGTGAAGTGGATCAAACAGGTCGCCAGATTGCTTGATCGTGGAGTCGTGATCACGATCGATTACGGCCACACCGCCCAGGACTATTTTGCACCAGAACGAAAGAACGGGACCCTGATAGGGTACTACCGGCATACGGTTTCGACGAATCCCTATGCACGCGTCGGGGAACAGGATTTGACGGCGCACGTGAATTTTTCCAGTCTTGCCACCACCGGCGAACGGGTCGGGTTAACCACGACGGGCTTTACGAATCTCCAGCACTTTTTGATGAGCCTCGGGATCGATGAATTGGTCCGGGGGTGTGACCAGGAATCAACAGTGGTCCAGGCGGCAGCCCAATTGTTGCGACCGCACGGCATGGGCACCACGTTTAAAATTTTGATGCAACACAAAGGGCTGGAAATTTCAACGCTTCGTGGCTTACACCATCGTCCGTTTTTTGACTTGGCGTTGGCTGGAACCAGCTGATTGAATGGGGAATTTTGATTGCTGATTGCGGATTGAGAAATCAGAAATCCACAATCCACAATAAATTAAGGGGCTAAACCAGGATGGGTGGCGAGTCTGTTCCGTTAAACTATATCCCCATCGCCGTCTTTGCCGTCATTGCGCTGGGGTTTGGCGTGGTGTCGCTGGTGGCAGGATGGATCGTGCGGCCCAGCCGGCCCTATCGCGCGAAACTTCTTCCATATGAGAGCGGGAGTCCGCTCTTCATGGACGCCCGTATTCAGTTTCCGATGCGGTATTACATTATCGCGATGTTGTTCGTCGTGTTCGATATCGAAATCGTCTTTATGTTTCCATGGGCGGTGGTGTTTCACAAGTTGGGACTCTTGGGACTCATCGAGATGGGAGTCTTCATCGCCATCCTGGTGGTCGGGTTCTGGTACGTCTGGAAAAAAGGTGCGCTGGAATGGGATTGAGTCGTACTGAGTTCGGGAGCGTGTGGAATTCCGCCCCGAGAACGAGTGTCACCGTTCGTTGTTGCCGTGGCGGGGCGGGTAGTTCGGGCGCCGGTGGTGGGCCCTATCTGTCATTCCCGCGGCACAGGGTATCAGATCGGGTGGGTCTTTCAACGCGGGAATCCATCTCCCATGCTGTGTTTGCATGACGAAGGATAACAAACCATGAGCATGCTCGAACGCCAATTTGACTCCAATATCATTACCACCAATCTCGATTACCTGGTGAGCTGGTGCCGGAAGTCGGCCTTGTGGCCGATGACGTTCGGGCTCGCCTGTTGTGCCATCGAGATGATTGCGTCGGTGTCCGCAAGATATGACATCGACCGGTTCGGGGCCGGGGTCTTTCGAGCCTCTCCCAGGCAATCCGACGTCATGATCGTGGCCGGCACCGTGTGTCGAAAGATGGCGCCCGTAATCCGGCGTATCTATGATCAGATGGCCGAACCGCGATACGTGATCTCGATGGGGTCCTGTGCGACCTCGGGCAATCATTACAACAGTTACAGCGTGATGCAGGGGGTGGATCAGATCGTGCCGGTGGACGTCTACGTGGCGGGCTGCCCCCCGCGTCCGGAAGCGTTGTTGGATGCCCTGATCAAGTTGCAGGAAAAGATTCAGAAGGAAAAAGTATTCGTGAAATAGCGTGGGAGACGTGTTCTCCGAATCGTCCCAGGTAAAGTTCCGGTATGCATCGAGTTCTTGAAACCCTACACGAGCGTTTTCCCGAGGCCGTCCTGTCCGTGCGCGAGGATTCGCAACGGGGAGACCTTTCGGCCCAGGTGCGAGCGCAGGATCTGGTCGAAGTGGCGCGTTTTCTGCACGATGATCCCGGGATGACCTTCAATCATCTTACCGACATCTGCTCGGCCGACTATCCCGATGACCTGGAGCGGTTTGAAGTCATCTACCACTTTCTCTCCCTTCCGCATCACACCCGGATTCGTGTGAAGACCCGGCTGCCGGAAGAGAATCCTACCATCGGGACCGTGACGTCCATCTGGAAAGGCGCGAATTTCCTGGAACGCGAAGTGTTCGACCTGATGGGGATCATGTTCGAAGGGCATCCTGACTTGCGACGGATTCTCTTGCCCGACGATTACACGGAAGGCCATCCCCTGCGGAAGGATTTTCCCACCGAAGGCAAGGGGTGGAGAAGCACCTTCGATTTTATTCCCCGTTTGGATGAGCCGGAGAGTGAATGGACTGAACGCGAAATTCCACAGGATCAGCGGCACGTCTTTATGGCCGGGGATAATCCTGCCTCCTCGAAGCGCACGACCGAATTGTTGCTCAACATGGGACCGCAGCATCCCAGCACGCACGGCGTCTCGCGGGTGGTGTTGGAACTGGACGGCGAGCGAGTCGCCAAAGCCGTTCCCGATATGGGGTATTTGCATCGCGGCGTGGAAAAGCTCGCCGAAGGGCTCCATTACATGCAGGTCATTCCGCATACGGATCGCCTGGATTACGTGTGCGCCATGACGAACAATTACGCCTACGTGCGCGCCGTTGAAAAATTGGTCGGCGTGACGATACCGGAGCGGGCCGAGTACATCCGGACGATCGTGGCCGAGGTGCAACGAATCGTCGGCCACCTCTTCTGGTTGGGCACGCAGGCCCTGGATATCGGGGCCATGACCGTGTTTTTTTGGACGTTCCGCGAACGGGAGGTGTTACTCGATTTTTTTGAACAACTCTGTGGCGCGCGCTTGACGCTGAATTATTATCGAATCGGGGGGGTGGACAGCGACCTGACCCCGAAACTGGTTGAATATCTTCGCGACTTTTTGAAGACGTTTCCCGAGCACGTGCGGGAATATGACACGTTGTTGCAAACGAACCGGATCTGGGTGGCCAGGACCAAGGACGTGGCGGTCATTTCCGCGGAAGACGCGATCAACTTCGGGCTGACGGGGCCGACGCTTCGCGGGTCGGGAGTGGCGTATGACGTGCGCAAACTCGAGCCGTACGGCGTCTACGACCGGGTGGAATGGGACGTGCCGGTCGGCAAAGACGGGGACACCTATGACCGGTATTGGATTCGCGTCGAGGAAATGAAGCAAAGCGCTCGAATCATTGCGCAATGCCTGGACCAGTTACCGGAAGGTCCCATCATGGCGGATATGCCGCAGGTGATACCTCCGGCCAAACCCAACGTCATGCGGGACATGGAAAGCCTGATCCATCATTTCATCATCTTTACGCAGGGGTTCAAGCCGCCGAAGGGCGAAACGTATTGCGGGACGGAAGTGCCCAAGGGCGAACTGGGATTTTTCCTGATCAGCGACGGGAGCCCGAGGCCCTATCGGATGAAGATCCGCTCGCCGTCGTTCGTTCACATGGGCGCGTTCGATTTTATGGCCCGTGGTTATCTGATTTCTGATATTATCACCATCTTCGGCACCTACGACATTGTCATGGGCGAGTGTGATCGGTGAAGGGCCGGCGAACGGACATCGCAAGAACATTGGCATGAAAATAACCAACGACACATCGAATTCGTCATTCCCGACGTTTGTAATCGGGAATCCAGTCTTATTGTTTGTGGAGTGGCCCGGGTGCGAGGAAAAAGACAAAAGACACTGGATCCCCGATAAAACATGTCGGGGATGACAGACTGAGAGATAGGGAGGATTCCTGAGGCAGCATGATCTTCGACAAGCATCAAGAGACCGTTGACGAAATCCTGGGCCGGTATCCGGTGAGGCGCTCGGCGCTCCTGCCGTTGTTGAACCTGGCGCAGAAGGAAGAGGGATACGTGAGCCAAGCCGCCATGCGGGAGATTGCCGGGATCCTGGACCTCACTCCGCCCCAGGTATTCGAGACGGCGACGTTTTACACCATGCTCAATCTCAAACCCATCGGGAAATTCCATATCCAGGTGTGCCGGTCGTTGATGTGCGCGCTGGTCGGGGCCGATCCCCTGATTGAATGGTTGCACAAACATTTGGGTGTCGGTGTAGGCCAAACCACCGGGGATAAGCTGTTCACCCTGAGTACGGTGGAGTGTCTGGGGTCGTGTGGAACCGGGCCGATGATGCAGATCAACGATGACTATTACGAACGGCTCACGGAAGAAAAAGTCGGACTGATTCTCCGGGACTTGCGGGAATCCGGCGATTGTCCGATGAAAAGCGGTCCCTTTATGGTTCCCGAACGGGGCGAGGGCGTCGTGTCACAATGAAGACCTTTGACAAGATTCTCTTGACCAACATGGAACGACCCGGCTACACCGGGTCGCTGCCTGATTATGAAGGGACCGGTGGGTACAAGGCCCTGAAAACCGTCCTGGGGAACGTGCCTCCCAATGACATTATCGAGATGGTGAAGAAATCCGGCCTGCGGGGCAGGGGCGGGGCCGGCTTTCCCACCGGCGTGAAATGGGGCTTCATTCCCAAGGATCATCCCGGTCCCAAATACCTGTGCTGCAACGCCGACGAAAGCGAACCCGGCACGTTTAAAGACCGTCAATTGATGGAGCGGAACCCCCACCAGATCCTTGAAGGCATTGCCATCTCCTGTTACGCCATCGGCGCGCAAACGGCTTACATCTATATCAGGGGTGAATTCCGGCTTGCGACGAAAATCCTGGAGCGGGCGATTACCGAAGCCTACCAGGCCGGGCACTTGGGCTCCGATATTTACGGCAGCGGCGTCACCGTGTACGTCTACGTGCACGTAGGGGCCGGGGCCTATATCTGTGGTGAGGAAACCGCGTTGCTCGAATCGCTGGAAGGCAAGCGGGGAAAGCCCCGGACGAAGCCGCCGTTCCCGGCCACGCATGGCCTCTACCAGAAACCCACGGTGGTCAATAACGTCGAGACGCTGGCGAACGTCCCCCATATCGTGAATCGGGGGAGCGAATGGTTTGCCTCCATCGGCGCTCCGCCCAAGAGCACCGGCACACGGGTCTTTTGTCTGAGCGGCCACGTGAAACGTCCGGGGAATTATGAATTGCCCGTGAACGCGACGTTCCGGGATCTGATCTATGAGCTTGGCGGGGGCATGCGGTCCGACAAGCCGCTCAAGGCGTTTATCCCGGGCGGTGCCTCGGCGCCGTTTTTGACCCCGGACCACGTGGACGTTCAATTGGATTTCGAGTCGGTGGCCCTGGCAGGCTCGATGTCGGGGTCCGGCGGGATCACCGTGATGGAAGAAGGCACGAGCATGGTGTGGGCGGCCTTTCGATTGATGGAATTTTTCTATCATGAATCGTGTGGAAAGTGTACGCCTTGCCGGGAAGGCAGTGCGTGGATCGTCCAGATTCTGCAACGAATTCTGAACAAGCAGGGACGGCCGGAAGATTTACGGACGCTCGCGGAGATTTGCGAAAATATCGGCGGTCGAACGGTCTGTGCGTTCGGTGACGCGGAAATCGCCCCGGTTCAGAGTACGTTGAAATATTGGCGGGCTGAGTATGAGGTCTTGATTGAAGAGGCTGAGGCACTCAAGGTGAGCAGGAAAGAAATCCCCGTCCTGAGCGTAGCGCAGGCGCGCGAAGTCGAAGGAAGCCTGTCGTAGGAACCGGCCATGGCGAACACCCCAAACATGCTGACGGTCACGATCGACGGAATCCGCACGCAGGTGCCGGAAGGCACGCTGGTGATCGAGGCGGCCCGGCAGGTGGGCGTGATGGTGCCCCATTTTTGTTACCACCCGAAGTTGGCGCCCGACGCGAATTGCCGGATGTGCCTGGTGGAGATCGAAAAAATCCCGAAACTCCAAACCTCGTGCAGCACGCGGGTGGCCGAAGGCATGGTCGTACGGTCGTCGGTGCCCCACGTCGAGACCGCGCGGAAATCGGTGTTGGAGTTGTTGTTGGGCAATCATCCGCTCGATTGCCCGGTGTGCGACCAGGGCGGCCGCTGTGACCTGCAGGATTTTTCGCACGAGTACACGCCCACCGTCAGCCGGTTTAATGAATTGAAGCGGGTGTTTCCGAAACAATACCTCGGCCCGGTCATTGAAACACAGATGAATCGTTGCGTGTCGTGCATGCGCTGCGTGCGGTATTGCGACGAGGTGATGGATGCACAGGCGTTGGCGGCCGAAGGACGCGGCACGCTCACGCAGATTACGCATTGGGCCGGCAATGAACTCGAATGCGACATGTGCGGCGGGTGCATCCAGATTTGTCCGGTCGGAGCCATTACCAGCCGGTTGTCGATGTACGACTACCGCCCGTGGATGCTCAAACGAACGGAAACCATTTGTTCCTATTGCGGGGACGGGTGCCAGATCACGGTCCAGCGAAAGAACGATCAATTGATCGAAGTGAATTCGGCATTGGGTGCCGGCCGGAACAACGGGGACCTCTGCTCCCGCGGGTATTTCGGCTATCATGCCGCCACCCATGCCGACCGCGTGCAACATCCGCTCGTGCGTCAGGCCGACGGCTCCTTTGCCGAGGTGACGTGGGAAGAAGCGCTGGAACGCGTGGCCCGGGAGTTCACGGCCATTAAAGCGAAGCACGGGGCCGATGCGATCGGCGGGCTCATCACGGCTCGATGCACCAATGAGGACCTGTACCTGTTTCAGAAATTCATGCGTCTCGTGATCGGGACGAATCAGATCGACAGCAGCGCACGGTACGGGTATATCAACGGCGTGCGCGCGCTCCGTCGGGTGCAGGGCACCCATCGGTGGACGGTTCGCTATGAAGACGTGGCCCAAGCCGACGTCATCATGCTGGTCGGCACCAACCTCAATGAGGCCAATCCCATTACGGCCCTGCACGTGAAGCAGGCCGTGAAGTGCGCCGGGGCGCAACTGATCACATTTGAATCACTGCTTCCGGTCCGCTCGACGGTGAGTAACGTTGCGACGCTTTCCCGGCATCACCTGACCGTGATGAGCGGGCAGTTTGCCGCGGCCATCCTGGGGCTGTTGAAGGCCGTCGTCGAGTCGGACCTGGTCCATGAGGATATCACCAAACAGGCGCCGGAGTTCGTGCAGACGATACGGACCAACGTGGCCAAGGTGTCCTGGCAGGCGATCCGGGAGCAGTCCGGTCTCCCGCAAACGGACGTTGAAGCCGCGGCTCGGACGTATACGCAGGCGCGACGCGCCGTCGTGCTGGTTGGCCGGGACGTCCTTCGTTCGCTTGGCGGGGAAGGGCTGGTGACCAATCTCATGGATCTCCAGATCCTCACGGGGCATCTCCGGAGTCAAGGCTCGGGCCTGGGCTGCCTGGCCGAAGAGAATAACGAGCAGGGCGCCGTGGAAATGGGGACTGTGGCCGGATATCTTCCGGGTCCCGCGGATCTTCATGATGAAGAACGGCAAAAGACCTTGACGCGAACCTGGGGGCAAGCGGTTCCGGAGGGAGCCTCGGCCACCTTGCCGGATATGTTGAGCCTGGCCGGGACCGGTACTCTCAAATCGTTATTCATCGTTGGAGAAAATCCGGTTGAATCGTTGCCGGGTGACGCCAAGGTGACTGGGGCGCTCGAGGCGCTGGAGTTTTTGGTCTGCCAGGAACTTTTTTTGACGGAAACCGCGAAGCGGGCTCACGTCGTGTTTCCCGCGTGTTCAGCCATGGAAAAGGACGGCACGTTTACCAATACGGAAGGTCACGTCCAGCCCGTGCGGGAATCGATCGAGCCGTTGGGGGAAAGCCGGCCCGATTGGGAAATGTTTTCGGCCCTGTCGGTGGTGATGGGACATCCCATCGAATACGGTGAGGTGAAGGAAATTTTCAAGGAAATACGTGGCGTCATTCCGGGGTATGGTCTTCTGGGCCCGGCTCCCACGCCGTCGAAAGCTTGCCCTGAGCGTAGCGGAGCGAATCGAAGGGTCGACGAGGATACGGTCGCGCATTACGTGACCAGGGGGTTCAAGGAGGATATCGACCGGCGGTATACGCTCGATCCTCCGTCCTCCACGCCCCAAGGGTCGATGACCTTGCGGTTGGTCCAGTCCCTGTATCATTCAGGAAAATACAGTACGCGCGCGAAGGGATTGATGGAAATCGAAGGCGAAGGTCTTCTTCAAATCAATTCCCGTGAGGCCCGGCGATTGGGGATTGAAGAAGGCAAGACCGTCCTGCTTTCGAATGATTGCGGGCAAACCACTGTTTCCGTGAGACTGAATGACCGCGTGCCCGATGCCGTGGCGTGGTTCCCCGAGCATTTCGATCAATCCGTGCGGGCGTTATTCTCGTTGAAGGTCGATCCGCATACCCACGTGCCCGTGTGGAAGACGACGGCGGTCAACGTGGACAGGATTCGGTGACGTCTTGTTCGGAAACAGCATGATCACGTGCATTTATTTGTCAGCCTGGTCCCGGGCTGTGACCCGGGATCGAATCGAGGAGTGTTCCCGTGTTTGAGACCAGCATTAAATTGGCGTTGACCATATCGCAAATCGGGGTCGTGATGGGCGTCGTCCTGCTGACCGTGGCGGTGCTGACCCTGTTGGAACGAAAAGTGCTCAGTTGGATGCAGGACCGTATGGGCCCGATGGAAGTCGGACCGTACGGAGTCTTGCAACCGGTGGCCGACGGGCTGAAGTTGTTTTTCAAGGAAGACCTCATCCCGGCCGGCGCGAACAAGATCCTGTTCAGCCTCGCCCCCATTATCGTGTTGGTACCGGCTTTGATCGGGTATGCCGTCATCCCGTTCGGTCCGAACTGGACGATCGACGTCCTGGGGGTTGAATTCAAGCCCTTCGTCATCAGCGACATCAACATCGGCGTGTTGTACATTCTGGCGTTCACGTCAATCGGGGCGTACGGGGTCATCCTGGGCGGATGGGCCTCCAACAGTAAATACTCGTTGTTGGGCGGCCTCCGGTCCGCCGCCCAGTTGATCAGCTATGAACTCAACGTGGGGCTGGCGATCGTCGGAGTGTTATTGTTGTCGGGGAGTTTGAGCTTGGTCGAAATCACCGAATCTCAAGCCGGCGGTTTCTGGAACTGGTTTGCCTTTGATCCCTTGCCCTTTCCGCAATTCATCGCCTTTGTCGTCTTTTTGATCGCCTCCGTGGCTGAAACCAACCGGCTCCCCTTCGACCTGCCGGAAGCGGAAAGCGAATTGGTCGCGGGCTTTTTTACGGAATACAGCGGCATGCGGTTCGCGTTTTTCTTTATGGCGGAATACGCGAACATGATCCTGGTGTCGTGCATGGCTACCGTCCTGTTCTTCGGCGGCTGGCACGCTCCCTTTCCGTTCCTGCAGGCACCCGGGAACTTTGCCTGGGTAACGGGGATTTTCTGGTTTACGGCGAAGGTCTACTTTTTCCTGTTTTTGTTTTTCTGGATACGCGCCACGCTGCCGCGATTACGGTACGACCAGTTGATGCGGTTCGGGTGGAAGGTGCTGTTGCCCATTGCCTTGGGGAACGTGGTGGTGACGTCGGTGCTCGCCTATATCTTCCCCAATTAGAATAGATCCCCCGATCGGGTCGGGGACAAGCGCCGAGGGAGCCGGGTCGATGAAACTCAAAAAGTGGATTCAATCTCTCATTTTTTTTGAAATCCTCATGGGCATGAAGGAAACGCTCAAGCATTTCCTGAAATATCGCCCCATCACCCTGGAGTATCCCCACGTCAAAAAACCGCTGCCCGAGAATTACCGGGGCATGTTGGGGTTGCTGCGATACGACGATGATACGGAGAAATGCGTGGGGTGTGACCTGTGTGAGGCGGCCTGTCCCTCACGCGTGATTCGCGTGGTGAGTGCCGAGGTGCCCGGGGAACCCACCAAGCGGTACGCCAAGGAATATTACATGGACATGACCCGCTGCCTGTTCTGCGGGATGTGCGTCCAGGCCTGTCCGGTGGACGCCTTGGGCATGTCGCAGGAATTCGAGTGGGCCGTCTACGACAAACGCAATTTGCATTTGAATAAAGAACAACTGTTGGCAATCGGAGATCGGGCGTTTCCGGAACGGGAAAAACGGTTGGAATTCCAGCATCCCAACGTGGCCTATTTCAACGTCTCCTTCAAGGATATTCCGGAAAAGGAATTTTAATTTTCGTTCGATTCATCTTCCCGATGCTTTTCCCCCTATCCGCTCGACGCGCAGGCGTCCTTAACGGGAGCAACGTGTAACGGTGGCCACATTCGTCTTCCTGTATTTTGCCACAGTCATCGTGACGGCCGCTTCGCTCGTCGTCGTGCTCCGCAACCCCATCTACAGCGCCCTGTCCTTGCTGGTCATGTTCTTTCACGTGGCCGGGCTCTACGTCACGCTGCACGCCGAGTTTCTTGCCGCCATTCAGATCATCGTCTACGCCGGGGCGATCCTGGTGCTCTACCTGTTCGTCGTGATGCTTCTGAACGTGAAACGCGAAGAGCGGTATAACCAACAGGGGACGGTGGCGTTGTTTCTCGGTGTGGTGCTGTTGACCGAAGCCGTGTTGCTTGCGGTCAGTCGAAGCTTCGCCGTGGCGACGCCGGACCCGGGACCGGAAGGAGCGGCCAAGGCCGTGGGAAACACGGAATCCATCGGGGAAGTCCTGTATTCGACCTATCTGTTCCCGTTTGAAATCGCCTCGCTCATCCTGCTGGTGGCCATGATCGGTGCGGTCATCTTATCCAAAAAAGGGATCATGGAATCGAAATGAGCGTGCCCGTGGAATACTACATGGTGCTGAGCGGGCTGGTGTTCATCATCGGGCTCGTCGGCGTCCTGGTCCGGAAGAACCTCATTATCATCCTGCTGTCCATTGAATTGATGCTCAACGCCACGAACATCAATTTCGTGGCCTTTTCCTCCCATTTCGGCAATTTGGCCGGGCAGGTCTTCGTGTTCTTCGCCTTGACCGTGGCCGCCGCCGAGGTGGCCGTGGGCCTCGCGATTATCATCGCTCTCTACCGTCATCACGCCAGCATCAACGTCGATGATTTCCGTTTATTGAAATGGTAGCGCCATGCTGTATGCCCTGATCCCTCTTTTGCCCCTTCTGGCGTTCATCGTGCTCGGCTTGGCCGGGCACGTCCTGAAGGAGCGCGCGCACCTGATCGCCGTTCCCGCGGTGGGGTTGTCGTTCCTGTTGTCGGTCTTCGCCTTTTCCGAAGTCGCGGGCGGGCGCGCACTGGAAATACCCTTGTATACCTGGGGGGCTTCCGGGGATCTCACCATCCGGCTTGGGCTCTACGTGGACCAGTTGACCGCGGCCATGTTGCTGCTGGTGACCATCGTCAGTGGATTGGTGCACGTGTATACCATCGGGTACATGCACGGCGAACCGGGCTATGCGAGGTTTTTCGCCAACATCGCCTTGTTCACGTTCTCCATGCTGATGCTGGTCATGTCCGACAACTTCCTTCAACTGTTCGTGTTCTGGGAAGCGGTGGGGCTGTGTTCCTATTTGCTGATCGGCCACTGGTATGAGCGGCACACGGCACGCGCCGCGGCCACCAAGGCGTTCATCGTCAACCGGGTTGGCGACTTCGGGTTCCTCCTGGGCATCCTGTTGGTGTTCGTGGTCTTTGGGACCTTGCAGTACCAACCGGTGTTCAGCGAAGCCGCGGGTAAAGCCGGCGTCGCGATCGACCTGCTGGGCACATTCGGTGGCGGGTGGGAAATGTCCGCGATGACCCTGATCTGCCTGTTGCTGTTTGTCGGCGCCGTGGGAAAGTCCGCGCAAGCCCCGTTGCACGTATGGCTACCGGATGCCATGGAAGGCCCCACGCCCATTTCCGCCCTGATCCACGCCGCGACCATGGTGACCGCCGGCGTGTTCATGGTGGCGAGGTTGGCCCCTCTCTATAACGTGTCTCCCGCGGCGATGGCCGTCGTCGCGGTCGTAGGAGGCGCGACCATGTTCATCGGCGCCACGATCGCCCTGACGCAAAACGACATCAAGCGCGTGGTGGCCTATTCAACCGTGAGTCAACTCGGATACATGATGATGGCGTGCGGGTTGGGGGGATACGTGGCCGGGATCTATCACCTGCTCACGCACGGCGCCTTCAAAGCGTTGCTCTTCCTCGGATGCGGGTCCGTCATTTTGGCTGTCCATCACGAGCAGGACATGCGGCGAATGGGCGGGCTGAAAGACAAAATGCCCATCACCTATTGGACCTTCATCATCGGATCGTTGGCGCTGGCCGGGTTCCCCTTCACCGCGGGATTTTTCAGCAAAGACGCATTGTTGCTGTCCGCCTGGAACGCGGGGGCGTTGGGGCAGACCCTGGCGGTGGCGGGGATCCTCACGGCGGGTCTGACGGCGTTCTACAGTTTCCGGTTGGTGTTCGTCACTTTTTGGGGAGAGTCCCGCGTGGATCCGCATCATGCCGGCCACGTGCATGAACAGCCCCTGGTCGTGACCGCGCCCCTGGTGGTGTTGGCCGTCCTCAGTATCGCCACGGGGTACCTGGGCATTCCGGAGTTTCTGCAACAGGCCTTCCCCGGCAGTGAAGGAGCGGGGCACCATGGCGCGGCCGCAACGGGCATCATGCTGGCGGCCACGTTGGCCGGTGTGTTTGGCATTGCGGCGGCCTACGTCGTCTACGTGAAGTCACCCGATTTTCCCGATCGCCTGATGAACCAATGGCAGACGTTGTATCGCGGTTCGCTCAACAAATGGTACGTGGACGAAGCCTATGACAAGGCGTTCGTGAATCCCACGTTCATGCTGGCGGACCGGATGTGGAAAAAGGTGGACGTGGCCATTATCGACAATG
>JAHRAK010000077.1 GCA_020027535.1 Nitrospirales bacterium
ACCCCCCTTCCCCCCTTATCAGGGGGGAGAGGAGTTCTGCCGTCCCCCTGAGAAGGGGGATTGAGGGGGTTGTCTTTCAAAGGCGAGGGAAAGAAAAAACGGAAAGTGTCAACGAATGACTGAACACCTACAGGAATGACAGAAGGGAGGTTCTCATGCTAAAGCCAGCGTGTTTGTGTCATTTTCGCGTGATGGGTTGAAAACACGAGCGACGCCAAAACACGTAAAGGGTAAACGCCACCAGCGAAAGAAAAAACACCGTGCGAATGCGTCCGTACCCGAAACAGGCGTAATTGGCCACGGCATTGCACAAGCCGAACCCGGCGTAGGCCATGTACACAAGCAGCGCCCATGGACGAAGCTTGAGGAATCCATAGCCGATGGCCAGGTGAAGGGTGGGGGATTGGGCCTTGGCCAGGAGACCGGGCACTCCCTCGGGTTTGGAACAGAACAGGGTGAGACTGTATTCGGGGTTTGCCAGAATAATGTAGAGGTCCGTGAACGCCGTAAAGAGAAACAAACCACCCAGGTATCGAATGTCATGGGCACGACGCCAAGCCGTTTTCAGGGCCTCCACCTGACCCGGTGGGTTGGGGAAAGAGGCCTCATAGGCCTGAAGACACCACCATGGCACGATGATCAGCAGGGCAAAAAAGAACCCCGCGCCGGTTCCGCCAAGATGACTCAATCCCCAGGTGATGATCCCCAGTACTCCGCCGGTGGCGAGGACCCGGGCCGCGTGGAGGGGATAGCCGCGCACTCCCTGTCCGAGACCCGGGACCAGGGAAGACAGGATCGCCCCTTTGATGGATGATTCGGGAAAGAGCGTTGCCGACGAATCCGGTTGCTGCATGGGGCACCAAGCCGTCAGGAGAAAACCTGCCCGGGAGAGAGGAAGAACGGTCGATTCGCAGTAAGAATCGAGTGGAAACTCTGTCGGGATTACCCGCCGAGGGTATCGAGGGCCTCTTTGAGGCTCTTCATGACACAGGTAAAGATGGGGATGTCCCGCTTCGTGTATCGACTCCCTTCCGCCTCGCGAAGGTGCATGACAAGATCAAGAAAATCTTGAGGCTCGTCGGTTTCAAACGCCACCACGAATTCCTGATCATCCAGTCCGAAGGAGTACGTCGTGTTGAGTTTCACCGAAGGGTATTTGTGGCCGATTTCAATATGCTCGTCCATCATCCCTTGCCGGGCGGCCTTGGTCAGGAGGTACCACTCACGGGTTTTCTCGAAGGGATAGATGAAAATGTATTTGCTGCGACCGGGCGTAATCTTCAGCCGGCGGCTTTCCTGGCCCTCGTGCACGTGGTGGTCCACGTACACCGAGCGTTTCGTCATCGAGAGATAGGAATAAGGGTTCGTCAGATACTGCCCAAGCCCGGTGGCTAACGCCTTGGACATTTGCTCCTGGAAGAGTTCGAGTTCATAGGTAATACGCCAGAGCAGAAAATCACAGTCGCCGCGAATGCCGACCGTCGAATACGGGACAATAATAATTTTTCCGGAGAATTCCTCAATGGCCCGGATGAATTCCTGCTTGCCGGCTTGTCGCTCGTCATGCGGGAGTCTCCGCCACGCCGGATCGACCTTGAAAAAACTGAAATTGACGTATTGCCGTTTGGCCGGTTGTTCTCCTGCAGCCATACGAATTCCTCCCCTAACAGGCTGAACATAAAGCGATCATATAAAGTTGGACATCTATCAATTTTTCGTCGGCATTGTCAACGAAGCGTCCGTGTCACTCTCACTTCTTCTTCTTTCCGCCACGCTTGAATCCACAGCAAAAGGCATATACGGTGTGCACCGGTGAGAGAGGGGGTACCCTTGCCAAAATCCCGGTTCCATCCAGCGCACGTTGTAGGGGCCGTCCCTATGTGGCGGCCCAATATGTCTCTTGCGGGCTTTTGTCTCGTCTGTATCGGGGCAGGGCTTGGTGTCCCGGCGATGGAAAGCCGGGCGATCGAGGTGTCGCCAACGAACGTGCAGGTCGAGCAAGCCGTGGAGCAAGGGCTCCGGGCTGCCAAAGATCGCGTGTTGCCGAATCGACTCTATGCGTGGTTCGGATCTGACATGGAATTACGTCCCAAAGGGTTTCTGATGACCAAAATGAACGGCTTGACCGTGATGGCGAGCCATTACGGGCTGAGAGGAGAAACTCCCTCCGAAACGGAAATCCAGCGCGTTCTGGCCGAGGAAACCATGCTCGTGAGCGTGACGATCTTCGGTGAAACCCCAAAGTTTGCCGACAACAGTTACATCGTGTTGAAACAAGGCGAGAAACTGGTGAAGCCTCTCAAAGTGCGATTCGATGGCGTGGCCCAGCGGACAAAAGCCTGGCCCAAGGCTCCGCGCTATCAGGCTAAGGTGATCGGCTCCTTTCAATACGACGCCTTCGATCCGAATGCGAAGACCACGATCATGGTGTTCCCGAGTAAAGGGCAAGAGGTCTCGTTCGACGTGGAGTTTTCAAACATTCCGTAGTGGGTACAGGGTTTTCACTCGACCACGTGAGAATTTGTTCTTTACTATGCGTTCCACAATAAAATTCATAGCCGGATTTATAAAGTTTAGTCAGCAGGGTGAATAGCGCAGAAACTACCAAGATTATGGCGATATGGGGTGGGTTTGTCAATAAGGAGGGGAACTGCTATTATATT
>JAHRAK010000079.1 GCA_020027535.1 Nitrospirales bacterium
TATTGCAAAGGCATTTCCAATGAAATCATCCAATGCCTGCTCTTTCCGTCCACCGACCCCAAGGCGCCTTTAATAGGGGTGGAATACTTCGTGGCCAAGGACCTGGCCCGCAAGGAAGTCCCGCTGATCACATGGAACAGAAACTTCCACGACCATGAGGTGGAAATCGCCACCGGTCGCGTGCTCATTCTGGACATTGAGGATAAAAACAAGGTTGCGGAAATTGCGGCCGCCGCCTCGCAAACCGACGGCGTCATCTATCACCTCTGGCAACCGGGCCAGAAAGTGCCCGATGGAACGGTGACGATTCCGAATTCGGTTGGTCACAAATTCCGGACCGAGTAGTGTAGTGCCGGTGCGGGAACGTTTTATTTCCCGTACCGGTCCTTTCCCACCGCAGTTTCTTCACGAGAAGGAGACGTCTGATGTCGTTGACGAGCAAACGAGGGGCGACCTGTGTCTTGGCCGTGTTCCTGCTGGGAGGCTCGGTGGTCTGGGGAGCCGACCCTGCGGTGCTCAAGCCACGCGTGCCGCTTGACCGGATCGAAGAAGCCAAGACGTGGCGGAACCCTTTTCCCGTTACTCCCGAACGTCTTGAACGAGGCAAAAAGCTGTTTCATGGCAAAGGGTTTTGCGTGACGTGTCATGGACGGGACGGCAAGGGGTTTGGAAATATTCCCGGTCTGCGAGGGAAGCTCCCGAGAGATTTCACGGACAAAGCGTGGCAGGCCAAGCGGACCGATGGCGAGCTGTTCTGGATTTTGAAAAACGGCAGCCCGGGCACGGATATGGCCTCGTTCATTCCGCTCGTGTTGACGGAAGAAGAAGCTTGGCACGTTCTCCTGTACGTGCGTGCCTTTGGCGGAACGTGACCGAATGATCGCAGAAGGAGGCGTTGCCGTGAAACAGAAGCTCCGGTTTTTATCGAATGTGATGGAAACGACAGGCTGGCTTGTGCTCATCGGAGCCTGCGTGACTCTGTTGGCCTTCTCACCGCTTTGGGCCTCCGATGCAGGACAAGCCGAAACCACGGTGCAGAACGTGTGCTCGACCTGCCACAAATTTCAGGGTGACCCGGAAAGCCGGTTCAATTTGAAAGCCCCGGATTTGATGTGGGCCGGGAGCAAATATCAGCACGTCTGGCTGGTCGGGTTTCTCACCGGGAAAGAAAATCGGTTGTATGCCAAAAGCTATCGGTGGGATCAGGGGCGGCAACCGGATGCGCACGTGACCCTTCCCGAAGATCAAGCCGAGGCGATCGCGACGTACTTGGAAAAGCGGTACGTTGACTCTCGTGTGCAAGTCGGTGCGTTCGACGTTTCGAAGGTCACCAAGAAAGAAGCATAATTCGGCGCCCTGGCTTTCAAGGAACATGCCTGCATCGGCTGCCATACCATAGAAGAAAACGGGCAATTGGTTGGTGGGCCGCAGAGTGCCGACCTAGCAGCGGCCGGGAAACGCTATAATCCTGATTGGCTCTACCGGTTTACACTCAATCCACAAGACTTCACGCCTCACAGCGGTGAATTTGTAGGTGATGCCACGGAATTTGGCGTACGGGCGCTTGTCGGTTACGTGATGACTTTGGGCGTTCCGGACTTCAGCTATCACGAGCCGTGGACCAGTCCGGAGTTTACCCGAGCAGATGCGGTCCGTGGAAAAGTGGTCTACCAAGAGTACTGTTCGCAATGTCATGGTACCACGGGAGAAGGAGATGGTCCGGCTGCGTCAGGATTGAGTCCTCAACCGGCGGTCCATGCGAAGATGGCCTTTGACAAGTTGCCGATGGAATACCTCTACAACGTGATCTATCACGGTGGGCGAAGCGTAGGAAAATCCCCCACCATGCCGTATTGGGGCCTCACGATCGGCCAACAGGGGGTGGCGGACGTCATCGCGTATCTGAAAGCGACGTTTAAGGGAGCTCCGGAAATGGAAGCTGCCACAACGGGGAGTGGCCCATCAGGCGTATGCCCGCAGCCGCGCAAGACCAAACGCGCTCCGGGAAAATTCCGGAACATGACGAACCCCTTACCGGCGAATGCGACCAACGTGCAGGCCGGCGAAACGTTATTTCAACAAACGGCCCAACCCTTGGCGTGTTTCAACTGTCATGGAGCCAAAGGTGACGGACAGGGGCCAATGGGAGCCGCCCTGAATCCGCCGCCACGGAACTTTACGTGTGGGGAAATCATGCGGGATATTTCCGATGGCCAGATGTTCTGGATCATTAAACACGGGTCCAAAGGTACCGGTATGATGGCTTTTTCCAATATGCCCGACAATCAGATCTGGCAGCTGATTCATTACATCAAGACGTTGGTGAAATAAGAAGAGAGGGAAGGCGTTATTTCCTTTCACGCCGTTGTCTTTTACGGATAAAATGTGGGCCAGGAGCAAGTCACAGACACTCTGTGAAGATTTAACACTTAACCTCTAACAGAGGAGCATCAATCATGAACGGTAAGAAACACAAATGTATTTCTATGGCGGCAGGCATGAGGAAGTATTGGCCATCGCTGTCTCTCCTCATGGGAATCCTGGGCGTCTGTGCCACAACATTGGTTGTCGTACCATCTGTTGCTCGTGCCGACGCTTCGCAGAATGACGTCAACGAAGCCTTTGCACCAGTAATGAAGTTAGAAGGAAAAGCCCGTAAGGAGATTAACGCGATTGCGAACATGATTGCGCCCGGGTCGAAGATGGTCCCCATTGATGCCACCAAGGCCAGTGGGGAAATGTGTATGCTGGAGACGGTGACCAAACACAATATGATCCACTTTTCGCAAACCCCCGAACAAACCCAGGAGGACGTGGTGTATTACCTCAATCCCGCCCAGTTTATCCAAAGCGGCTTGGACATCAAGAAACTTCCTCGTCACCCCAGTGAATTGGGGAAGATGGAGCCACTCCAATGGTATTACTATGATGGGACCTATGTGGAACCTCATCAGGGTAGCCAACTGAATAAGGAATTCGTCATTATGACCGTGGATGTGAAATAGCTCAGGAGAGGATCAAGACATGAACCACCGCTCTGTACGGAACGGTGTCATTCGTGACGGCGATACGCGGATGTCGTACCAATACAGGAAAGAGTGAAGGGAATGAGGCAGGATGCCTGGATGTCCCTGATTCATGGGGCACGTCCAGGCACCCCTCAACGTACGCTCTGGATCAATTCACGACCCGTGAGACCAACCCCTAACATGGAGGCGCTCACTGAGCCGTGACTTCCATCTTGCATGGATTCCTGTTGTTCGGTTTTTTGCTGCATGCCCTATTCATGAACCTCGTTATCGGTGGCACCCCGATTATGGTGGCGACTGATTGGCTGGGATACGGGACAGGTCGTGAACGCTACCGACGTTTGGGTACGGCGTTGGCCAATATGTTGCCTTCGTTTCTGGTTTTCGCCGTGGTCTTAGGCGTGGCATCCCTCCTGTTTGTCCAAGCGGCATACGGCCCCGTGTTCTATCCCGCCATGCTCCTTGTCGGCACTATGTGGATCGCGGTCCTTGGTGCCGTCATTCTTGGGTATGTTGGGTTGTCTGCCTATAAGTCTTGGAGAGTGTGGTTAGGTGGTCGTCCCGGCCTTCAACTCGCGCTTGGAAGTGTCAATGTCGCTCTTTCTTGGGGTGTGGCATGGATCTTTGTGATGGTCGGCACCTTGATGCTGAATCCGGAGCACTGGCAAGACATTCAAGTTCGCGGGTTGCGTGGAATGCTTTCTCTTCCTTCCCTGTTCCCACGGTATGGGCATATGGTTCTGGCAGCCGTGGCAGGGATGGGAATCTTTTTGATGTGCTATGGGTTGTACCTGGGTTCGGGCTTTAGACGTCCGGACTCTCCGGGAGATGAACCGACAGAAGACGATGCGACCTGGGTGACCAAGTATGGGGTGGCATGGGCCTTGGCCGGCACGTTGCCTCAAATTGTGGTTGGCCCGTGGCTCTTGTTGTCTCTACCGGATGAGGTTCGGGCCGAACTCATAAGCGGCCGGAGCCTGGGTTCTCTCGCGTTCTTTGTAGGACTCACCTTTGGATTACTCAGTCTGGTGTTATTAAATGCGTCATTGATGATTCCCCACGTGCGGGGAATGGCTTTGGCCGGTATTGTGAGCTTACTGGTCACCGTGTGCCTGATGGTCGTGGTCCGGGACGCGGTTCGCCAATCCTGGTTAGCGAAGGACTCTGCCGCGACGCAACTGAGCCCTGACTGGGGTGCCATGGCAATGGGATGCGTCGTCCTTGTCATCGGCCTTGGCCTCATTGGGTACGTCGTGTATGCCTATCAGAACGCTCATCCTTCACGCCCTCGTTCATAACAAAATCTCCAATTCAGCAGAATCGTTGTTGCAAGCCTCTCCGGTTTATGCCGGTGGTTCTCTCATGGTTTGGCCGCTTGTGGGGAGCAATTCCGTGGTGCCCCGTCCCGTCCTATCCGACACCCTTCCGATCTGGTGCGGGAGCAGCAGATGGGTTGACAAACAGGTAAGATTAGGAGTGTATTTGACAGATCGGTCAAATTATGAGTCCTTAACCTTAAGGCAAGAGCCTGTCAGGATTTCAGGAATCGTGAAAGTCCCAGCCAACCGTGTCCCGATGAGAGTGCGCCACGACCCTTGTGACCGGGGACGAGATGAGATGCGGCGACAGGGGATCGTCGCGCTGAGTGTTCTCCTGGCCTTCATGGCGGCAAGTTGCACGGCCATTCTCACCAAGCCAACCAGGCAACTTCAGGGTGAATTCCCCAAGCCACAGGATCTCCAGCCTGAGGCTCGTTCGACGGAAGTCGCCGATCGGGAAAGTCCCACGTCAAAAGTGGATCCTCCGTTTTCTCTCGAAGATCGGATGTCGCTTGGAATCCCCTCGGGCCTCCCCCTCACCGGCGGCAAGCCTGCCAGGGTGTTCAGTTTTCGGGCACGGGAGATGCCGTTGGTCGATGCCTTACGCCTGTTCTCTCGAGCAAATACGCTCAATATCGCCGTGGAGCCGGGGGTCGAAGGCGTGGTGACGGTCGATTTTCAAGGCCTTGCTCTCGAAAGAGCCATGTCCGCGTTGTTGGATATGCAGGGGTACTATTGGGAAAACGATGGAGAACTGATCGTCGTCCGCCGGCTGAAAACACGCATCTTCACAATGGATTACATTCGCCTGGAACGTTCCGGGGAGGGACGCAATAAAGCGCAAGTCACGTCCGGGTCAGGGAGAAGCGGTGGGCAGGACGCGGGCGAAGTGATCTTGAGCCAACAGGATCACATCAAATTTTGGGAAGAAATTGAAACGCAGCTCGGCGCGCTCCTCTCACCCGAAGGGCGCTTCGTGGTGAATCGGTTGTCCGGCACCATTCAAGTCACGGATTTGCACCGGCGGGTCGAAGAGGTAGCGACGTTTCTGGTCAACGTCCGCAACTCACTCTATCGACAGGTTGAGATCCAAGCCAGGATTTATGAAATCGCGCTCCGGGACGATTACAGCCTGGGAGTGGATTGGAGCCGGATTGATCTCAGCACCCCCAAGGGCGGTTTCAAGCTGGCCAACATTATCGCTGCGCCGGCCGGTGGCTTTATCGCGCGAGCGGCGACTGCGACTTTCAGTTTTAATGACGGCGATTTTGAAGGCGTGATCCAAGCCTTACAGGAGCAGGGTGACGTGCAGGTGGTGTCCCAGCCCAGGATTCTGACGCTGAATAACCAACCGGCGCTGATCAAGGTCGGGACGGATCAATCCTTTTTTACCTCAACCACCACGCAAGGGACGGCAGGGACCGGGAACATTGTGACGGAGCAGGTGCGGACCGTGACCTCGGGGCTCGTCCTCTCGGTGACGCCGCAGATTTCCCAGGACGGGTGGATCATGATGGACGTGTCACCCATTATCACCCGGTTGACCGATACCGTGGAGTCACAGAATGGGTCCACCGCCCCTGTGTTGGAGGTGAAACAGTCCGGCGGGCTGGTCCGCGTCCGTGATGGACAGTTGGTGATTATCGGCGGGCTGATCCAGGAGCAACTCATGAATACCGAACGGAAGGTGCCGTTGCTGGGCGATATTCCCGTGATTGGTTCGTTCTTTAGCGGCACCTATCAGGCCGAGAGAAACACCGAACTCGTCATTTTCCTCATGCCCCGTATTCTGCGAGTGACGTGATGGACAGGCTCGATCTGAACGTGTGCTACGAACAACTGGGCTTCACCGAAGCCCCGTTTCAGACGACGCCGGATACCGACTATTTTTTCCCATCGCGGCAGCACCTGCAAGCCTTGGAGCATTTGCAATTCAGGATCGCCAGTGGTGAGTTGACGATGTTGACCGGTGAAGTCGGGGTCGGGAAAACGCTGGTGTGCCGGCACCTGTTGCGGCATCCTCCGAAAGGCGTGCGCTTTGCCTACCTCTTGAACCCCGATCAATCGTACGCGGATCTTCTGAGTTCAATTTACCGGGACCTCACCGGGCAGGTCCCCTCAGATCGCAGCATCGGCGCCCTGCAACGGACGTTGTTTCACATGTTACTGGAGTTGGCCGGGCAGGGTGAACGGATGGTTGTCCTGGTTGACGAAGCGCATCGGTTGAGCGGGAAAGTGTTGGAAGGAATCAGGTTGTTGTCCAACCTGGATACCGAAAAAGAAAAACTCATGTGCCTGTTGTTTATGGGACAACCCGAACTCGAGCGGACGTTGTCCCATCGCGTGCTTCGCCCCCTGTCGCAACGCATCAGCATTCGATTCAGATTGAAGCCGTTCGCTCGCCGGGAAACCATGGCGTATATCCGGCATCGCCTGCTGGTCACGGGCCTGTGGGCCCGGTTCCAATTTCCTCCAGGCGTCATGGCGCTCACGCATTACCTGAGCGGAGGAGTGCCTCGCCGGATTAACCAGATTTGTCATCGTGCTCTTCTTGCGGCCTATGCCAGTCGCCGGTTCGAGGTGAGTTTCAGCATGATACTCCGTGCGCGACGGGAAATCATCGGCCTGCCCTAAGGCATCAGCACGGTCCCGGAAAAGAGGACGACGACACGAAAGACAAGCCAACAACCAGAGAGGAATAATGAGTATTATCACGGATGCGCTGAACCGGTTGCAGGCTGAACGGGCGCGGCGCCCAGGGTAGCCCCGGACTTCCGCGACACCGGACAATGCGGAAGCCGCCGATTTCCGGGACCCCGTTTTTTCTCCTCCTCATTCCCCGACCCGGGCTCTTCGAAATCGTCTGTCATTGGTCGTGCTGGGTAGTGTTGGGCTTGCGGCCTACCTGTGGGGATTACCCCTTATTGCGGCTCCGGACAAGGTGCCCCCGGCGCAGGAAACGGTGAAGGAGTTGAATCCCGTGCAACACGTTCCGTCTCAGAGCATTGAAGCGATTCCTGAACGACGGGAAGAACCTTTCACCGCGACGGTGGCGAAGGCGAGCGAGGATTCTCAGCCGGCGGAGGCAGCTTCAGCCACGGTAACCGATCCACCGGCAAAGACGACGGTTGCCAAGGACACACCGGCTCGAAGCACGCGTTCCTCTCCCGTGGTTCGGTCAACGGCGAAACCGCCACCGGTGCGCAACGCCGATTCGGCATCATCCAATCAATCGAAAAACCGGGTCACCTCATTTCCTCGGCATGCCACTCCCCGTCAAGTCAAACTGGCCCGTGCACACTATTTCATTAAGAAACGCCGATACGCACGCGCCGTGACCGTCCTGCAACCTCTGTTTGTACAGCCGCCTGAACGTTGGGAGCCCTGGTTTTGGTTGGGCACGGCGCAATTGGGGTTAGGTCAATAGGAGAAGGCTCGGGCGTCGTTGGTGGAAGGGCTCGCTCGTGATGCCACGGTGCCTCAATTGTGGGTGCAACGTGCCTTGGTGAGTCAGCAGCAGGGGCGATTCGGCGAAGCGTTGGATGCCCTCCGGCAAGCGGAGTTGTTGACTCCGGAGCTTCCCGAGGTGCAACTGAACCTGGCGTATGCTCTCGACGTGGAGGGAAACCGGCTCGTCGCCGTCAAGCATTACCGGACGTTTCTGAGTTTGACCGAAGGCCAAAAAGCCTATCACGCGACCCGCAAGAAGGTGCTGGACCACATCAGTCGCTTAATCAAAACCTGAGCCATGTCCTCCTGCACGCAGCACCAGCAGTCTGCGTAGCGTACCTAGCCTCCGCGGAACGTGCTTCGGATTGCCTGCAGCAGTCGAGTGAGTATTCCCTTGGGCTCAGGATCGTGATGTTCCTCCCACAATTCCTGATTGCCCAAATAGGCCTCTCCTTGAAATTGGAGGCGGCTGCGCAGTTGGGTGTAGCCTTGGTCCTGCAGTTGGTTGACGAGCATGGCAACTGCGGCTTGTTCAGTGGCTTGCGGCTCGGTTTCGAGAAGGAAGCGCTCATACCGGAAGCTGGCCTGAAACGTTCCACTCAGGACTTTCATTTCGACCTGTCGATTAAAGCCCCGGCCCAGATCATCGAGTCCGGAAATTTGATAGGTGTTGGTCGGAGATGCCATGTGATCGACCGGGGTGGGGTGACACGGTTAGGTTTTTGCCGGACCGGCTATTCCGACTCATCAGAAATCTTTTTCAGGCGCCGGTCCAACGCAAACCGGGTGAGGCCTAATTTCTGAGCGGCTAAACTCTTATTTTGTCCGCAGAGCCTCATGACTTCCTCGATGATCGCGAATTCCGTTTCCGCCAGTGTTTGCCGTCCTAACGCCATCTCCACCCTGAGAATCGCTTCGTCGGCTTGCGTTGTGGATGAAATGATTTTTGGGGTCGTCTCATGGAGTAGTTCCCCGGGCAAGTCTCCAGAGGTTAACGTTTTCCCACGACAAAAGATCACGGCTCGTTCGATGATATTCTCCAGTTCGCGAATGTTCCCCGGGTACGCGTAGCGCTCAAGCAGTTCTCGGGCGTCCGGGTCGATCTCGCCGATGTCTTTATTGATATTCCGGCTATGGTGCAACAAGCAATGAAGGCTCAGGGGATAAATATCCTCAACACGTTGTCGCAGGGTCGGGAGTTCCAACGACACGACGTTGAGCCGAAAAAATAAATCCTCCCGAAACGTCCCTTGGCTCACTTCCTTTTTCAAATCTCGATTCGTCGCGGCAATCAGCCTGAAATCCACCGTAATATCTTCTTGACCACCTAACCGTTTGAATGAGCGTTCCTGCAGGACGCGAAGCAGCTTGGCCTGCATGGAAGGATTCAGATCACCGATTTCATCTAAAAACAGCGTGCCCCCTTCAGCTTGTTCACAGAGCCCCGGTTTTCGCTGGGTGGCTCCGGTAAACGCACCTCGTTCGTAACCGAACAGTTCGCTTTCAAAGAG
The DNA here is from genome assembly GCA_020027535.1 of Nitrospirales bacterium. Taxonomy (GTDB): domain Bacteria; phylum Nitrospirota; class Nitrospiria; order Nitrospirales; family UBA8639; genus Bin75. The sequence goes on from JAHRAK010000079.1 coordinate 9,310, forward strand.
TTCCTGGGGAATAGCCGTGCAATTCACGCCGACAAAAGGCGCATCCTGTCGTGGACCATTGTGATGAAGGACGCGGGCGATGAATTCTTTGCCTGTTCCGGTTTCACCTTGGAGCAGAACGGTGGCTTTCGCGTTTTGGCTCAATTCTTGAATCTGGGCGACCAGTCCTCGCATGCTGGGGCTATTGGCGATGAGATCCTTGAGTGCGTATCGACCGGCACGGTTTTGGCTTTCAAAACTGACCCGGCGACGGAGGGTCAAGTAGTCAATCGCTCGTTCGACAACCGGACCGACGCCGGACAGATCAACACTTTTGATCAAAAAGTCATACGCTCCTAATCGCATGGCTTCGACGGCATCTTCAATGGTCCCGTAGGCGGTCAAAAGGATGACAAGCGTTTGCGGGGCTTTGGGCCGGATATGTTTGAGTGTCTCAATGCCGGTCATGCCCGACATTTTCAGATCGAGAAGGATGATGTCGGGGATATCGTGGTCCAATCCCTCAAGAAGCGCTTCTCCGGAATCAAAGCCTCGCACGTCGTGCCGGCCACGAGTTAAGCGGCGGGTGATCGACGAACGAACGACTTCATCATCATCTGTGACAAAAATTGACGCGCGCATGTCAGGCCACGGTTATTGGCTGTTGTTGAAGGGTGAACGGAAGCCAGATGGCCATAACGGTTCCAACCCCCACTTGACTGTCGGCCCGGATACTGCCCCCATGCGCCTCAATGATATTCCGGCAGATGGCTAATCCCAGGCCGGTCCCTCGCCTTTTCCCCATCGTGAAAAAGGGATCAAAAATTCTGGGGAGATCCTCCGGACTGATTCCCTTTCCATTGTCGTGAATGGTGGTGAGCAGCCCTCTGTACCCGTCCCGTAATTCCTCTTGCGCTTCCACTCGAATTTCTCCGTTCTCTTCTAATGCCTCGACGGAATTTTGAAGTGCGTTGAGCACTACTTGCTTGATCTGATCACGGTCGGCTTCGAGCGCGGGCAGTTCCGGGGGGAAGGTTGCGGTCACGTTGATGTGTTTCTGAGCGACGGCATGACTCAAAAGGTCCAAGGTTTCTGTCACCAGTGCGGGCATCTCAAAGGACCCCGGGACGATGTCCCGAGGTCTGGCGTATTCGACAATCTGAGTCACGATCCGGTCCAGACGCCTGGTCTCCTTGAGGATCGTTTGCAGGTCCTGTCGTTTGGTGTCTTCGGACGGAAAGTCTTCCATGAGCAACGAAGTCGTTGAGCCGATGCCCACGAGGGGATTGCGAATTTCATGAGCGATGCCTGCTGCCACTTGTCCCAGGGTGGCGAGCCGTTCAGTCCGGCTGAGCGTTTCCTTCATTTGTTCAAAAGCGGTGATGTCGACGTTAAAGCCTTGATACAGCGAACCGCCCCCCTGTCCATCGTGAATGGGGACTGCACGGCTCAGGACTTTATGTGTGGTTCCATCAGGATGAACGAAACGAAAGACGTTTTCAAAGGGAACTTGTTGCGCCGTTGCCTTCGAGAACGCCTCATACACTTGGGTGCGGTCACCGGGGTGAACGGCGTTCCAGATACGTTCCGGGTCCAAGGGATTGTCCGGATCGTGTCCGGCAAGCCTCCAATTATGGCGATTGCAAAAGATAATTCGACCGTCCTTGGCGGTAAAAATACCAAACGGGGCGTGGTCCACAATGCCACGATATTTGGATTCGGAATTCGACAGGTCAATGTTCAGGTTGCGCAACGCAGATTCCGATGTTTGGATTTGGCCGATGAATTCCCGAATTTGTTGACCCATTTCGTGCATGACCCTGGTCAGGTCGCCGATCTCATCACCACGGTCCAGGACCTGGACGTCCGGGACCGTCCCGCCCGCCCGGTTTTCAACGGACTTGGCCAAAGAAACCAGGGGGCCGGCAATCGATTGCGCCAACAGGCGGAGCACGAACACCATGGGGATGAGCGCCAACGATCCGCCACCCACGATCACACTCAACAGAAAGCCTCGATCATTCGACGTGCGTTCCAGGGTCTGCCGCAGGACCTCGCCTTCCCGCTTGTCGAAACGGGCAATCTCCTCCCGGATACTCAACATCAGCCTCCGTCCGGCCCCGGATTCGATGTACTGCAGCGCTTGATCCGCATGGCCCAGCCTGGCCCGTTCAATCAGCCGGTCCTTGTCTTCCAGTAACGTTTGAACCAGGGCTTGCGCCTTCAGGATCTCGGCGTGTTGTTCCTCGTCATGTTCCACCATCTGGGCGAGGGTCCGTCCGACCTGCAACACGCGCTGTTTGGCGGCATGGTAGGGATTCAGAAATTTCGGTTGGAGGGTCAGGACGAACCCGCGGAAGCCCGTCTCCAAATCGACAATCAGTCGCAAGTAGTCGGCGGCCGTGGTTTGAACGTGATACACTTGGTTGAGCCGGTCCTCATCCCGGGAAAAGGTCTGCACGCTGTTGAAAGTGACGATGCTGAGGACGGCGAGTGTCAGAATAGGAATAACCGAGACCAGAAGGAGCTTTTTTTCAATCGGAAGGTTGTTGAATCGTCGAAAAATTCGCATCGTGAAACTCTGTTCGTATCTTAGGGTCGGCTCGTGGGGGTGTCAAACCGGGGATGGAAATCATTTCACGGCGGACGTGCCGCGGTGATGAACTGTCCGCGAAAGCCCTCTGGTGAGTCGGGGCCGGTTCAGGTATGATGATCCCCTGACTTGGTCGCATCCGGGGCAAAGCCGGTCAAACGAGAGAGGCGAATCGAAATCATGACGAAACGAACAGTTGCCGTGTGCGGGGTGATCTTTGTGCTGGGGCTCGTTGCGGGATGGAATCTCAGCACTGAACGACTTCCCGTACAAGGCATTCCCGCACGAACCGTGGCCGATTACCTCCACGGGGTGATCGAGGCCGACCGGACGTTTTATACGCAGCACATTGTCGAGCGGATGGAAGCGATGCTGATCGTGAACGCATCGGAAGACTGGATCAACGAAAAAACCCTGCCGCTGCCCGCCCAGTTTCTGCGTGAATCGTCTCGCAGTCTTCGGTTACGTGACGCGCCGTTTCGCTACCGGTTGGTCAGCCTCTGGCCGCTGAATCCTCAAAATTCCCCCGCTTCGGATCACGAACGGCAGATGTTGGAGCAAGTCGTGGAATTCGGTGAGGTCATGGAAGGCGAAGTGACGTCGAATGACAAACGCTACTTTCAGGCGATCTATCCCGACAGAGCCGTAAGCAGAGCCTGCGTGTCCTGTCACAATGCGCACGTCGAATCTCCGAAGCGCGACTTCAAACTCAATAACGTGATGGGCGGGCTGGTCATCGAAGTGCCCCTGGATAGTTAAATCTGTGTAAAAAATCCGCGTCCGTTCCTGTGCACACCCGGGTGGCGTCACTTTTCCTCTTAAGGTTATTGAAGATTCCCTCCGGTCTTTGCTACGTTTTCTTCCAATTGCCTACGGCAAACGGATCATGATGAAGATACGATCAATACCCATGGGGCTCCTCAGCGCCGTTGCGCTGCTGTTCGGCGCTCCCGATGTGGGCTGGGGGACGGACGACTCGATCACTCACGTCGATCTGAGCCAGTCAGCCGTCGGGTATTTCGCGTTGGGCATCTTTGTCCTGGCCTATGCGCTGGTCATGGCCGAGGAATTCACGCACCTCAGGAAATCCAAGCCCGTCATATTGGCGGCGGGAATCATTTGGGCAATAGTGGCGTGGTCGTATCCCGGCGACGACCCGCATGCCGTTGAGCATGCGCTACGTCACAACATTCTCGAATATGCGGAGTTGATGTTATTCCTGCTTGCCGCCATGACGTACATCAACGCCATGGAAGAGCGGCTGGTCTTCGAAAGCCTGCGGTCGTGGTTGGTGCGCAAAGGATTCACCTACCGCCAACTGTTTTGGCTCACGGGAATCCTGGCGTTCTTCATCTCGCCGGTGGCGGACAATCTGACGACGGCCTTGCTGATGTGCGCCGTGGTGTTGGCGGTCGGTCAGGACAGTCCCCGCTTCGTCAGTCTGGCGTGTATCAATATCGTAGTGGCGGCCAACGCGGGCGGGGCCTTCAGTCCCTTTGGCGACATCACGACGTTGATGGTATGGCAAAAAGGAATCGTGGGCTTCTTCACATTTTTTCTCCTGTTCGTGCCCTCGGTGGTCAACTACGTGGTGCCGGCCGCGATCATGCACTTCGCCGTGCCCCGGGTGTCGCCGGCGCCGTCGGACGAAGTTGTGCACATGAAGCGAGGCGCCCACGTGATCATGCTCCTGTTCTTTTTTACGATCTGTACGGCCGTGAGTTTTCACAATTTCCTCCATCTCCCCCCCATGGTGGGCATGATGACCGGCCTGGCTTACCTGAAATTTTTCGGGTTTTACCTGCAGAGGACGCACCATCGATACGCGGCACCGGGAACATGGAGTGAGAAGAAAGCTCAGGAAACGCTTGGCGACATGATCCCATTCGAAATCTATCAACACGTGGCCAGGGCGGAATGGGATACCCTGCTGTTTTTCTACGGCGTCGTCCTATGTGTGGGCGGGTTGGGCTTTCTCGGCTACCTCGCGCTGGTGGCTCAGGTGATGTATATCGACTGGGGACCCACATTTGCGAATACGATGGTCGGGATTTTGTCCGCAATCGTCGACAACATTCCGGTGATGTTTGCCGTATTGACGATGAATCCCGACATGTCTCAAGGCCAATGGCTATTGGTGACTTTAACGGCCGGAGTCGGAGGAAGCATGTTGTCGATCGGGTCGGCCGCCGGCGTGGCGTTGATGGGACAGGCGCGCGGCAAATATACGTTCTTCAGTCACCTCAGATGGACCCCGGCCATTGCGCTCGGGTATGCGGTGAGCATCCTGTGCCATCTATGGATCAACTCGAGTCGATTTTGAGGTGCGCGCCCGCGAGGTGCCGCGCAGAACACCCATTGCTCCCCGGGCGCGTGCGGGCTACAATTTAAGGAACGACAAAGCAGAGGAAGCAATCCGGAACTCCGAATAATCCGAACGGCTGTTGAGAAAGTCCCGTCCGCGCGCAGGAGGGAGGTTCGTTCAACGGACGTGTCAGGCATGTAGGGTAGCTGGCTGTCGGCTGTCTGAGGTCGGCCACAGTACAAGCCGGTTGAGCATTCAGGAACGTGATCCCTGAATGGCAACCGGTTTTTTTGTGTCACGAATGGTCCACATGGGGGAGACGAGCATGAGCGCCGAAAAAGCAGACATCCCGCAAGGCACGTTGACCGGGCTCCGGCAGAACTGGAAACCCGACCTGCTGTCAGGGTTCCTGGTGTTTCTGATCGCGCTGCCGTTGTGCCTCGGCATCGCCCTGGCTTGCGGCTATCCTGCCATCGCCGGCATCTTTACCGCCATTATCGGCGGCATCCTGGCCACGTTTTTCAGTAATTCGGAACTGACGATCAAGGGCCCGGCCGCGGGGCTCATCGTCATCGCCATCGGCTGCGTGACGGAATTCGGGTTTACCGGCGGGAAGGACCCCGCTGCCGACTTTCAGGCCTACCGGCTGGCGCTCGGCGTCGGGGTGGCCGCGGGTATCATCCAGATCCTGTTCGGGGTCTTCCGCGCCGGCATCCTGGGGGAGTTTTTCCCGACGACGGCCATCCACGGGTTGTTGGCGTCCATCGGGGTCATCATCATCGCCAAGCAGTTCCCGGTGGTGATGGGGCTCAGCCCCGAGGGCTCGCCCTTGCAACTGCTGGCCAACATTCCCGCGTTCGTCATGGACATGAACCCCAAGATCGGCCTGATCGGGATCGTGAGCCTTCTCATCGTGTTCGGATATCCGTTCATCAAAAACCCCAAACTCAAAGTGGTTCCGGCGCCGATGATCGTGTTGCTCGTCGCGGTGCCGATGGGCCTGTATTTGAACATCCATGAAGAAGGGACCTATACCTTCAACGGACAGACGTACGCGTTGGGCGCGAAGTTTTTGGTGGACGTGCCGGCGAACATGTTCAGCGCGCTCACGTTTCCGGATTTCTCGGGACTGACGACGTCGATCGGCATCAGGTACGTGATCATGTTCGCCCTGATCGGGAGCCTGGAGTCGATACTCAGCGCCAAGGCCATCGACCAGATCGACCCGTGGAAACGCAAGACGGATCTGGACCGGGACATGCTGGCCGTCGGGGTCGGCAATACCGTCTCGGCCTTCGTGGGCGGGCTGCCGATGATTTCGGAAATCGTGCGCAGCAAAGCCAACATCGACAACGGGGCCAGGACACGGTTCGCCAACATGTTTCACGGCACGTTCCTGCTCGTCTGCGTCGCCCTGATCCCGGCGCTGATCAACCAGATCCCCCTGGCGGCTCTGGGCGCCTTGCTGGTGTTTACCGGGTTCCGGTTGGCGTCCCCCCACGAGTTTCTCCATATGTACCATTTGGGCAAAGACCAGTTTATCGTGTTCGTGTCCACGGTCATCGGCGTGCTGGCCACGGACCTCCTGATGGGCATTGGGATCGGGATTGGGGTCAAAGTCGCCATTCATCTCGTCAACGGAGCCCCGATCCTCTCGTTTTTCAAACTGAATGCCGAGATTACGCAGGAAGACGAGAAATCGGCGACCATCGTGGTACGGGAATCCGCCGTCTTCAGCACCTGGATCCCCTTGCGCAAACACCTGAACCGGTTGCTCCAGGAAGAGAAAACCGTCACCCTGAACCTGGCCGAAACGCGGCTCGTGGACCACACCGTGATGTCGAAACTCTACGAATGGGTCGGTGAATTCGAAGAAAAGGAATGTGACCTGTTCATTCGGGGGTTGGCCGCGCACCGGCCCATGTCCGACTCCATAGTGGCGGCTCACGTCAAGCCCAAAGAGTAGAGAAGAGCCGTCTCGCCACGTTCCTCTGTGACGAAGCCACGGGTTGCGGCTTTCTTCTCGACTTTTCCCCAAGATCCGTCATGGATTTGGTGCGATTTCGCTCACCCGAGCATGTGCGTTTTTGCTTGTCGTCCACACCTAGTCGGCCAATCAGGCGACTTCTATTCCTAACAGGTTGTTTTTTCGGTGGTTTCGAGGAAGGCCTCAACCTGTAAAACCTGGCACACACCCTTTGCTTAATACAGGATAGTTCTTGCTCAAACCTTTGGAGGGGCCATCATGAGTGAATTCAGCATCCTGTACAGAAGTCTTCATTGCGAACAAAAAGTAACGAAAAAAGCAGACAAAACCGAGTCGTCCTCCCAAGCGAAGAGCGAGACTCAACCCGGATCAGCGCTCAACCCGCTTCGTGCGTTGATAGCCAAAATTTTCTGACCTGCTTGTGTCTGTTCCTTTCCTGTCATTTCTGACCTGATCAGAAATCCAGGGTCTTTTTTCCCCTTTTCTGTCATCCTCGACGCTTGTCCCCGACGTTCTTAATCGGGGATCCAGTCATTTATAGGAATCCAGTGTCGTTGCCTTCGTTTTCTGTAGTTGTAGCCACGGCATCTCATGCCGCCGCCTTCACTCTTCCATCCCAGCAACACACCAAAGTGGTCATCCTGAACGAAGTGAAGGATCTGCTCCTTCTCCCTTCCATCATCACCCGACTTCGGTAATCGGGGATAACAGATGGAAGAGTGCGTGGTTAGCGGAAGGTACTGTCGAGGTCGTCTTCGAGAGTGAAGACGATCATTCGTTCGCCGCTGTGCGTTTCGATGTCGGTGAACAGGCCCGTGACTTCTGTCCCGGTGATGGCTGAAATTTGGCTGCAGAGTCGTTCCCGTCCTTGTGCGATGAGGTTCTGCCTCATGCGTTTGACCATATCCACGCCTTCGGTATTTTTGGCGAGTTGACGTTCAGCCGGAGTCAGGACGCCCTTAAGCCGCACCAGGACCATGTCACGAAGGATGAACGCCTTGACCTCCGTGGGCCCACGCCCCATGAATTCCTGTTCGAATTTGATGACGGCATTGCGGATGGCCGTCTCAGATTCGCCTTTGGTTGGTCCATTTTTCATAGGGGGGAAGATCTTTTGACTGACCACTTGAGCCTGTCTGCAGTCCCTGCTATAACAAGGGTATAAGCGATTCCTTGGGATCGGTCAAGGAGAGTCCCCCGCTCACCCGAGGCCCTGCGCCTCCGAAGGCAGGCAGGGGGATTGAGCCTGTACCGAGAGTGAAGGCTGTGTGGTGGCTGGCTTCCCGAACAAGCGGTCAGCTACAGTACAAGCCAACCTGAAGCTGTTCGAGTAACTGGTTCGGAGCCTCTGGTTGGCTTTTTTTCTGTTCTCTCCAAGCAGGTTCAAGCCGCGTGATGAGCACCACGTCGATACAGGCGCTTTCCCAGGAAGATCGGGAGCGGGTCCGGGGGACGGTTGCCCGAGCCAGCGAACCGATCCCGCCGTTTTGGCCCATGCAGATCATGGTGGCCCAGAATCCCATGCACGGGTTGGAGTATCTTCCCTTCGATCAGGCGGTGCGGAAGGGTCAACTTCTGCTCGGCGGTCGAGGGTACCTGCCCAATGCAGAGTATCGCGCCTTCTATCGAGCGGGACGGATCACCGGCCCCGGTCTTCAACGGGCGATGGCGCGCGTGGGTCCACGGCCGGAACACGACGAGGCGATCACGGTCGGGAGTCGCCGGATGACGGCCGGCGACGTGTGGTTGTTGCACGTGGTGTTCGGCTGTGAGGCGTTGGAGCCCGGCCTGTTAGCCTGGGAACTGGATCATCAGGCGGCCACGAAGCGGTTCCGGCAGGACCTTCCGGAGGAATCGAGACAACGCATCATCGACCGCACGCTCCGGGAGTGCGAGCAGTGCCGGGATAATCCCGAGGCGGCGTATCTGACCAACCTGTGGCAGGTCACCTTGTCGGTCCTGGGATTGTCCGACGCGCTGTCCGGCGACCAGGGCGGGTCTGCCCACCCCGCCGTGTCAGAGGAATTTCTTGCCTCCATCGAGGTGGACTTGCCGGCCCAGCGGACCACCGCTAATTGGGTGGACGTCCTCGCCGGCACGACGCTCGTTGAAGAGATCAATACCCAGCTCATCAAGTGGTTGTCGGCGTTCGCGGATGAAGGGTTGGCCGGATGGGAAATGCCGGGCAGGCACGGGGGATTCTATGCGGCCTGGCGGGAGCTGGCGCAATACGACCAGTCCGGCCGCTTCTTGGGCATTCGCGGGTTCGAACAAAGAGTCAACGATCTTCCGGCCGAGCCTGAGGATGCGATCGTGTGGAGCCTGCGCCGCCTGGGTGTGCCCGAGGAGCAGTGGACCGATTACCTCGCCCGCCAGTTGTCCCAGTTGCCGGGGTGGACCCGGTTCGTTCGCTGGCTGGAGACCAATCCCGCCTATCACGCGCAACGCAAACATCCCGTCGATGCGGTCCGGTATCTGGCGGTGCGGTTGTTTTATGAAGCCGAATTGACGCAGGTGGCCTGCCGGCGGGAGTGGGGGATCGACGGCACGGTTCCGGCGCTGGTCGCCTATTGGCGGGAGCGTCCGGATGAATACGGGACACGGATGGATAGAGGCGCGCATGCGGTTGACGCCGGGACGCGGGCTGTCTGCCGCGATGCCTGGCGGCTGTTTCACCTGGCGCAGGCGTTGGAGTTGTCGCTGACCGAGATGTCCGATCTGTCTTCGGAGGATGCGCGGACAGTGTTGGGATGGCTGGATGCCTTTCCTCCGGACCAACACGGGCCGGTGTGGCTTGAAGCCTATGAAGACTCCTTCCGGACCGGGATCATCCAAAAATTGTCGGCGCATCGGGGGACCGTGCCGCCGCTCGACACTCGCCCCCACGCGCAACTGGTGTTGTGTATCGACGTGCGCTCGGAATCGTTCCGGCGGCACATCGAAGCGCAAGGTCCGTATGAAACGTTCGGGTTCGCCGGGTTTTTCGCCATTCCCCTCAGTCATCAGGTTTTTGATAGCGAGGAGCGGGCTGCCTTGTGCCCGGTGTTGCTGTCGCCCAAGCACGCGGTGACGGAAATTCCGCGACTCGGCGAAGAGCGGGCCTTGCAGGAGTATGCGACGGGGACGCGCTGGCATCAACTGGGGCAGCACGTCTTTCACGACCTGAAACATCACCCCGTCGGGTCGATGATGCTGATCGACGTGCTGGGGTTTTTCTTCAGTCTGGGGTTGCTGGGCAAGACGCTGATCCCCAAAGCCTTCCATGTGGTCCACTCGAAACTGCAAGCGTGGTCTGCCCGTACGGTGCCGACGCGGGTGGCCGTGGCCGCCCCGGTGGATCCCGACAATCCCGAATGGGCCGAGACGAAGCCCGAAGGGATTCCCGCCTGGCTCGCGCAAGGGTTCACGCTTGCGGAACGGGCCACGTTCATCGAGACCGGACTCCGGGTAATGGGGTTGACCCGGAACTTCAGCCGGCTGGTGGTGCTCTGCGGGCATGGGAGCCAGACTGACAACAATCCGTATTACGCGGCCTTGGATTGCGGAGCTTGCGGGGGGAACCACGGGGACGCCAACGCCCGGGTCTTTGCCGCCATGGCCAACGATCCGGACGTCCGGTACATCCTGCGCGCCAATGGATTGCCCGTGCCCGAGGATACTTGGTTTCTGCCGGCCAAGCACAATACCACCACGGACCGGATCACGTTTTATGACCTGGACGATTTGCCTGAGACCCATGAGGAGGATCTGGAGGCGTTGATCCGGGATTTGGAGCGGGCGGGTATGAGCCAGGCGCTGGAACGCTGTCAACGCATCCCGAGCGCGCCGGCGGAGCTGTCTCCGAAACGAGCGTTTACGCACGTGGAGGAACGCAGCCGTGATTGGGCGAATCCCCGGCCGGAGTGGGGCTTGTCCGGCAATGCGGCGTTTTTGATCGGGCGGCGCACGCTGACCAAGGGCCTGGATTTGGGCGGTCGCGTCTTCCTGCATTCCTATGACCCGCTCGCCGACCCGGAGGGGGCGAATCTGGAAAAAATCATGACGGCTCCCCTGATCGTCGGAGAGTGGATCAACACCGGGTATTACTTCTCATCCGTTGATCCGTGGCACTATGGGAGCGGGAGCAAGGTGATCCACAACGTCGTGTCCGGCGTGGGCGTGATGCTGGGCAGCGGAAGTGATTTGCAGATCGGGTTCCCCTTGCAGACGGTGAACGACGGCGACGTCCATTATCACGAACCCATGCGGCTTCTGGGCATGATTGAAGCGCCGCCGAGCCGAATCTCGGCCATCATTCAGAAGCATGCGATCCTGCAGCAACTCTTCCATAACCAATGGCTCAACCTGGTGGCCCTTGACCCCTACACCTTCGAGTTTCATCGCTATCTTCCCGATGCCACGTGGGAACGAATCGGGTAAGAGAGGGTATAGCTCCCTCTCCCCACTGTGGGAGAGGGTCGGGGGTGAGGGACATTTGTGCGCGTTGCCGGCATGGTATAATCTCGTCATCGGTTTTTGTGATGATTTCCGGATAAAGCTAAGGAAGGTACGATGCGAGTTCAACGGTCCTTGAGTACTGTCTTGAAAAACCCTGTCGTCCTGGCGATCGGGAATTTTGTCTGTGTGTGTTTGGCGTTAGGCGTGAGTGCGACGTTCTTCCAGCCGTCTACGGTCACCCAGGCTTCGGAAGAGCATGTCGTTCAACCGCCCCTGGTTCAACCGGCCGGTTTTGCTCTTCCCGTCACGAGCGAAGACCTGCTCAGTTTCAACCAGCATCTCATCGCGATTGCGAAAAAGGTCACGCCCGCGGTGGTCAATATTTCCATCGTGAAGACGACCGCCCCACCAAGTTCTCCGTTTCCTTATTCTCCGTTCTTTGACGACCCTTTCTTTCGGAGA
>JAHRAK010000117.1 GCA_020027535.1 Nitrospirales bacterium
AACCTGACCATCAAGGCTGGGCGGCAACTGGTGGTCTGGGGCAACCATCGCATGTTCGGGCATTTCGACTGGAACAACGTGGGATGGTCCCACGACGGGTTGACCGCGAACTACAAGCTCAGCAAGAGCACGACCCTGCAAGCCGGCTGGTTGCGCACGGCCGAGAGAAACTGTAGGGGCCCGGCTACCGGTAACTGCATCACTAATTCCGCGGCGAGGAACCCAGCCACAGACGCAACGGACGATGGCAACGTGGTCTTTGTGCGGGCGCCCATGAAAATCGCGGGCGTGGTGCTCGAACCCACCTACATCTGGCATGACGGCGGAACGGGTGGTGGAATGAACGCCCCTCGTCCTATGGATCAATCCAGGCATACTATCGGTGGCCGGGCAGTCAAGAAGTTCGCTGCGGGAAGCGCCCGGGTGGACGCTACGATGGAAGGCTACTACCAATTCGGGGAAATCGGTGAGATGGACATGGATATCGAGGCTTGGGCTTTCCATATCGACGGTGGCGTGACCCTGCCGGTGCCGATGCAGCCCCGCCTGAGCGCCGAGTTCAACACGGCCTCCGGTAATAAGGGCGACGGCAAATGGCGCAGCTTCGATCAATTGTATCCCACCAACCACATTCACTTCGGGTACATGGACCGCATGTCCTGGAAGAACATGAACCATCTGGCGTTCGGTCTTCAAATGCGGCCCAACGCGGACAGCCACTTCGAAGTGACCGGGCACCTGTTTTCTCGCCAGGAGTCAGCCGACGGCGTGTATCATGCCGGTCAAGCTCAATTCTTAGCTCCTGACAACAACTCGACCGAAGTTGGGGAAGAAGTCGACGTGGTTTATACCCATTTCTTTACCCCCGGGAATCACGTGGCCTGGCAAATCGGCGGCGGAGTTTTCCTCCCGGGTGAGTTTATCGATAACTTGCGTGGTGGGAATGCCTCCGAACAAACCTGGGGCTATACCCAACTCTGGGTGAACTTCTAAGAGGAAGCAACCCGTATACATACTCCTCCCACACCCTCTCCCCTCGCGGAAGAGGGCCGGGGTGAGGGGCAATCCTGATCCCCGCTGAGGCCCACCCCTCAGCGGGGATTTTTTTGTGCCCCTGTTCCCCCCTTTGCAAGTCTGCTTTTCTCCCTCCTGTCATTCCTATATGTGTTCAGTCATTCCCTTCGACTGCGCTCAGGACAGGCGTTGACAATTTTGGCCTTTCCCTTCCCTCCTTTGTCAGACAACCCCCCCTTCGACAGGCTCAGGACAGGCTCAATCCCCCTTCTCAGGGGGACGGCAGATCTCCTCTCCCCCCCTGACAAGGGGGGCCAGGGGGGTTCAGTAGGGGCGGACCTGCGTGTCCGCCCTCCCTTCTTGTGGGCAGATCCTCATTCTGTCAACGCCTGTCCTGAGCCTGTCGAAGGGAATCACTGAACATTTCCCGACAACTCTAAACGGGAATCCAGTGTCTTCTCCTGTCATCCCCGGCTTGATCGGGGATCCAGGGTTTTTGTATTTGTAGCTGCGCGAACCCTGCCCCCGAGCTGTGCTATCTCATTGACAATCCACAAACAGGATGATACATAAGAATGTCTATACAAACGGTATACTGAAAAAATTTCCAAATCCATGCATCTGAGCGTAAGAAGGAGGAGGTGACATGGGTCAAGTGAACTTCCGAATAACAGACGAACGTCTGGCATTCATTGATCGGGCGGCTGCGATTCGAGGCGTCACGCGCACCGAGTTCGTGCTCCGGTCGAGTGAAGCGGCGGCGATCGAGACGTTGAATGAGCGCTCTGTCATTGCGCTTGATGACGAGGCTTACGAGGCCTTTGTTGCCGCGCTCAATGCACCGGTACAACCGAACGACCGCTTGAAAGAACGGTTTGCCCGCCGGCCGCTGTGGGAACGATAACCCCGGGTCAAGCCCGGGGCAAGCCTCATGCTCCTGAGCCGCTCGGCCCGCGTCATGACGTCTCGCAGTTCGACTCCGGAATCGGCAGCCTCAATACGTGGCTACAACGTAAGGCCAGGCTGAACGAAGCCAAGGGTGGCGCACGGACATACGTCGTCTGTGATGGCGACCGGGTGCTCGCATTCTACAGCCTTGCCGCCAGTTCCGTGGAAAGGCGACGCATCTCGTCGCGCGTTGGCAGGAACATGCCCGAACCGATGCCGGTGATCCTGTTGGGACAACAGGCGGTGGACGTGAACTATCAGGGACGTGGCTTGGGATCCGACCTGTTGATTGACGCAGGGAAGAGAGCGTTGGCGGCGGCTGATGTGGTTGGTGCGCGCGCTATCGTTGTCCAAGCGTTCAACGAAGAGGTCAAGACGTTCTACGAGCAGTTCGGTTTCTTGCCATTCTCGGATCGCGAACCACTCATGTTGCTCCTTCGGATTTCCGAACTGAAGGCGGTGCTTCAGGCTTAGACATGCTTCTGGGCTTTTGTTGACAATTTCCCTCCTTCCCCCCGCAGAATCTTTTCCTGTCGTCCCCGCAGTTTTTAGCGAAGATCCAATAATGTGTCATTCTGAATGAAGTGAAGAATCTGTTTTGCCGTTGAGAAAGATTACCGTGCGAGCGGAAGGCTCAGGAGCGGGGAGGAGTCTGGAAGCAGAAGGGTGACCTCGCTCGATTCAGAGGCGTTTTCGAGAAATTCACCGACGGTGATGGTTCCGTTCCGGTTCGCGTCCGCGCTGCCCAACAGCCCGGCCAGGATACCGGCCGGTTCCCTGTTTTCGCTCCCGGGACGTTTGCGAAGTTGGATGACGGGGGTTTCATCCTGCTGCGACAGGCCGCTGGTCCAGCGCACCGAGGATCCATCGGTCGATGCGTTCTGCCCGCCCTGCGACGCAATAGGAGCGTCGAGGATCAGCAGGGTCAACCGGTTGTCGAGTTTCCCCAAGAGACGCTGTAGCGTTCGAAGGGAGATCAACTGTTTGGTTGACGCCTCGGGCGACCCTTCATAGGGTACCAAATAGACCTCGCCGTTGGTCCCATCCTTGACGGCCTGACCGGAAAAATACACGACCAGCACGGATTCCTTGCCGATTCGTTGCCGAACCCACGTGAGCAGCGTTTTTGCAATATCTGATTTTGCGGCCCGGCTTCCCTGGAGTACGCGGATGTTCCGGTTGGTGAAGAAACCGGTTGTTTGGAGGGTATCCCGCAATGACATCAGGAGATCTTCGGGCGTCCGATAGGCCTGTGGCCAGGGCTCCTGATACGTATCCATCCCGACGAGCATGGGCACGTGCGCAGCCGTGGCAAAAGCCATTTTCTTCGTGCTCGTGGCTGGCGGCTTCGCCTTTTGGGTGGCGGATTGCGGCCTGGACGGGCGGGCTTGGGAACGCAGTGCCGGTGTCCCCGGCTGGAGTGGCGCCACAATGCGGTGAGCCCCGATGTGGGTGCCATCTTTGAGTTGCAACGAGACCACCAGTTCCGCCTTTTGTCCGGGCACGTCGATCGGCATACGGCCTCGAATCTCCGTGGTCCTGGTTTCTCCCGGCTGGAACGTGCCCATGGAGATGGGCAGCGGTGTCATTTGTGAAAAGGCCTTGACCAGGGTCGTGTTGCCCACCACGTCGGCCTGGGCCGTGGTTATGACGGTGCTCCCCAAATTGGTGGCTTCGATGATCAACACAATGGCTTCACCGCCTTCGAGAATCAGATTATCGTTGCCGTCCTTCAGCATCGTGCGAAACGTAAAGAACGGCCGGTTTCCCGGTGCGGCGGGAGCCTGAGCCGAGAACCGGGGTGCGACTTGAGGTGCGGCACGGGGCGTGGATGACGGCGCATATTGAGGCGTTGCCGGTGTGAATGCCGGCTGGCGACCCTGTTGCGCCGCCAGGGGTTGCGTGCCGCCGTCCTTGAGCAGTTGCGGCACCACTCCCACGAGTTGCTCCGCCAGTTCCGCCGCCGCTCCGTTGATTTTGGCATCGTACTGTCCGGTTGTGCAGGTGACGGATTGGCCGGTGATGGTCGGCGCCCAGACCCTGACCTGGCCGCCGTAATTCAGAGGGATTTGCCCCAATTCGGCACCGTTTCTATCGATAAATACCGCTTGCAGCTTGAAGTTGAGGTGGGCGAGATAATTATCTTCGTCCGCCATACGATCGATTTCCTGAAACACTTGGTTGACCATGCTGATCTGGATGATCAAATCGCTCGGCCTGGTGGCTTGGACGGCTTCTCCGGTTCCTGCATAAGCCATGACGGATTGAAAGGTTTCCTGTCCCAGGGTGAGAAAGTTTTGGACAATACTCTCTCCCGTTTTCAGGGTATACGGAAGGTCGCATGCCTGAATTTCGAGTGTGGCTTCCGTGACGCTGGGATCAAAAGCATACGCCACCGAGATGGGAATGGCCGGTTCCTTGGGTTTTTCTTCTTCTCCAAATCCGAAGCGGGGCAAGCTGATGTCCGGGAAGTCCAGGTCCGGCATACTCACGTCCGGGAGATATGAGCAGCCTGAAAACTGAAGGATCGAAACGAAAAGAAGGAGTCTCGGAAGGGAAGACGTCTTGAGACACATGGCAAATACCCTACCCGATGCCTTCGATGGATTGCAACCTCCTTGCGCCGCTTTGCTCGCTCCAATCCTCTGCCATCTTTGTATGTGTTCAGTCATTCGTTGACAGAATGGAGGAACAACCACAAGCAAGGAACCAGGACAGAAGGGCCAGCTTGTTTCTGCTGCCGCCCTGAGCCTCTTCTTCTCGTGGCGTCGTCGCTGGTGAAGCAGTCGTGCGGCGGGTGGGTGGCGTCAGAGCTGAACCCCCCTGGCCCCCCTTATCAGGGGGGTAGAAAGGGCTCTGCAGTCCCCCTGATAAGGGGGATTGAGGGGGTTGTCTTACCAAGGCGGGGAACTGAGGCATCCTGAGT
>JAHRAK010000126.1 GCA_020027535.1 Nitrospirales bacterium
CCGATGAGACGGAGGCTGGGACAGCACCCGTGGAACCTCCGGACGGAGAGGGAAGAACCTCCTCACCCCGACCCTCTCCCAGAAGGAAAGGGAGAAAAATTATCAGCGCATAACCAAGACCGATCACCCCATAACGCCGTCTCGGCATGTTGTTTCACCCTCCTCCATGTCGTGCCCGTTTGGGAATATTGACTCATTCGCGGACAATTCACGCGTGACGGACCCGGACACATCCAGAAAATATTGACAGGCCAACCCTCCCGGAATCACCACGTTGACAGGGCTTTTGAGCGTCGGCTATCGTACCGCATGCCTGCATTAAATGACACTCCCCATTCGAAGACCTTGCCCGTCCCGGAGATTATCCCGATCTTTCCGCTTCCCAACGTGGTGCTGTTTCCTGACACCTATCTGCCTCTTCATATTTTCGAGCCTCGATACCGGGACATGGTCGCCGATGCCAGCCGGGAAGGCGCCTGTATCGGCATGGCGTTGTTCAAGCAAGGATGGGAGAGCCGGTATTATGGCAATCCGCCCGTCTTTTCTCTGGGGTGCGTGGGACGAATGACACATATCGAGCCGCTACAGGATGGGCGGTCGAACCTGATCCTGCAAGGCTTGTATCGGTATACGATCGAAGAAGAATTGTTTGATGCCCGGTATCGCAAGGCCAAAATCACGTTGAGACCGAGTGAACCGTTTCAAACGATTGCCGAAGACTCCGTGCGTTCAACCGTGACGGAGTTGGCGAGACGCTACCTGCAATCACGAAAGGCCGATGAACTCTGCCAGCTTGTGACCAATGACGCCATGACGGGCCCCGTGCTTGTGAACGGTCTGTCCTCGTGCCTGGACTTGACACCGTTGGAAAAACAATTCCTGCTCGAAGCCGAAAACCTGCACCAACAAACCCGCCGCTTGATCGATCTCTTGAAGTTTAAACTCGACGGTGAAACACAACTGTCAGGGTGGGGATGATGAATCCCGCCATCGTGATCGACGTCGCACGGTTAGGGAAAGCCTTTGGCTCGGTGACGGCCATCGAGGATGTCTCGTTCACGGTGCATGCCGGTGAAATCTTCGGGCTCCTGGGCCCCAACGGCGCCGGGAAAAGCACGACCTTGCGGATTCTGATCACCGTGCTGCCCCCTTCCGCCGGAACGGCAACGGTGCTGGGACATGACGTCGTCACGGAGGCGGATACCGTCAGGAGCCTGATCGGCTACGTGCCGCAAGAACGCGCCGTTGATCGGTTTCTGACCGGTCGCGAACACCTCGAGTTGTTGGGGGGCCTCTACCATCTTTCCCGGACGGAAACGAAAGCACGGATCGACGAACTGTTGAAGCTCGTCAATCTCGAAGAGCACGCGGACCGCGTGGCGAAGACCTATTCCGGGGGGATGAAGCGCAAACTGGATATTGCATGCGGGTTGCTGCCCCATCCCAAAATCGTGTTTTTGGACGAACCGACCCTGGGGTTGGACGTCCAAAGCCGTCTCCGGATATGGGACTATATCCGGCAACTTCGTGAGAAGGGCATCACCATCGTCATGACGACCAATTACCTGGAAGAAGCCGACCAACTGTGCGATCGGCTCGCGATTATCGACGGCGGAACGATTCGGGTTATCGGCTCGCCACTGGAATTGAAGACCGGATTGGGGGGCGACAGCCTCTCGTTGACAATCAAGGAACACGAAGCGGAAAAACTCCCTCGCCTGCGTGAAGGAGTCATGGCCTTGCCCCTTGTCCGTGACGTGCGCATCAAGCCGACCGGGCTGGATATTCTCGTGGAATCTCCCGAGAAATCCCTCCCCGCCGTGATCGAGGTCGCACAACGCCTTGATTGCAGCCTTGATGGGGTTGAGTATCATCGGCCCCGACTCGATGACGTGTTTGTCACCCATACCGGGCATGGGTTACGGGGAGGCACTCCGGACGCGGCGGAGGAATAGCCCGGGCTCTCAGACTATGACCATCCAACACTACAAACAGGAAGTGCTCGCCTTGACGATGCGGTGGGTTCGCCGGCTCAGCCGGGAAAAATTCAGCATGCTGTTTACCCTGGTCCAACCCATGCTGTTCTGGCTGATCTTCTTCGGCAGCCTCTTTCAACGCGCGGCCAACATCCAAATCCTCGACGCCCCGAACTATATGAGTTTCCTGGCGGGCGGAGTGGTCGTCATGACGGTCCTCAACAACGGGCTGGCCGGCGGCGTCGACCTGCTGTTCGACAAAGAGAACGGGTTCCTGGAACGCATGATGTCCACGCCCATTCACCGGTCCTCCGTGATCCTCAGTCGCTACCTCTTCGTGATGGCCATTACCGGCATGCAGATTCTGGTCATTCTGAGCATCGCGTTCGTCTTCGGCGTGCGCCTCGAAACGGGGCTGCCGGGCATCGCCCTGATCCTGGCGATCGGGATGTTGTTCGGCGTGGGGCTGACCGCCATCTCGATGGGCATTGCGTTTTCCGTCAAAAGCCACGGCGATTTCTTTTCCTTGCTGGGCTTTCTTTCCCTGCCCATGATTTTTCTCAGCTCGGCGCTCGTCCCCCTTTCAGCCATGCCGGGATGGATGCAGGTGGTGGCCCTGGTGAATCCGATGACCTGGGTCATCGATGCCGTCCGCCCGCTCATTATCACGGGATGGGACGCGGCCATCCCCCAAGTGGCCCTGGCTTTTGTGATCCTGGCAATCTTCGATGCCGTGTGCCTGTACGGCGGGGCCAAGGCCTTCCGTCGGGCAATCGGGTAGGGTTGCATGACCTCCGTGATGAAGAACGCACCTTCATCCTCCGCTGAACGACCGGCGACGAACATCGAAGCGCTGCTCCACCTGCTCTCCGACCACGACCTCCGCGTCGCCCGGCAAATTCACCAACACCTCGTCGACGTGGGCCGCGAGGCCATGCCCGTTCTCAGCCAAGCCCTCAGGGACTGTGACGATCCTTCCCTGGCCACACGCATCCACGCCGTCATCGGGGACATTGCCCAAGCGGACGTCGAACGGCACTGGGACGAGCTTCTGAAGACTTCGGAACGGGAGCTTGACCTGGAAACCGGGGCATTCCTGATAGCCAGGGCGGGAGACCCTCAAGTGGAGACGGCTCCCTATCGGCAACGACTGGACGACATGGCCGCCGAACTCAAACCACTTTCGTCAGGCACTCCTCGTCAAGTCGTGCGCACCATGAACGAGTACCTGTTTCACACCCTGCAGTTTCGGGGGAACACCCAACAGTATTACGACCCCAACAACAGTTTTCTGCACCGCGTCATGGACAACCGCGTCGGGATCCCGATCAGCTTGTCGGTTCTGTATGTACTCCTGGGGCAACGGCTCCGCGTGCCGGTGGCCGGGGTCGGCCTGCCGGGCCATTTTCTCGTCGGGTTGCGGACGGAACCCGTGTTCATTGATTGTTTTCACCAAGGGGCGCTGCTCACTGAAAAGGATTGTGCCCGACTGTTGCGGGACTATGGTGTCGAGTTCGACCGTCGCTATCTCGAACCCTGCTCCCATGCCCACATACTCGCTCGCATGTTTCGCAACCTCATCGCCGTGTACGAGACCCGTCAAGAGGCGACAGACGGCCGGCGATTTCGCCGGCTGCTGACTGCTCTTGAAAACAGAGAAAACCACCCACACGTTCACTAGCAGCGTACTGAAACGTTCAATTGGCGTCATGGCCACCGACGCACCTTCATCTCATCTCGACAACCAACGGGGACAAGCCAACGTCACCATGGCCTTGGCCCTGGTCATCCTGCTCGTCGGCGGGATCTGGATTTGGAACCATTTGGACTTCGACACGCAGGACTTTGTCGTCGATGAAGTCGTCCCCGTCCTGTTTCTGGCCGTCGCGCTCGCGCTCGTCACGTGGGTGAACGTGCGAAAGGTCAAGCGTGCGAAAAACAAGAATAAACGGCGAGCCAGGCTCCTCCAAAAATTTTCCGGCGAAAAGGCGCCGCGAAAACGGTTTGACCTCGCCGGCCAACTCATTGAACTCAATGAGTATCGATTGGAAGGACTGGAGAGTGTCGCCCCGGACATGGCAGAGGTGTTCCTGTATACCTTCAAACGATCCCTTGGTGACAAACAGCACCGCTTCCGGGGCATGGCCGCCAGTTACCTGGGAGTCGTGCAACATCGAGAAAGCATTCCGCTGTTAATGAAAGCGTTGGAAGACGATCACGCGTACGTTCGGAGTTCTGCGGCGCTGGCCCTGGGACGCATGCGCGCCACGGAAGCCAAAACCAAATTGGAATATACGATGAAGGAAGACTGGGACCAGACCGTGCGGAGTCGGTCCAGAGAAGCGGTCGAACGAATGTCTTAAGGAATCAGGAGGCACCCGTCACGCGGCCCATCGCGTCCTGATCCGCATTGGTGAACCGGTACCCTTTGCTGTACAACGCCTGCATGCTGTCGGTCAGGATCGTGAACTCGACCGTCTCACGAACGTCGTCGAATTTTCCCGTCAACTTCGCAAGGAGCTGAAAGGGATGATCGCCCTGCAACAGCGCCACGTTCAGGGATGCCGACATATCCCGTAGCTCGCTCGCATCATAACGCTCATCATCATCCCGATCGGCCACCAGGGCCAATTGATAAAACGTCAGGCTCAACGAGAGGGTGGATTGGGTGTGCGCAAAGGCCTGACGCGCTTCATTGATTCCGGGGTACCGACTGGCACAGGCGTTGGACTCCGGGTCTTCTTCCGCAACGGAAAAAGAAAGGCGTTTCACGTCAGAGCGAACCCCCGGAGACTTTCGCAATTGTTCATAAAACCACGTGGTACAGGACTCCGCGACCGCAAAATCGACTTTGTCCTTGTTAATCTGCCGGGCGATATGATGGACGAATCCCTCGAACACGCCGTTGCCGATCGCGGCCCAACTCGCCCCACCCATGAAAAGAGCCACCGCCAGGCCCGTGAACCCGAGTGTCCGTTTACGTGATCCCGGCCGGTACATGCTGTCAGTATACCACCCACCCTGAACCGTCACCAGAGGAATTTCCTTTTCCCTGCCCTGCCCGTAGGGGACGGCCGGAGCCTGCCCTGCCTGTCCTGAGCGGAGCCGAAGGAAGCGAAGCCGAAGGGTGCCGTCCCACAGGTACCGCGTGCCATCAACGACGGACAACCACAGGAGGTTGTCCCTACATCATTGGGTGTACAATACACTTATGGCGACTGAAACCGTGACCCTCGAAGGCCATATCATCGACTCGCTCATCCTGGCGAAGGTGCTCGACGCGATTCTCCAGAGAAGCGGAGCCTTCACCATCAACAAAATGCAAGTCGGAGCCACGCGAGAGGACGCATCCTCGGCTACGATCGCCGTGCAGGCCGACTCCCCGCAACGGCTTGCGGCCATCCTGCACGCCATTCAACCGCATGGGGCCGTGGTCGAACACGCCGCCGATTGCACCCTGGAGCCCGCGCCGAAAGACGGCGTATTGCCGGATGCGTTTTATGCGACCTCACACCTCCGGACGCAAATCCGCCTCAACCACCAATGGCTCGACGTGGAAGCGATCGAAATGGACGTCGCCATTCGCGTGACCCCGGATCCTCCGGCTGCACGTACCGTCCCCATGGCCGAAGTGAAAGCCGGTGACCTGATCGTCACGGGCCGAACCGGCGTTCGGGTCTTCCCGCTGGAACGGCCCAAAGAGCGGGACGCGTTCGCCTTCATGGCAGCCGATGTGTCGTCGGAACGGCCGCATCATGCGATGATCACCGACGTGGCCAGGCGCATGTGGCTGATTCGCGACAACTGGCAGAAGGCCCACACGTCAGGCGAGGCCGCCTGCGGCCCCGGCACCAAAGTGCTGTTCGTCGGCGGTCCGGCCATCATCCATGCGGGAGGACGGGAAGCCCTGTCGTGGTTAATCGATTCCGGCTTCATTCACGTCCTGTTTTGCGGAAACGCCCTGGCTGCGCATGACATGGAAGCCAGCCTGTTCGGCACGTCCCTGGGATACGGCCTGCGCGCCGGGTGCGCCGTGCCCCATGGCCATGAACATCACCTTCGCACCATCAACCGCGTCCGGAACGCCGGCAGCCTCACGCACGCGGTGGAATCCGGGCTGATCCGGGACGGAGTTATCGCCTCGTGCGTCCACAAACACGTCGACATGGTGTTGGCGGGAAGCATCCGCGATGACGGCCCACTGCCCGACGTCATCACGGACACCAGACACGCCCAAACGGCCATGCGCGCCGCCCTCCCGGGAGTCGGGCTCGCGGTACTGGTGGCGACGACGCTGCACGCCATCGCCACCGGCAACTGCCTGCCGGCGAAAGTGCCCACCGTGTGCGTGGATATCAACCCGGCCGTTCCGACCAAACTCAGCGACCGCGGCAGCTTCCAATCCATCGGCCTCGTGATGGATGCGGCTTCCTTCCTTCGACAACTGGCGCAAGCCCTCGGTTGGGAGAGGTAGCATCGTGCCACGCTTCCTGGTTTGCCCGCCGGATCATTTCGGGATTCAGTACGAAATCAACCCGTGGATACGTCTCTCCAATGCCGTTGACAAGGACGCGAGCCAGGCCCAATGGCAAGCCCTTACCCGCGTGCTGGAAGAAGACGCCGGCGCCAAACTCGAACGGATGACGCCGGTTGCAGGCCTCCCCGACCTGGTGTTCACCGCCAATGCCGGGGTGCTGCACGACGGCACGGCCGTCATCAGCCGGTTCCGGCATCCGGAACGACGCGGGGAAGAGAAACACTTCGCGCGGTGGTTCAGCGAACACGGATACCGCGTGATCCTCCTGGACAAGGATTATTATTTTGAAGGAGCGGGAGACCTGCTGGGCTTTTCAGATATCTGGTTCGGAGGGTATCGGCAACGCAGCGACATCAAAGCCCATCGCGTGTTAAGCGACGTCTACGGCAAAGAAATTTTGCCCCTGGAACTCGTCGCGAGCCGGTTCTATCACCTGGACACCTGCTTCTGCCCGCTCAGCAACGGCGAACTGCTGTACTATCCGGCCGCGTTCGACACCTATGCCCAAGCCGCGATCGCCGACCGCGTGGATGCGCGGCAACGCATCGTGGCGCCCCACGCCGAAGCCGCGCGCTTTGCGTGCAACGCCGTCTGCGTCGGGCGTCACGTGGTGTTGCCTTCGGGATGTCCTGAAACCACGGCCATGCTCAAAGACCGCGGCTACACGCCCCACCCCCTCGACCTGGACCAATTCCTCAAATCCGGCGGCTCCGCCAAATGTCTCACGCTGGCCTTGGACTAGGGTGAAGATTCAATGTCGGATTACGCTTCGCTAATCCGACCTACGCCTCCTGCCCGGGCACACACGTGCAAAATTCAGAAAACTTCTTTACACTCATATCATCGACCCCATCCCTGCCCCCAGGGTTAAACAGAGGACGCGCAGATGGAAAGACACTTTACACTTGAATACTGGATGGATGACGAATGGTACGTCGGAAAACTCAAAGAAGTTCCCGGCGTATTCAGTCAAGGGGAAACCTTGGACGAGTTAGAAACAAACATTAGAGATGCCTATCACTTGATGGTAGAGACGGAACCCTCCTTGGAACGCCCAGGCATACAGAGGAAGGAAATTACGGTGCATGTGGCGTGAAGCGGGGGGGTTTCATCCGGGAATTGGTAGAGTCAGGCTGTTACTTGAAGCGACACGGAAAGAAACACGACATTTATTCAAATCCACAAAACGGCAAACAGGCACCTGTTCCCCGTCATTCTGAAATCAAAGAGAGTCTCTGCGATCTCATTCGCAAACAACTGGGGGTTGCACAGGAGAAGTAGGACGCATGCCCCCCGAACCCTACTTCGAAATCGACCCTGACCCCGAAACCGCCAAACGGATTCGCAAAGAGCGGGACAAGGCCCGCGCGCTCAAACGAACGCCCTGGTGGAAACAGCAACTGCACAAAGGGCACTGCCATTACTGCGGCAACCTGTTTCAGCCGGACCAACTGTCCATGGACCACGTGGTGCCGCTGGCCCGCGGCGGGAAATCGACCAAAGGAAACACCGTCCCGTCGTGTCAGGAGTGCAATCGAAAAAAGAAACTGGAAACGCCCGCGGAAGCGGTGCTGAGAAAGCTTTCAGGGTGAATTTCCGTCCTTTGAATAAAAGAATCATTCTAGTTCGTCGTCTGATATTACGGCGGCGAATCAATTTTAGCGCTACATTTCACTTCTCTTGTATCTCCCTCCCACCAGATTAAGAAGGTGTCTTTCAGAGAAAACACTTGCCTTTCCGCACTTTCCGCAACCTTTCTATTCATCTTTGCAACCTGGGAAGACTTTAGATTAACAATTTCGCGCAAGGGGTCCTCATAAACTCCATAAAAACCTATTTTGGGACTAATCGGAAAGAAAATTTCCGTGTTCTTCAATCCATATCCTATTGGCCCCTCTCTTTTCGCATCTTTGAAAGTCAGCGCAACCGGGTGGTCAGAGCAAATAAAATCTGGACCAGGATCTGGAGCCAGAAGTAGCGACCAGAAACGTTGCCCCAATATGGGTAATAGGTGCTCAAGGACAGAAAATTCTATCTCTGAATTTTCTCCAGGAGGAAATTGTATTTTGTACCTGCGTTCTTCAAAAAATTCTTTCATATCTTCAAACGACACATTCGTTTCTGATACATATCCCGACTCTTGAGCTCTCCTCAAATGGGATTCCCAAATTTTCTTGTCCGAAACCAAAAGATCGCCAATTTGGTTAAGGAGTACTTCCCGAGATCTATTGAAAGATTCTCGGAACTGGAGATTTCTTACAGCTATAAGACCAATGAAATTAATTAGTAAATTGTAATCTTGATCATCGGGGAAATTTTTTGAGCGGACTATATTACGGCAGGCCTCAACAGCACGGCCTTCGAAGGAGGAAAGGGATTGCTCTAAGACATCTAGGGATTGCCCCTCTGCATCAAGCCGATTGAAGTCTCTTTTAACGGCAACATTCTTTGGTGAGGTGTGAAAACATCTCCCACTGCTCGTTTCTAAGACGTAGAATTTGCCTTTCTTGGTTCCTGTATCTGTAAAGAACGCCAGATATGCTTGTGGAAGAACGTGATGATTTCGGGAAGTTGTATTCATTTTGCTCCTGTCCGTGATCAATCTTTAAATCATTGGCGATGCCCCCAAGCTACGGCGAGGTGTGGGGTCGATCCAATTGCTCCAACCGCACCATCGCTTTCTTGGCCCATTCCGAACCGGGATGTTCGAGAATGATTCGTTGATACAATTTCCTGGCGTGGGCAACGTTCGTCTGTCGTTCCTCAAACTGCGCCGTTTCAAAGAGGCTCTCCGCACTCTCCCCGCCACAACCGACGATCAGAGAAACCAGCAGTCCGAGCGCTACCAGAACGCTTGTCACACCACGCTTCATACACTTCCTCCATCGGTATCAATCGTTTTCCAAGGCTTCCCGCCTTTGGCCTAGCCGAGAGGGGCCGCCAAATTCGGGCGAACAAAAGGACCAAGCATCCCGCTCACCGGCGCATGAGCATGATCCACCGCCAGATGTTCAACAACCCGCCCAGCGACATCACGGCAAGCCCCGCCAGCAACACCAGTCATCCTGGCCGTTGCACGGATACTATTACCTTCCACTAAGGCAGAGACCACTTGTACGCGTTGCTTCTTCTTGAACTTTTTCTTGGGCTTATTCATGAAGATATTGCGTTTGAGCCGTTAAATATTTTCAAGTCAATTATACCGGGAATACAGGTTATTGACAAAATACCTGAATTCCCGGTATATTGCAAGCATGAAGGCTTATATACCTAATAGCGCTTTCCTGGGCAATATTAATCATTTTCTGAGGAATTTTGACCCAGCCTCGCCTGGAAAACTCCAAATTACAGCAAATGAGAAGTGGATGGCTGTACATCCAGTGGTTTTAGCGATGATAGCGGCACTTGGCTCAACGGTCGAAACTCGACAAATCGAATGCATGAGATTCGTGTCAAAGTCAAAAAATTACATCATTCGCATGGGACTCCTGGATTTTTTGGGGCTTGACCCAGCAGAGGATACGGTTCGAGAACATGACCCTGCCGGTCGGTTTATTCCCTTAAAGAGGATTCGAAACTCTGACGAAGCCACGCAATTTATTACAGACATGATCCCATTACTGCATCTTCAAGATAAGCCGGCCCAAGCCCAAACCCTAAGTTATATCGCTAGCGAATTACTCAGAAATGTAATCGAACATGCTCAGGCAGAACATGGCGCAATTATATGTGCCCAATATTACAAAAAGAGCAATTCGATCGGGATTGGGATTGCTGATACGGGGATTGGCATTAAGAAAGCCATCAATCAATCATATCCAGCCTTGACTGACATGGAGGCAATTCGGCTTGCCTTACAGCCCGGGATAACTGGTACGACCAAACGAGAGGGGGGGACACCAGAAAACGCTGGAGCTGGATTGTTTTTTACCAAATCGATTGCAAGTGTAAATAAAGATTTCTTTATCATCTACAGCGGGAAGGGATTCTATAAATTACTCCGAAAACCAACTGGAAGCCGCACCGTTTTATTCGCCGACCCATTTCAAGATAAACACTCAAAGGATGAGACATACCCATATTGGAAGGGCACAGTTGTTGGCGTAGATATCGCGCTCGATAGGACACGAGAATTCTCGAAACTTTTAGAATTAATCCGAGAAACATATGGCAAAGAAATACGAGACCGTAGACGGGCGCGATACAAAAAACCGAGGTTCACATCATGAGACGAATTAATATTTTTGAGAAAGCAGGATCTTTTGCAGAGAACAAAGACATCGCAAGGGATATTCGGCGTGCCGAACTTTTTCCAGCACTAGCGCAAAATCAAAAGATTATATTGAATTTCGACGGTGTTGATGCAACAACGCAGTCGTTTATTCATGCACTTATTAGTGACGCGATTCGACAATATGGAGACAAAGCTCTAGAAAACATTACATATCATAGGTGCAACGATACGATTAAACAGCTTGTCAGAATTGTTGTCGATTATATGCAGGAAGGAATTGGGGAAAATAGCCCAAAAGGCGGAGTTGCTTCATAAGCCACCTAGCCTTGGCTGCAAGTTTTGCGATTTCCTTCTTTCACTTTGATGAAAGCTTCTCAGCCCTAGCCATTCCACCCTTCAATCCTCCGAGGCGACCCGGGCAACAGCGGCAGGGTTCTTTTCAAGCTTTTTCTTTTTGGAAGACTTCTCTTCATCCGCAGCCGCCGGATTTGGCAAACCTCGAAGGGAACCCGCAGGGCTAGGCCAGGGCGGAAATGGTTTTGGGTCCTTTTGCCGAAACAAAAGGACCAAGCCTGCCGCTCACCGGCGCATGAGCATGATCCATCGCCAGATGTTCAACAACCCGCCCAGCGACGCGGCCACGTAGGTCAGGGCGGCAGCCGTTAAAATCTTTCGCGCCCCGTCCATATCGTTCGGCGAAATATATTGTCCTTGCTTGAGAATCGGAAGGGCCCGGCGAAAGCTGGCGTCCCATTCCACGGGCAAGGTCACGAGATGCACCAACGCCCCCATCGACATCACGGCCAGACCCGCCAGCAACACCAGCAAGCCGCCGGCCGGTGAACGGGTCAGCCCGGCGACGATGGGAATCCCGAGCATGACGAAGGACCCGGCCTTTTCCGCGCCTTGCGCCAGCCGGATGAGCTTGGTGCGTTCGTGCAGCGGCCCATACCCGGTGCGATCCTGAATGGCGTGGCCCACCTCGTGCGCCGCGACCGTCACCGCGGTCAACGACTTGCCGTTATAGTGATCCGGGAGCAACCGGACCGCTTTGGTCTGCGGGTCATAGTGGTCGCCGAGTTCCGTGATCTCGACCCGAACGTGCGACATCTCGAAGCGATCGAGCAAATGCCGCGCCAGTTCACCGCCAGTCCCCGAATAGTCCTCACGATGACCGCGATATTTGTTGAAGACCCATTTGGTCCACAACTGCGGCCCAAGCAACACGGCCATGATAATAAGTAAAAGAAGAACGCCTCGTATCATTGTGCCCCCTCACCCCAGCCCTCTCCCTCAAGGGGCGAGGGAGTTGTGGAGCGGAAATTGTCAACGAATGGGTAAGCACATCCAAGAATGATTGAAAGCGGACGAATCCTACGGCTACGAAGAGCAACTCACCACGATCTGCTTACCCCAATCCGGCGGCGGGGCGGCATACTCGTGCATCTCGGGCTGGTCGTCGAACGGATGACACAGCAATTCCCGCAGGCGGTCGATCTCGGAGTAATCCCGGTGCCGGGTTGCCTGTTCAATCGCCACCTGGACCAGATAATTCCTCAAGACGTATTTGGGGTTGCAGGCATCCATGCGCGCCCGGCGTTCGACATCCACGCTGTGCTCGGCTTTGAGCCGCGCCCGATACCGGGCCGCCCACCAGTCGAATCCTTCCCGGTCGAGGAACCGGTCCCGCAGATGCCCATTCGCCGAGGGGTCGTCCTGGTTGAAGGACCCGAGCGCCCGAAAGAAATTCGTGTAGTCCACGTGGTGGCTATGCATGAGCGCGAGCACATCGCGCCGGAGCTTGTCGTCTCCTTCGCGGGCTTCTTTCAGTCCCAATTTGGCCTGCATCAAGTCCGTATAGGTCTGCTGCATGGTTGCTTCATAGATTTCGGGAGCCCCCAGGACGCCGGCTTCCTCGACTAACGGGGAAAGTGCCTGTGCAATCGCACGGACATTCCAATAGCCGATATCGGGCTGGTTCTGGAACGAGTACCGGCCGCGATGGTCCGAATGATTGGGAATAAACCCCGGGTTGAAATCATCCATAAAACCATACGGCCCATAGTCGAGGGTCAGCCCGAGGATCGACATATTGTCGGTGTTCATGACCCCGTGCGCCCAGCCCACGGCCTGCCATTGGGCAATCAGCCGGCCGGTTCGTTCGGCCACCTCACGCAGGAATCGCGCGTAGGGATCCGGCCCGTCGACGAGATGCGGGAAATGCCGGGCCAGCACGTAATCCGCCAGGGTCTTGAGGTGATCGTGCTGACGGCGATAGAAGAACACCTCAAACGTCCCGAACCGGACGTGACTCGGGGCCATGCGCACGAGCATCGCGCCGGTCTCCACGCTTTCCCGAAGCACGGCTTCATCGCTGCCGATGAGACACAAGGACCGGGTCGTCGGGATGCCCAATCCGTGCATGGCTTCACCGCACAGGTATTCCCGGATCGTCGAACGAAGCACCGCCCGGCCATCGCCGTCTCGTGAAAAGCGCGTCAACCCCGCACCCTTCAGGTGCAGGTCCCATGTCTCGCCACGGCCATTGCGCACTTCGCCCAACAGAATCGCCCGGCCATCCCCAAGCGGCGACACGTAGTGACCAAACTGGTGTCCCGCATACAGCATGGCAATGGGTTCGCTGCCCGGCAGGAGGAGTTTGCCGCCCATGGCCTGATGGAACTCCGGACGCTTGGCTTCATCCGGGTCCAGGTCGATCAAGGCCGCGGCCGAAGGATTGAAACTGACCAGATGAGAGGTTTCAAAGCCCGTGGGCATCACCCGTTCAAAGAAAAGCTCGGGCAGCCGGGCATACGTGTTGTCCAAGTTTAGCGTTTCGAGTGTCCGCACGTGCTCAGCTCTTGAAGGGACATGTCTCCGGCAATCAGAGCCCTCCCCTGGCCTTCCACTTTCTGCCGAGGTACGTCGGGCGGCTTGTCCCTTTTCTTCGTCAAAGTCGTCGATCTGACTGCCGATGGTCTCTTATCATGTTCCGGGAAGCCAGGCCCGCGCAACTGTCAGCGTTCCTTTACCTGGATGTCTGCAGGAGCTACCAGACAAAATGTACACGTCGATTTTGTTGCCAGCAACGCGGTGTGGATTCCGTGCAGAACGGTTTTTCCTTCCCGTAGCTGACAATGTCAATTCTGGATTCTTCGACTCCCAGATCGACCAAATACTCCTTCACGGCTTGAGCCCGGCGTTTCCCCAGTTCCAGGTTGTACTCCACGGTCCCATGTTCATCACCATGTCCTTCGATCAGCACGCTGGAATTCTTGTCCATATGCTTGAGGAGTTCGGCATTCTTTTCCAGGACGGGGACGGAACCGGAACGAATCGCAAATTTGTCAAAATCAAAAAAGACATCGGTCAACCCTGAATCTTTGGCGTGCTTCGTGCCCGCCGCGACCGTATCATCGTCCTTTCCCGGCTGCGGTGGCATTTCAGGAAAGAAATCGAATGGTTCAAGCCGGGCGACCTCCGGCGCCGGCTCTTCAGCTTGCGCGATTTCCTCCTCCGCAATCGCACCGGGGCGACCGCCACTTCGATTATCCTCGGTATCAGTCGATTGTTGAGCCTGTGCGCGTAAATCCTCCGCACTCACGCTTTCAGCACGTTTCGCATGCTCACATGCCGATAAGGTCACCAGAAGCCACGTGCCAACAGCAATAAGGGTCGCCACATCCTTGACCTTTATTGTTGCCATAAAAAAATTTCCTTTTTCATTGCGCTTCGTGACCGGCATCAGTTGATCAACGACCTCGAAACGGTGCTTCCTTTACGTCTTGCCAGTGAATAAAAAGGGGATTGACAACAACGTGCCGAAAAGAAGGAGTGGCCGATGATCGTTGGTGCCTGCGGCTGAGCCTGTCCTGAGCCTGTCGAAGGAAGCGTTTGCGCATACGTGAAACCGACGACGCACTGCTTGGCGGCTATAATTATTAAAACTAAGCAAGTGACTCTGCTTCCGTCAAGCTGTTGCATGATGGCTCAGGGCATATCAATACACGGCGCAATATGGGATAGTAGGGCCGATGACACTCGCCGCCGTTTCACTTGCATTCATCAGCGGACTCGTTGCACTCACGCTTCCGGTTGACGCGGCCGATCGTGGCACCCTGCCCGACCTTCCTCGTATGATGCGGGGCATTCGGATCCTGAGTCATCCCGACTTTGCCGGACGGCAAAGCGGCTCGGAGGGCGGACGTCGCTCAGCGGAATATGTCGCCGACCACTTTGAGCACGTAGGCCTGACGCCTGCCGGTCACCGGCGCATGGGCACTGAAC
Organism: Nitrospirales bacterium; assembly: GCA_020027535.1. Lineage (GTDB taxonomy): Bacteria > Nitrospirota > Nitrospiria > Nitrospirales > UBA8639 > Bin75. Next base: position 15,035 of record JAHRAK010000126.1, read on the forward strand.
GGACGGCATGGGAACAAACCGGCCCCGTGACGGTCACGCAGATCGAGGCCCCTGCAACCCTGGCGTTTTCTTTTCCCGAGGAGCCTGCACCCGGTGCCATCGTCCCGCAATTGGGCTCGCAGTTTCTTCCGGTCCTCGACTCGCCCTCCATCAATCTCACGGCCCCTTTGGTCTTCGTGGGGTACGGCATCGCGGACCCTGCGCGTGGATGGGATGAATACGAAGGCGTGGCGGTCCGCGACCGCGTGGTCCTGTTCTTGCGAGGGAAACCGCCGCATTATCCTCTTCACGTGCGGCACGCGGAGAAAGAACGAATCGCCCGGGAAAAAGGCGCCGTGGGGTTTATCACTTTCACCGGGCCGCTGTTGAGTCGATACGCCGCGCGCCGCGGCATGGGACACCAGCCTTTGGCGTTTTATACCAATGCCGGGGACGACCGGCCTTTACCCGGAGTCTGGATCAGCGGCGAGACCGGAGCGGCGATCTTCCACGCGCAAGCGTTATCCGTCACGGACGTCCAAACCACCTTGAACAACGATCGCGTGGTTGGATCGAAAGCGCTCAAGAGCCTGGTCCACATGCAATGGACGAGTCAGCGTCAGGCAGGTTGGCTGGTGAACGTGCTGGGCGCGATTCCAGGCCGTGATCCTGTCCTGAAAAACGACGTCGTGATACTCGGAGCCCATCGCGATCACTTCGGCAACCAGGCGGGCCTGCTCTTTCCCGGTGCCGACGACAACGCGTCGGGGACAGCCGTGTTGTTGGAACTCGCGCGCATCTTGAAAAACGGTCCGTCACCCAAGCGAACGATCCTGTTCGCGTCGTTCAGCGGGGAAGAACAAAACCTGCTGGGATCAACCTGGTACGTTCGGCATCCCACGCGCCCCTTGGCGAACACCGTCGCCATGATCAACGTGGATCACGTGGGCCTCGGCAACGGCACACTCACCGTTGGGGTGGCCAACATGCCTAAAGACGTTGCCGCCCTGGCAGCCAAGCAGGCCGGGCTATCCGAGGCCGTCAAACTCTATGGGTTCTTTCCCGGGGGAGATCATGTGCCGTTTGCCGAAGCCGGCATTCCCACGGTGGCGGTGGTCACGGCAGGGGCCCATCCTCACTTTCATCAGTCCTCCGACAGCCACGATACCATCCAACCCGACAGGCTCCGTACTGCCGCACGCTTCGTCCTGGCCCTGACCCGACGCCTCGCCAATGCCCCGTAACCATCGCGTCTCACGGGTTCTCCCATTGACAAAATGAGGGGACGGGTTAGAAGCTCGGCTTGCGCAACTCTCTGCGTTCACTCACCTTGCGAGGCTGACAGGAGAACACGCTGCTCAAAATGTCCGCGTCGATTTTGCTGCCAGCAATTCGCTGTGGATTCCGTACAAAACGGTTTTTCCTTCCCGTAGCTGACAATCTGAATTCTGGATTTTTCGACTCCCAGATCAACTAAATACTCTTTCACGGCTTGAGCCCGGCGTTTCCCTAATTCCAGGTTGTATTCCACCGTCCCACGTTCGTCACAATATCCTCCGATCAGAACAGTGGAATCTTTATAGGTATGCGTGAGAAGCGCGGCATTCTTTTCCAGCACGGGTACGGCAGCGGAACGAATCGCATATTGATCAAAATCAAAAAAGACGTCGGCCAAACCTGAATCGACGACCGTCTCAACGCGCCTTCCTTCCCGAGCCGAAGCCTGCGTTTCAGGAACGAAATCGGAAGGCGTAAGCTGGGCGATCTGTGTCTCCGGCTCGTCGACGGAACTCAGACCAAACTCCCTGACACGGGCATCATGAAAAACTCGAGGAGGCGAGTCGGGGACATAGTCCGACGCAGGGCTACGAGGCACCCGTGGGGATTCCGAATACCCTTCCGAAAAGGTCGTCGGACGAGAAGGGGAGGAAACCGCTGCCACGTCAGGGACGGCTTCGATCACACCTTCAGCGTTGGGAGGCGATGCCGGACTGGAAGGAGGTTCCGGACCGGGAGGCGATGCCGGACTGGAAGGCGATGCCGGACTGGGAGGAGGTTCCGGAGCAAAGGCGAATGTTTCCGACAAACCCAGCGGCTCCTGGCTGACGGATTCCCCAGCGAATGGAATGCGACCTTGAGCACTCTCTGTGCCTGTCTCAGCATCGGTATCAGCCGACATGTGAGCCTGTGCACGTAAATCCTCCATACTCATGATTTCAGCATGTTTCGAATTCTCACATGCTGATAACGTCACCAGAAGACACGTGCCAACACCAATAAGGGTGGCAACATTCTTGAACTTTATCATCGACATACAACAACCTCCTTTTTCATGACACCTCTTCACCGGCATACATTGATAAATGATTTCGAAATTGTCTGTCTTTCACGTCTCTCCACCGACTGAAAAGGGAATCCACAACAACTGGAAGAAGAGAAGCAGCAGCCAATGATCGTTAGCGCCTACGACTGAAAGCGTCTGCGCATGCGGCGCGAAACCGACGGCGCACCGCGTGGCGACTAAACAACCTAATTGTTATAACTTAGCAAATTACACTTATTAAGTCAAGATATTGTATGGATCGGCTGGTTTTGATACCAAGTATTGTAAACGATGAGAGTTTGGACTGGAGAATGTAGCCAGCTTGTTCCTCCCCTTTGCAAGGCGGGGGATGAAGCAGGCATGACCGTCTTTTCCCTCTCCTTTGTAAGGGGAGGTCGAGCTAGGCATGCCCCCGCGAAAGCGGGGGTGGGGTAGAGCCAACCGTTCATGGAGCACAGGGTTTCGTTGGTCCGGCCACAGGTTCTACCTCCCCTTGCCCCTCCTTACAAAGGAGAGGAAGGAAAAGTGTGGTCAGCTAACGACGATCGTCTGGTTTTACCCGGCGCCAGATGCTCGCCAACAGGGGCCCGGTCACATTGTGCCAAAGGCTGAACACTGCGCCGGGCACGGCAGCCATCGGGCCAAAATGGGCCACGGCCAAGGCAACGGCCAGCCCGGAATTCTGCATGCCGACTTCGAGGGCCACGGTCCGGCAGTGGCGAAGCGGGAGCTTCCGCAGTCGAGACCCCCAGTACCCGAGCGTCAAACCCAACGCGTTATGGACGACCACGGCCAGCACGACCAGACCCGCCACGTGGCGTTGACCATGATTCAAGCCGACGATCACCCCGACGATCCACGCGATGATGACCATCGACACGAGCGGCAGCACGCCTTCAAAAAACCAGGGACTCGGTTGCCACAGGCGGCGAATGAGAACGCCCGCCACCACCGGCAACAGCACGATCTTCGTGACCGTCCATAAAAGCGGGAGCGGATCAATCGCCAACCACGTGGAGGCGAGAATCCAAATCCACAGGGGCGTCAAGAGAGGACTGAGCAACGTCGAGACCGTCGTCATGCCCACGGATAACGCCACGTCGCCGCGCGCGAGGTAGGCCACCACGTTCGACGCCGTGCCCCCGGGGCACGCCCCGACTAAAATGACGCCGAGCGCCAACAACTTCGGCAGGCCCAGGACCATCGCGATGCCCCACGCACCAAGCGGCATCACCACGTACTGCAAGGCCACGCCCAGCAGCAACGTCCGGCCTCCATGGCGAAGGGTGAGGACGTCTCCAGGCGTCAGCGTCAATCCCATCCCGAGCATCACGGCGGCCAACGCTTCGGGAATCCAGATTTTTCCGGAGGCGGCGGGACCCGGCATGAAC
>JAHRAK010000047.1 GCA_020027535.1 Nitrospirales bacterium
GCGCTCATCACGTTGTTCAACGACAATATGATGGAAGTGCAGGATGAGGCCGTGTCCGCCATGGCCTCCATGGGGACAAGCCCCGTCCCGAAACTCATTCCCTGTTTGAAAGATGACCGGTGGCGCGTTCGGCAGCAGGCCGGGAAGACCTTGGGGTTGCTCAAAGAGACCGACGCCGTCCAACCGTTGATGATCGCCTGCCGTGACCGTGACGGGGCCGTCAAGAGTGCTGCGGCCGAGGCGCTGGGGCTGATCGGTGATCCGCGAGCCGTGCCGGCATTAATCAAGCTGTTCAAGGATACCTCGAAAATTGTCCGGGAGACCGCCGGAACCGCCTTAGTGTACATCGGCGAAGCCTCTATTCCCGCCCTCCTGGAAACACTGAACGATCCGCACTTCGTGGTCCGCTGTCATGGCGTTCGGGCGTTGGGCGGCATGACGACCGACTATCAAATGGGGCGGGCGTGGACCCGGGACGAGCGCGTGGTCGAGGCGTTGATCCAGGCGTTGAAGGATGAAGACCGGGCGGTTCGCGAAGATGCCACGATTGCCTTGGGAATTATCGGGAATCCCCGGGCCGTTGACGGGCTCATCGACGCCATGAGGGACGGAGCCGTGAAGCGTCACGCGATTGCCTCGCTTGGCATGATCGGAGACGCTCGAGCCTTGCCACCCGTGTTGGATGCCCTGAAAGGCAAGGGTATTGCTCAACAGGGACGGCCGACGCCGGGGTGTATTATCAGCGAAGAGCAACTCATCAAAGAAGCCGCAGCCACGGCGCTGGGCCATTTTCGAGATCCCAAGGTGATTCCGGAGTTGATCCTGTTGTTAAAGGATATCGTGCTGCGGGAGTACGCCGCCTCGTCGTTGGTGTTGATCGGAGACGCGGCCGTTGAGCCGCTGGTGGCCTTTCTGCATGATCCTGATGCCTCCAAGGTGGAAAAAGAAAGCGAGCGGGTGTTGGCGTTTGCCTCGACCCGGTTGACGGCGTCGAGTGCGTTGAAGAAAACCGTGGTGGAAACCCTGGAGAAACTTGGCTGGGAAGCGCCCAAAGACGATGCGCACGTGGGCATCAAGGATATCGAATACACCGACCCGGATAAGGTGCTCGGAGAAGAAGGCCGGTTCGGGCCCTCCGGAGACTTTGCCAAACCCGCCAAACCCTACCGTATTGAACGCTGACCATCTTGCCTGCAACAATTGCGGGCAACCCTTACCTCAACCCTCTCCCAGTGTGAGAAGACGTTCGGCATTACGGCTTTTGGAAGTGGAGAATTCCCCATGTGAGGTGACCACCCTTGCCCCCGTCGATCCAGTGTTGGAGACCGGATTTCATCCGCTCGATGTAGTCCTCGCTGCAGACTCTCACCAAACTCCAATGATTGGCCAGGACTTCTTCCAGGACCCGACCATAATGAGTACCCAGGTGTTCGGAAAGGTCCTCAATGGCAAGCTCTTTAAACCCGAGTCCCAACAGTATATCCTTGTAGCGCGGAATTGAGCCCAGCGAGTCGAGGTGAATACGGTCGAGAATCGGTTGCAAGGCTTCCTGCGGACAGGTTTCACTCTGCATCGGGTCGGTAAAAATGAACTGTCCTCCCGGTGCGAGGACCCGATTGACTTCTTCGAAGACCTTCTCGCGATTCCCGCTGTGCAAAATGGCATCCTGCGACCACACCACGTCCGCACTGCCATCCGGCATGGGAATATCTTCAAAACTTCCATCAACCACGTTAATGACGAGAGAGTATTTTCCCTGGGCGTTGAGTTCGCGGTTTCTGGTATTTTGGGTTTCGCTCAAATTCAGACAGCCCACCGGGCATCCATAGTGCTTGACCAGGTACCTGGCTGACCCGCCGTACCCGGAGCCAATGTCGAACACCCGGGTCGCCGGCCCCAACCCCTTGACCATGAAGGCCATTTTTTCGACCGTTTTGCGACTCGCGTTGAAAATGGTATCCGTGTCGTGTTCATAGAGGCCGACGTGAATATCCTCGCCCCCCCACACGGTGGCATAAAACCGGTCGGCGTCATGGCTGTTGTAGTAGCTTCTGGCGGTTTCGACGGGCTGGGAGTACTCCACTGCAACTTTAATGGACCGTTCCTCGTTTTTGTACAGTTTTTCAGCCATGTGGACATAGAAATCAGGGTCTTCGACGCGGTGGGTCTCTTGAAAGTCCGCAAAGGTCTTGACTTGTTGAAATCCCACCTCTCCCATGAGCTTTCTCACGTAATCCTTGCGGAGGGGGAACATGTTGAGGTGATATTCCGAGTCGTCCGGGAATCGATACCGGAAACGGGCCAGGCCTTCATCCACGTATTCAGGCTCGGCGCTCACATTGTCGCCGCAATAATAATAGACATGTTTGGAGGTGAACCCGTTGTCGAGGATGCCGTCGTAATTCCGTTGATCCAGGATCAGGACGCCGTCGTGGTTCAGGACCGAATAGAATTCGGCCAGGGCTTTCCGTCGATCCTGTTCCGAAAACAAATGGGTCAGGGAGTTGCCCAGGCAAATGACCGCGTCATATTGGGTGTGAACGTCCCGGCTCAGCCACCGCCAGTCGGCATGCAGGGTTTTCATGATAAAACCGGCGCGTTTGGCGTTTTCAAAGGCTTGAGCCAGCATTTCCGGGCTGCCGTCCCCGCTGGTCACGTCGAACCCGGCCTTCAGGAGCCGGATGGAGTGAAATCCCGTGCCCGTGGCCACGTCCAGGACCCGCCGGACCCCCCGTTCCTTCAGGATATTGATGAAAAAGTCCCCTTCACTCTTGGCTCGGGCCTCCCAGTCGATCAGTTCATCCCATTTTCTGACAAAGCCGTGGACGTATTCCCGTTTGTATTGGTCGGTTTTTCGTTGGGCGATGGGGTTATCACCGTACAACTGTCCTTTACCCATGGGCCACCTCCTCGATGGTCAAGCTCACAATCCTTTTCCCGTAGAGCAGGCTCCACTGTGGATGAAACAAGGAAAAGGGTGGTCGGAGAACCTCCACTCTAACGGTTTGGCCCTCTTGGGGCAACCCTCAACTTTTCCGACGGAATGGCCCTTGAGTGCTCCCGAGGTTCCCGGCACACGACCGGGACACCCCATTGTCGGCACGAGGCGACAGGGAGATTTCTTATAACCTGCTGATTTTTATGGGATTTTTTGAAGAGGAAGCGGCTCGCGGCCTCTGTGACGGCAAAGACGCACGCCTTTAGGGTCAACTCTTCCGGGTACTTCCCTAAAAATAATACCTGAAGTTGATGTTCAAGCGGTTTTGCCAGGCGTCACGGCCGCTGGCACCATTGCCCCCACCAGTATCGTAGATGTTGCAAAAGTTGCAGCCTCCATAATCGTTGCCGACGAAGAGGTTGCCGTTGGAAAACGCCCAGTCGGCCAGGATGTACCAGCCCCCACGGGCAATCGCCGCGCCCGCGATGAACAACATGTTGTTGTTGAAGGCCTGGCCGCTTATGTCCTGGTCGGCCACGTTGGTAATACCCTCTGGAACGTTCGCCAGTTTCATGATGGAACTCCACTCGACGTACGGCATGATGCTGTCAGGCTTGATGTCGTAGAGCAAGGACGGCCATATGGTGTCGGGGTCCAACCCGGTGTAGCGGATATTGAACGCGGGGATCCATGCCCGGGAGGCCGTCAGCCAGGCAAAATCATAGCCCCCCATCGGAATCAGGTCTTTGGTCCCCCAGGGTACCTGATCCGGAAGATCGTACTCGTAGTACGTGAGTTGCGAATAGAGCGTAAAGTCGCCGAATGAATTCTTGGCGTGCGCGGAAACGGTGACGTGGGTGCCGTCCTCATCATCACCAGGGATATTCGTTCCCTCCAGCATCCCATACTGAAACGACGCTCCGAACTCTCCGACGTTATCCATCGCATAGATCCCACGCACGTTGAATTGATGCTTCTCCTGAAAACCGCAATCGCACGTTTGGCCTTGCCCCAAGCGATCGTAGTCAACGTCACCGGTATTGGGGTCTACTAGAATGTCCCACTTGGCCACGTCATAGTCGTATCGGATGGCGTCACGAGTGGAACCGCCTTCCCCGTTGGGTTGGGCCTGAAGAAAGTAGGCAAGATCAAGCGTCAGGTTATCAAAGGTGTTTGTCCATCTGATGCCCGTATCCCTGTCGTCGGCAAGGCCGACGTAAAAATGCTGGTCGTAGAACCAACTGCTGGACACTCCATAGGGGCCAGGTCCAAACGGCACGCGCACGATCCCGGCTTTGAGCGTGCCGTTCTCCCCGAAATCATATCCCAGCCATGCCCTGGACAGCGAACTGTAGCCGGGGTTTTTCATATACCACCACCACCGGTATTCAAAGGAACCGCTCCAGTCGTCATAGGTGAAATCCACGTTCTGACGGAAGGTATCCAACAGCACCCCACCGACGTTTCGGCCTCGACGGTCGCCTCTGTGTGGGACAAAAGGGTCGAAATAATGGGGACGCTGATGGTAACTCCCATAGGCATAGCTCACCCCGATGGTCCCACCGATCTTCAGCTCTCTCTTCTTGACCTCCGCCGCCTCGGCCACTTCCACCTCCTCCTTGGGGGGTTCTATTTCGGCCAGCTCTTTTCGAGCCTGCTCCAACTCTTTTTCCAACTTTTCAATGCGCTGTCGGAGCTCCTCTGCCTTATCAGCCAGCGCCGACGAAGCAAAGAACAGGCTCGCAATGATCATCAGCATACTCAGGAACAGCAGCTTCGATTTCATAAACGGTCCTTTGAGATGTATATGGACTGAGTGGTCATAAATCCTCGGACAGTTGACGCAGGGAGGAATTGTCGCACACAGAGGGGTGAAAGTCTAGAAGGAACGATGGGAAACAGCGAGCGTCAGCCGCCGGAGGTTGACACAATCTCCGGCCTGTGGCATTTACAGGCGTGGCAGGAGAGGCACACCCTGCCGGCGGTGGACGCGTGAGGGGTGAGGAACTATGCCCGGCGACGATTACCTAGTTCGCTTCGTCAACATCCAGAAAAGCTACGATGGGGAGACGCTCGTTGTAAAGAACCTCAATCTGAACGTCGCAAAAAGCGAATTTCTGACCATACTCGGACCGTCCGGCTCCGGCAAGACCACGTGCCTGATGATGTTGGCGGGTTTCGAGCCGGCCACCCACGGTGAGATCTATCTGAAGGACCAGCCGATTAATCGGGTGCCGCCGCACAGACGCGGCATCGGTATGGTGTTCCAGAACTACGCGTTGTTCCCTCACCTGACCGTGGCCGAGAATCTCGCGTTCCCCCTGGACGTGCGCGGCATGAGTAAGGTGGAAAAGGCCCGGAGGGTCAAACGCGCGCTGGATATGGTGCAGCTTGGCGGGTTTGGCGACCGTCGTCCAGCCCAGCTTTCCGGCGGCCAGCAACAGCGCGTGGCGGTGGCACGGTCGCTGATCTTCGATCCCGATCTGGTGTTGATGGACGAACCCCTGGGGGCGCTCGACAAGAATCTGCGCGAGCAGATGCAATATAAAATCAAGTCCATTCACGAGAATCTCGGGGTCACGGTGGTGTACGTGACCCACGATCAGAGTATCGCATTGACCTTGTCCGACCGTATCGCGGTGTTCGACGACGGCGTCATTCAGCAATGCGCCGCGCCGGACGTGGTCTACGAACGGCCCGAGAATGCCTTCGTCGCCAACTTCATCGGCGAGAACAATCAACTGACCGGCACCGTGGTCGAAGACAACGGCGACACCGTCAAGGTGGCCGTCGGCAACGGCAATATCGTCGAGGCGAAAAAGGTCAAAGTGGAGGGGGTCGGCTCGCCGTCCACGTTGTCGTTGCGACCGGAGCGCGTGGTGGTCAATCCCGAGCCGGGCAGCCTGCCGAACGTATTCCCGGCGAAGACCGAAGAGTTGATCTATCTGGGCGATCATATCCGCACGAGGTTTTCGATCTGCGGAAACGTCGATTTTATCGTAAAGATTCCAAATTCCGCCTTCCACGCCGCCATCTCGGAGGGAGATGAAGTGAACATCGGGTGGAAGGCGGAAGATTGTCGGGCCTTGGATGTGTGGCCGTGCCCAACTCCTCATTCATAGACCACGGACGAAGGCCGGACGTTTGGCGAACCTCTCTGAAGGCACCGGAGAAATAAGGAGGAAAAAGGATGCGTAACTATTTGATCACAACCTTGGTATCCACCGTTGTTGCAGTGGGAATGATCGGAGCCGCCCGGGCCGAGATCAACGTGGTGACGTGGGGAGGCGCCTATGCCGTGTCGCAACAGAAGGCCTACGGCGACACCTGGAAGGGAGAGAAGATCAACTGGATCAACTACAACGGGGGTCTCGGCGAGATCCGCACGCAGGTGGAATCCGGTGCCGTGACGTGGGACGTCGTCGACGTGCTGCCCGCCCAAGCCCGCACGGGTTGCGATGAAGGCTTATTCGAGCCGCTCGATCGCAGCATGTTCGTTCCCGCGCCGGACGGGACGCCGATGGATGAAGACACCATGAACAAAGTGCCAAACAACTGCGTGGCGCCGAATATTTTCTGGTCGTACCTCGCGTTCTACGAGGAAGGGACGTTCAAGGGCGAGCAACCGTCGACCATTGCGGATTTTTTCGACGTTGAGAAGTTTCCGGGCAAGCGCGGCATTCATGCTTGGCCTAATGCGTTGATCGAAATGGCGCTGTTGGCTGATGGCGTTCCCATTGACCGGATATACGAGGTCATGCGCACGGGCACGGGCATTGATCGTGCGTTCGCCAAACTGGATCAGATCAAGGATCACGCCGTGTTCTGGTCGGCCGGCTCGAAGCCCATCGAACTCGTCAAGAGCGGTGAAACGTCGATGGCCTTGGCCTACAACGGCCGCGTCGGGGCCGCGATCCTGAACGAAGGCGAGAAGTTGGTGCCGATCTGGGATGGACAGGTGTTAGAAGAAGAATGGTGGGTGGTGGTAAAGGGGTCCCCGAATGCCGAAGCGGCAAAGAAGTTCCTGGTCCATGCCTCTGCTCCTCAACAGCAGGCCACCCAAGCCAAGTGGATCAACTATGGCCCGATGCGCAAGTCCGCTCTGACTCTTATCGAGGCCAATGAGCCATGGCATAACAGCGGCGTGAATATCATGCCGTACATGCCGAATCGGGAAGAGGTGCTGGCGCGCTCTATTTTCGCTGATCCGGCCTGGTGGGCCGACTATGGTGGAGAGATCTCCGAGCGCTATACCTCGTGGATGAGCCAATAATCCGATAACCTGAACGGTTGATACGTCGGGGCTGGTTTTCGGACCAGCCCCGTGTCCTCCCTTCTCCGTTACTCGAGAATTTTTCGACGATGCCCACGTCTCCAGCCAAACCCGGCGGTCCTCTCTTGACAGCCGATGGGACGCCTCTGAAAACCAGTCTGGAGCGATCTCTGAAGCTCAGCAAACTCCGCGCCCTCGGGCTGATCTTTCCGCCCCTGTTGTTTCTGCTTATCCTGTTTGTCATTCCAATCGGCAGTTTGTTGACGCGCAGCATCGACGACAGCTTGAGCAACAAGGTGTTGCCGAAGACCCTGGCGGCGTTTGAGCGCTGGGATAAGACCTCCGAACCGGATGAGTCCATGTTCGAGGCCGTGTATCTCGACATGAAGGCGGCGGACAAGCTTGACCTCAGCAAGCTCGGTACCCGCATGAATTACGAAAAATCAGGATGGCGCAGCCTGATCAAGATTACGACGCGCGGGTTGAAACGTATCGACGGGCCGCCGTACAAGCCGGCGATGCTGCACCTCAACAAGCGATGGGGTGATATCGAGTTCTGGCAATCGCTCGGCGCGATGAAAGACCCTGTGACCTTGGGATATTACCTGAAGGCCGTCGATCTCAAATATGATGGAAACAAGGACATCATGAAGGTCAACAAACACAACAGGATTTACCGGATGCTTTGGTGGCGCACGTTTCTGGTGAGCATGATCGTCACCATTGGCTGCCTGATCCTGGCCTATCCGGTGGCTCACCTGTTGGCGACCTTGCCGCTTCGGCTCTCCAACCTGTTGATGATCTGCGTCCTGATGCCGTTCTGGACGTCGCTGCTTGTGCGCATCGTGTCTTGGATGGTCATGCTGCAACAGAACGGCGTCGTCAATGATTCGCTGGTATCCCTGGGCGTGCTCGACGACGGGAACCGGTTGCCGATGATGTACAACTTCACCGGCACGGTCATCGTCATGACTCAGATTCTCCTGCCGTTCATGATTCTGCCGATTTACAGCGTGATGAAAACCATTCCGCCGAGCTATATGAAGGCGGCTCAGAATCTCGGCGCCACGCCGGCTCGGGCCTTTATCAGGGTCTATATGCCGCAGACGATTCCCGGCATCGGCGCGGGCTGTCTTCTGGTGTTTATTGTGGCCATTGGGTACTACATCACGCCCGAACTCGTCGGCGGCAAAGACGGGCGATTGATCGGCAACCTCATCGCCCATCACATGCAGAACTCGTTGAACTGGGGTCTGGCTTCGGCCATGGGGACGATCCTGTTGGTCGCGATCCTCACCCTGTATTGGGTCTACGACAAACTGGTCGGCGTCGATAACATGAAAATGGGTTGACACATGGCACTTCCGCCGTACGCCACTCCTGGACAGCGAATCTGGCACTACCTCTATTTGACGGTTTGTACGTTGGTGCTGTTTTTTCTGGTTTCACCACTGATCGTTGTGATCCCGCTGTCATTCAACTCGACGCCGTTTTTGCATTTTACCCCGGAAATGTTAACGCTGGACCCGAACGGGTACTCCACGCTCTGGTACAAGTCCCTGTTCGGAATGTGCGACGCAGAGGGGGCTTCGCTGTGGACCTCGTGTACGGACAAATGGAAGGTGGGCGCCTTCAACAGTTTCAAGATCGCCATCATGTCTACGGTACTTGCCACCACCCTCGGAACGCTCGCGGCCTTGGGCTTGAGCCGGGCTCATCTGCCCTTTCGCCGGACCATTATGGGGCTGATGATCTCACCGCTGATTGTGCCGTTAATCATCACGGCATCAGGCATGTTCTTTTTTTTCGCCAAAGTCAATCTGGTCGCGACGTTGCCTGGAATCGTATTGGCACACACGATTTTGGGGCTTCCGTTTGTCGTGATTACCGTGACCTCGACGTTGGTCGGGTTCGACAATACCCTGATGAAGGCAGCGGCCAATCTCGGAGGAACCCCCACCTACAACTTTTTCAAAATCCAGATGCCCCTGACTGCCCCAGGGGTCATCTCCGGAGCCTTATTTGCGTTTATCACCTCATTCGACGAAATCGTGCTTATCCTATTCATCGGTGGACCCGCCCAACATACCCTGCCGCGGCAGATGTGGTCCGGGATCCGTGAGGAAATCAGCCCGACGATTCTGGCCGCGGCAACGATTCTCGTCCTGTTGTCGATCGGGTTATTGACCACCATCGAGTTGCTGCGCCGGCGCAACGAACGCCTCCGCGGGATCTCGCCCGCGTAATTCCATCCCCACCGAAGGATGGCCCGGCGGCCCGCCCTTGTCCCTTTTATTGACCCTCAAAAATCGCTGTGATAAGTTGCCGGGGTAAGATTTCTTCAGCTTTTCCCATACCGAGAAAGGGAAAAATGAGGAGATCCCAATTTTCACGAGGCGTGGGGGCGGGCACCCCTACAAGGTGTGACCATGGCCGATAGCGTGGCGGAGCACATTGCCGCCTTGAAGGATAAAGATTGGGGCATCCGCGAGGATGCGGCCCTTGCCCTTGGTGAATCCCGTGACCTCAGAGGAGTGAGTCCGTTGATTGAGGCTTTACGGGATTCCGATCGAGCCGTGAAAACTGCCGCCACCAGCGCGTTGACGTCTATCGGAAGCCCGGCGGTCGTGGATTTGAGTTACTGCTTGCAGGACCCGGATTTGTCCGTGCAGGAAGCTGCGGCGTCCATTTTATCCGAGATTGCCGATGAGCGGGTACTCGAACCCTTGGAGTCCGCGCTCCTGAACCAGGATTGGGTCGTGCGCATGCATGCCGCCCGCGCCGTGGGGCGACTCAAAAACCCACGGTCGGTGGAGCCTCTGGTGCTCTTGCTCCAGGACAAGGTCCCGGCCGTCCGCGATGAAGCCATTGCGGCGCTGGTCGCCATTGGTGAGTCGGCGGTGGAGCCTCTGGTTGCGGCGCTCAAGGATCAGGATTGGCGGGTCCGCCTGCGAGCCACGGAAGCGTTGTGCGTCTTGAAATCCCCGACGGCCGTTGAGCCCCTGGTGCGAATTGTGCAGCACGATCCCGATACGGCCGTGCGCCAGGAGGCCATTCGGGCGCTCGGATATATCGGGGATAAGGCCGCAGTCGACCCGCTCTTGGGGGTCATCGAGGAACCCCGTCTGCAGGTTCGCGTCATCGAAGCGATCGGGAGAATCGGCGACCGGCGGGTCCTCCCCATGTTGTTTCGACTGGTGAGCGAGTTGAAGACGAGTGATTATGAAGATCGAACCCCGGCTTGTGAGGATAACCGGTACGAAGAAGATCTGGCCCGCGTGGAGGAGGCCATTCGGGCGATTGCCCGCATCCATGACGAGGAGGCCATTCCTCTGTTGATCACGGCTCTGCAAAGCACCCTGATACGGAACGAAGCGAGTGACGCCCTGGTCCAGTTCGGACAGAAGGCCGTTGCTCTTTTGGTAAGCCAACTGCAACGTGAACAGGATGAAAACATTCGCTACCATATCAAGGAAACCCTGACCCAGTTGGGATGGAACCCCAAACGGGTGCGGCTATAGCACTGACTGCGAATAAAGGGATAAGACCGGACCGCCATGCCGAAAGAAACGCTTGACGTCATCGTGTCCGAGTTGGCCCATGAGGAAGATTGGCGCCGTATGCGCGCCACGGCCACGTGTCTGAAGGGCGGCCCCAACGTCGTAGCCCTGGTCATCGAGGCCATGAAAACCGGGGCACCGGATTATCAGATTGAAGCGGCCCGCATGTTGGCGCGAATCCGGGACCCTCAGGCAGGGGTGCCGCTGGTCGAGTTGATGCAGGGCGAGAACGAGAGCGTGCGGGAGGCCGTGGTGGCCTCACTGGAACAAATGGCCGGCATCGTCAATGAAGAGACCGCGGCGGCCCTGGTCGAGCTGTTGAAACATGAAACGCTTCGGCCCTCGGTCACCAAGCTCTTGGGAGTCATTCCCACGTCGATCGGCCCCCTGACCGTTATGCTCAAGGACCTGGATGAAGAGGCGCGGGTCAACGCCGCCCAGATCCTCGATCATCTCCTGGATCCACGCTCCGCGGATGCGTTGGTCGATGCGATGGGAGATCCCGCGCTGTGTGATCTGACGATCGGGACCCTGAAAAAACTCAGCGCCATTCGGGATCGCATCGACGAGGTGATGGATGAATTACGGGACGTGGAAGAGTCCGAACTCCGGGAAGGGGCGCGGCAGGAAGCCGTACAAAAACTGCATCCGATCGGCCGGCCGAGCGTCGAGATCTTAATCGAGTACCTCGAAGACGATGATTGGGTGGTGCGTGAAGCCGCGGCGGACGTGTTGGGAAAAATCGGCGACGTCCGGGCGGTGGAGCCGTTGATCGATCGTCTCAAGCGGGATAAGGACACGGGGGTCAAAGAACTGGCGACCAAGGGCCTGGGATTGATCGGCGACGCCAGGCCCGTTCCTCTCCTGATTGACATGATTCCCATCAAACCGTTACGGGTATTGGCTGTGGAAGCCTTGGAGAAGATCAAGGACGTGGAGGCCCTGCGTCCCTATGCGGAGGTGTTCAAGAAAATGAAAGACGACCGTGACGGGTTGGTCTCGTATAACTCCGGGATCATCATCGATAAATTGGAAGCCGCCGCCGCGCAGATGGATGAAACGCAGTGGGCGGAGAAGGAGCAGGTGAATGGCTGAGAGTCAGCGCATTGAACAATTATTGGCCGCGCTTCGGGATGAAAACGAAGGCCTGCAAAATTATGCGGCCGCCGGACTCGGACAAATGGGTGCCTCGGCCATCCCCCGCCTGATCGAGATGTTTGAGGATGATGATTCCGTGATCCGGGAGGCCGCGGTCAATGCCATCGTGCAAATCGGGGAACCGGCGATTGATCCCTTGATTGAAGCGTTGGAAGAAAACGAATGGACCGTTCGTGAGCAGGCGGCATCCGCGCTCGGGAAATTGAAGAGCTCCCGGGCGGTGGCCCCGTTGGTCAAGGCGTTAAAAGACAAGGATGGAGGCGTCCGAACCGCCGCGGTCTGGGCCCTGGAACGGATCGGCGATCCGGAAGCCGTGCCGGCCCTGGTGGATTGCCTTATGGATGCGATGTTGCGTGAAGACGTGGCTCGCGTGTTAAAAAAGATCGGGGACGCCAGAGCCACGGATGCCTTGATCGACGGGCTGAAAGGGTCCAATTGGATAGTCCGCCGCCACGCGGCCGAAGCCCTGGGGAAAATCGGCGATCCCAAGGGGTTCGCTCCGCTGGTGGAAGCCTTGACGGATGAGGACTGGTTGGTACGCCGGAACGCGGCTGAATCCTTGGCCCGGTTGGGTGATGCCCGCGCCATTCAGCCGGTGGTCGCCTTGTTGGAAGACGAAAATGAAATGGTACGCGATACCGCCGAAGGCGTGTTGGCGAGTTTAGGATGGAAACCCGAGTCATGATGAAGAAGGAGAAGTAGATATGGCAGATCCAGTTCCAACCCCTCTTGTTCAAATCAGTCCCAAGAGTACCAAGAAAGACGGCTTTAATCTGGTGACCGAAAACGTCATTGCCGTCAACCTGGAGGCCAGGCAACTCGAAGTCGAGTTGTTGGCCTATGATGGAAAAACCGTGTTATTGGACGTGGCCGAGGACGCGCTGGAGGATCTACAAAAGATTAAGCCGGGTGACGGGGCGACCTTCCGTATCGTCGAAGAAGACGGCAAGCGGCTGGTCAAGCAGTTCCGGATTCGGGCGAAAGATCCGAACGTCGTCAAAGTCGACGCCGCGTTGCTGGATT
>JAHRAK010000052.1 GCA_020027535.1 Nitrospirales bacterium
CAGAATCACGACCGCCAGCAACACGCGCTTGATGGTCTTCTTGCACACACTGAGCTTGAGCGGGTTCCCGGTGGTTCCGAGCGGGTTCCCGGCCGTGCCCCGAAACAACACTATTGTCCATCTGTCAGCAGAGGATTTCATGAGAGCCACTCGGGTTTACGATTGTTCGCTGGGTTTTCGACGCGCTACTGTACTGAACAAAGTCCGCAAGGGTCAATACGGGGTAATACTGTGATTCCTTTTGACAAACGGCTCGCCCCCTCATCATCCGAAGAACTGAGGGAGAACGGCAGGCAGGCTAACCGGGCACCCGGGTCATGGCTTTGACCCACGCCAGATATTCGCTTGAGCCCTTCCCCGCCGACAAGGCGAGAATTTCGGGAACCTCATAACTGTGGAGGGTTTTCACCTCAGCTTCCAGGGCATCGTAGACGTCGTCATCCGATTTCATGACCAGCAGCCATTCATGTTCTTCGCAGACTTTTCCTTCCCATTCAAAAATGGAAATGACTTTGGGCACGACCGTGACACAAGCCGCCAGTTTTTTTTCCACCACGCTGCGCCCGATCAGAAGCGCTTCTTCCTGGCTCGAAGCCGTTACCAGGACAACCAGAGTGCCCATGATCGCCCCTCACCTTGCGAGATTATAACCCCTGGGAACCTCGTACGGTCTCAGCGCTTGAGGCGTTCGGGAGCTTTTTCCACACCAAATCCTTAACGACAAGCCGCAACGCATCCTGAAGGCCTTTCGGGTAATTCGTGACGGAATCCTCCAACCCGCGATAGAGGCTATCCGTTTCCTGCGCTTCAAATTCCATGGCAAAACCCCACAGCGCGTTGTCCGGCTCACCCGCCGGGCTTAGTTGCACGAACATTTCCACTTCAGTCTCGGTCGTTCCCATCGGCAAACCGGCCATCCACAACAGCGTGCCGGCGGGACCTAAACCGTACGTGGAAATATTCCGCT
Source organism: Nitrospirales bacterium (assembly GCA_020027535.1). Taxonomy (GTDB): domain Bacteria; phylum Nitrospirota; class Nitrospiria; order Nitrospirales; family UBA8639; genus Bin75. The sequence goes on from JAHRAK010000052.1 coordinate 968, forward strand.
CCCACCGCGTCGAATACAGTCGTCCCTTCAAGACAAAATCACTGGTCGGCAGTGGTTGGCCCTGGTCGACAAACGTCACGGAAGAAAAAACGTTCGTCTTGCGAACTTCATCCGCCAAGGCACGCGCAAAATCGCGTGTCGGGGAAAAGGTCACTTTGTCGACGGGTGCGGGGTTCGAAACCTCCTCAGGCCGATCATAGACCGTGGTGGCATGAGGAATGAAGGGAATCACGGATGCCCAATATTGCTCGCGCACCTCCGTGCCCCGCTTATCATCAAGAGGAACGACCACCAGACTGCCGGCCACCTGCTCATCAGCCGTCGCGTCCAAATACGTCTTGTCCGGGGGAGGCGGATACTGCCAATCCCGTGAGCCCAAGCAGCCCGTTATCGTGAATGACACGATCATCAGAATACCGCACGCCTTGTGCATGACAGACAGGCGACTCATATGTTGCCTCCTTTGGCAAGCAACAGTCTCCAACCGTTGCAATGATGGGTAATGCATGTACGACCACGGCTTGGCATTTTGGCGCAACTATCATGCTGAACGGGATGACGATGCGACTTCAGTGCCTGAACCCTCCGGCACACGCGAACTGTTCCATCAACTCAGGATACGTACGGGTGACCGGAAATTGAGGATATTCGGTACAAATCGTATCCGGAGGACGGAAGAAAAACCCGGCATCGGCCTCCTGCAGCATCGACACGTCGTTATAGGAATCTCCCGCAGCCAACACGCGAAAATTCAGACTCTTGACGGCTGCCACCGCATGGCGTTTCTGGTCTTTTTGCCGGAGCGAATAATTCCGAATATATCCTTCGTCGTCAATCTCCAGGGTGTGACAAAATATGGAAGGATAGTGCAGTTGTTTCATCAGGGGACTGACCAGGTCATAATAACTGTCCGACAAAATAATGACCTGACACCGCTCTCGCAACCACGTCAAAAATTCCACGGCGCCATCCAGGGGTTTCAGCCCCGCGACCACCTCACTGATATCCGACAGCTTAAGATGGAATTTAGCCAGAATGTCCAGGCGAAGCTTCATGAGTTCATCATAGTCGGGAATGTCCCGGGTGGTGACCTGTAAGTCGGCAATCCCCGTTTTCTCGGACAACGCCAGCCAAATTTCCGGCGTTAATACACCCTCCATATCCAGACAAGTCACCACGGGTGATGTCATATGCCCCTCAAAACCACGCAAGTTTCGGATGAAAAGCAAAAAGACGACACGGCAAAAACATCATTGTATAAAAAACCGGAGAGAGACTACAAACCTTTTTACCCCAAATGCGGCGCCACAATCCCTGCACTTCCATCAGCTCATTTACCAAAAGGCAATGAGGAAGACGAACGCGAGATAGCACAAGCCACTGAAAATCAGATGGTAGGGCCTCAAGGCATGGGACCGTAAATGAAATTTGAGATAGACCGCGGCCAGGATCGTCAACCCTATCCCCCACAGGGCTTCTTTTCGTGGAACCCATGGCGTCAACAGGATCCCCAAGGCAGGGAGCAGACTCCCTTGAAACACCATCGCTCCGGTGATGTTGCCAAAGGCCAAGGTATCCCGGCCCCGCCGCACCCAAATGATACTATTCACTTTTTCCGGCAATTCGGTCGCCACCGGCACAATCAACAACGACAAAGCCAAGATGGACACCCCAAGCCAGGCGGCCAAATGCTCTACGCCGTAAACGAAGCCCTTGGCCCCTCCAATGATACACCCGAATCCGATGACCAGTTGCAAAAGTATCGTGGCAAGGTTCTCGGGGATGCGTAAGCGGCTCAAAAACAGCGGGTGATCCGCCTCGGTTGCATGGCCCTGCTCAACCAGACCCTGTGAGGCGCGAATGGTCAACAGTAAATAGACGAAATAACTCAGGGTCAATCCCAACGCCAACGACACGCGTGCCCAGCACCATTCCGGAGGCACGAAGATCGCGAGGGTCGCCAACGCAAAAGCAAAGAGAAACCAATCCAGGTCCCGATGCACGCCCGTGGGCTCGGGACGAAAGGCTTCAGTCCACCCACGACGCTGAGCGGCGAACGTTCCCATTAAAAAGAACGTGATGGTCGAAAGCATTAACGGAGCACCCAAAATGGCCCCCACCCCGACGTCATGCCGAACCGATAAATCCCCACTGGCGGCCAATACGGCCACGATCGGGACCATCGTCTCCGGCAATGCCGTACCCACGGCCGCAAACACCGATCCCGTGACTCCCTCGGAAATGCGCAACCGTTCTCCGAAATGCTCGAGCGCATTAGTAAACGTTTCCGCGCCGATCAGAATCACAACCAACGAAATGAGTAATACCCACAATTCCATAGAGTGACGCTTTCTTTACAAGCCGTTATCGGGGGAACGGCAGACCGGAATCACCGAGGAACCACCTTGCCCACAAAATGAGGTTGCACTAGACTATCGTCATGAGTGATGAGATGGGAATCGTCGTGGGTTGTCTGGCCGGAATTCTTGCCTGCCGATTCGGAATCCGGTGGTGGCGCAAGCGAAATGCGGCCAAACAAGCCGATGAACTGCTCTCCAAAATTGTGAAAGGCAAAGACGCCTTTCGCCGATGATACGGTATCTCCGCTCGGGGGGCCGGGCAGGCTCAAATGCGTAGGTAGCAAACCCCGGCATGGTTTGGCAACACCATGCGCTCGACGTTTCTGCGATTCGCGAGAGAGCCCCTCTCTCCGTTTTCTCCATGCCTTCCTCGTCATGAGTCACGCCTCACAACGCGCCCGAATTCATCTGCATCGCGGCAACCTCACGCAAGCACACCATTGGTACAAGGAAGCCGTGCAAGAAGCGCGGAACAACGAGACGGGTGAGGCCCTGACCACCGCGTTGGGGAACCTCGGCAACGTGTGCGCGCAACTGGGAGAGTACGCTGAAACGGAAGCCTGTTATCACGAAGTACTGACGCTTCAACGCCGTGAACATGATCCGTCAATCGTTGGAGAAACATTGGTCAATCTCGGCAATCTCAAAGCCGACGCGGGCCAATTCGAAACGGCCAAGGCATATTATTTGGAGGCCCTTGACGTCCTCCAGCCCATTGAACACCATCGCGCCTTAGGCATTTTGTATAACAATCTGGCGTTGATGGAACTCGCCACCAAGCAACCCGACGCGGCCATCTCGCATTTTCAACGGGCACTCGAGTGCCACCGCATGGTCGGCGACGAACTGGGATTGGCCAACACGTTCAGCCAATTCGGCAAGGCCCTGCTCTCTGAAGGAGACCTGCAGCAAGCAGAACGCTGTCTCAATAACGCCAGCGAACATTTTATCAAACTTGGGCAGGAACCCGGCGAAGCCGCGGTGCTGCGGCTTCTGGCCGATATTTACGAAACCAGGGGCGACCACGTGTCCGCGTTGCGCTGTCTCGAACGGGCCGTCCAGGTTGACAGGCGGTATCACCTGCCGGAAATCGAGAACGATCAAAAACGCCTCGCCCTCCTCCACGCACGGGGAAAAGAGGCTCGGGGCTTGTCCACGTCACCACCCGTGGCGTTCAAAAATCAAAAGCCAGTTGAATAGGGCCGTCGAGCTTGTGACTCCCTCTCCCGCCGGGTGAGGGCTGGGGTGAGGGCTCCCCGCCCGTGTTGCGCGCGGCAATTTCCTGAAGCGGCCCCCGGCACAACCCACAGCGATGCCGTTTCGTCGAAAGGGTGTTTCGTTGGCGATGATACGCGTGCCCGCACCACGCACAATGCCACGTGAACTTCGCGGAGACTTGGGCTCCCTCGGCCAGCGTATGATAAATCGTAATTCCCAGGCCATCGGCGTTCATCAGGGCCATGATCCGCCGAAATTCCCGCCCATGCGAAGGGCACCATTTCTTCACGTCGAACTGCCATTGATGGATCATCTCATGGGCCAAGGTCCCCCGGATTTCCTCAAAAGATTGCCCGGAAAGGAGCGGGACCGACAGACGAATGACTCGTCCTTTGCTATGCCGTTCCTCCGGAGCCACCCAAGAGATGCGCGGACCCGTTCGGCTCCGAAAGAGGCCGGCCGACGCCGTCAGGCGGGTGCTCCATTGAATCTCAATGGCCGGCAGCCGATTTCCGAAATACGACTCGTTCAACTCGTGCCAGATCGACTGCAGGTGTTCGACTGAAAGGGGAACGTTGATTGGAGTGCGAAGCGCCATATCCCTCAACACGGATCCTCATGGAGTATGAGGCGATCCTATGTTACCATGATTGCCTGGTAAACCAAAGGAGCGGTATGGACCTCGAAACGACGGCGAAGCAAAATCTCCCGGCCGATGAAGCCTTCATGCACGAAGCGCTGCTCGAAGCGGAACAAGCCGCTGCCGACGGCGAAGTCCCCGTGGGGGCGATCCTCGTGCATGAGAACACCATCGTGGCCAGGGGACGAAACACCAGAGAGAGTGACCAGGACCCGACGGCCCACGCGGAACTCATCGCGATCCGGGATGCGGCCGTAAAGTTGCAATCCTGGCGATTAACTGGCACAACCATATACGTGACGCTGGAACCCTGTCTCATGTGTGCCGGCGCCATGCTGCAAGCACGGATTTCTCGCTTGGTCTTCAGCACCTGGGATCCCAAAGCCGGGGCCTGCGGTTCCCTGTTTGCGGTCCATGAGGATACCCGCTTGAATCACCAAATCGCCGTCACGTACGGGGTATTGGAAGACGAAAGTCATGACCTGCTGCAACGCTTCTTTCAGCGGCTCAGGCAGGACCAGCCCCTTACCATGACCTGAGAGCTTACCGATATACGGAGAGGTGCGAGAGTGGCCGAATCGGGCGGTCTCGAAAACCGTTGACCGGCAACGGTCCGTGGGTTCGAATCCCACCCTCTCCGCCATAACGGTGGGATTCGAACCGGGGGTTCTGAAGGGGGTGTGCCCCCTTCATGGGGTGACCGGAGCGAAGCGAAGGCGCGATACATTGGAGAAAAAATGCCAAATTTTATGATTGCTTATTGCGGAGGGAAGGAGCCGACTTCTCAAGAAGAAGGAATGGCTCAGATGGAAAAATGGAAGGCGTGGGTCAAAGGTCTTGGTGAAACAATCGTCAATCCGGGAACGCCGTTGCCAGTTTCAAAAATTGTCACATCCAGTGGTGTTGAAGATGATCATGAGCCAAATTCGATGAAAGGATTTGCCGTCGTGAAGGCTGAAAGCATGGTGGCGGCCATAGAAATAGCTCAATCGGATCCGTTTTTGGAACATGGCGGGACCATACGAGTTTCTCAGATGATGGAGATGAATGAGCAGGATTCATGCTGAAAAACGAGTTTTAATCGCATGAGGGGGAGGGAAACGCCGCCGCGCGTTCTTCATCTCCTCTTAATCTCATGACTGACAACGGAAAGGGGCTGGGCCCTGTGCAGCGGAATCTTGTGAACCCCGCCAGGTCCGGAAGGAAGCAACGGTAAGCAGGCGAGTCTGTGTGCTACAGGATCACCCGGCCCCGGTTTTGACGGTCATCATGCGTGAAAAATGACCACGTGACGGTGAAGCAAGGGATGAGGCGCATGACGCAGGACGAGTGATGGAATACCAAGTTTCCGCCAGAAAATTTCGTCCGGGCACGTTTGAAGAGTTGATCGGGCAGCCGCACGTCGTCCAAACGCTACGGAACGCCGTTCTTCGGCAACAGGTGGCCCATGCCTATCTCTTTTCCGGAATGCGCGGAGTGGGAAAGACCACGGCCGCCCGTATTCTGGCCAAGGCACTGAACTGCGGGCGGAGCGAAGCCCTGAGCGAAGTCGAAGGGCCTGAGCGGAGTCGAAGGAGCCCGACCCCGGAACCCTGCGGCCAGTGCGAGAGTTGTCTGGAAATTACTCGTGGCAACTCGGTGGACGTCATTGAGATCGATGGAGCCTCGAATACCGGGGTGGACGACGTCCGGGAACTTCGCGAAAACGTCAAATTTTCGCCCTTCCGCGGCACCTATCGGATCTATATCATCGACGAAGTGCACATGCTCTCCAATTCGGCGTTTAACGCGCTGTTGAAGACATTGGAAGAGCCCCCGCCGCATGCGGTGTTTATCTTTGCGACGACTGAAGTCCACAAGATCCCACCCACCATCACGTCCCGCTGTCAACATTTCAACTTTCGACGGATTCCCCGGCGAGAGATCATTGCTCGTCTCCAGGAAGTCGTGAAACACGTTGACGTCACGATCGGTGAACGAAGCCTGGGCGCGATGGCCAGAGCGAGTGAAGGCAGTATGCGCGACGCCCTCAGTTTATTGGATCAGGCCGTGGCGTTCGGTGGCAAAACGATTACCGAGCAGGACGTGGACGAGATGCTCGGGGCCGTTCCCGACGAACTGGTGGGTCGAATCGTGAACACGGTCGTGACCCAGGACCCGGCCGCGGCCGTCGCTCTTGTCGGCGAGGTGGTTGATCACGGGTACGACCTGCGGGCCTATTGTGGGGCGGTGGTGGAGCGAATGCGTCACCTGATGATTGCGGCAGTAGTGCCCGGATTCGAGCAAGCGCAAGGCCTGATGGATTTGCCTGATGAAGACGTGAAACAATTGTTGGTGGAAGCCAAGTCGTTTTCGGTGGAGCAATTACAAGAGGTCTTTCAGCTCTTTGCCCAAGCCGAAGATCGCTTACGGTCAACGGCGCATCCCCGTTTTGTCTTTGAAGTGGCGGCCGTCCGCGCGGCGCGGTTGCTGCAACACGGTGCGCAGGTTCCGCAATCAGCCGAAACGCCGAGGGGTCTACCATCACCTCCTTCGGCTACGCTCAGGACAGGCGCTTCAAGAACGCCGGTTGAAAAAAGCAGGCCGGCGTCCGGGGCACCACCATCACCAGTAAGATCACCCGAGAATCGGACCGGAACGTCCGGACGGCCCTTTGGCTACGCTCAGGACGGGCCCTCGGCGACCGTTCAGGGGGCCAGCCCATCCCCTCCCGTGCAAAAAGAACCCCTCCCGCCGAAAAAGGTGGCGGGGGCTCCTCCTCCCGCACAGCCTGAGGTCAAGACGAAACAGAGCCCCGGAGTCTCTGCCCCGCAACCGAGACCGGCATCACCGGGGAGTCCACCGGCTATTGGGCAAGAGGACTGGCAGCGGGTCGTCGAATCCGTGATTCGCCGTTACCCCAACGTTGGAACCTTTTTGGAAATGGGGATGGTGGTGAAAATCGAAGGAAATCAAGTCATCGTGGGGTTTCCCAAAACCGCATCGGTGGCCTGTTCAAGAATCCAGAAAGAAGAGAACCGTGCACTGATTGCAAAGGTCTGTCAGGAAGTCACCGGGGCGACGATTTATCTTCGCGTGGTCGAGTTGACCGAAGAGCCGGGCGACGGGCTCACCATCAAGCAGATGCGAGCGAAACAGCAGAAACAGGATGGCGAGGCCTTACTGGAACAGGCACGAGCGAATCCCATGGTGAAACACACCATGGAATTGTTTGGTGGAGACGTGGTGAAGGCAAGTCGTGTAACGGGAAAGAAGGAGACGTAAGTATGTCCAAGAATCCTTTCGGCAATATGGGGAATTTGTTGAAACAAGCCCAGGCCATGCAGGAGAAACTGGGAAAAATTCAGGAGGAAGCAGCCGCGAAAACCGTCGAGGCGTCGGCTGGAGGCGGTATGGTCACGGTGACGGCCAATGGGGGGATGCAAATTACCAAAGTGGCGATCGACCCCGAAGTCCTGAAGTCGGAGGATACCGACATGGTGCAGGACCTCCTTGTGGCTGCCACCAATGAAGCCTTACGCAAGGCCAAAGAATTAATGTCTGAAGAAGTGAAGGGGTTGACCGGAGGGCTCGGTATCCCCGGGTTGTGACGAATTGAGGATTGTGGATTGCGGATTTGAGAATCAACAATCCACAAGCAAAAATCAAAAATGCAATCGTGAGTGTGAAACAGCAGCAAGGATTATTGGCCAAGCTGGCCAAAGAATTTGTGCGGTTGCCCGGCATCGGGCAAAAGACCTCGCAACGACTCGCCTTTCATCTGATGAAAGTCGACAAGGAAGACGCCCTGCGCCTGGCCGATGCCATTCGAGACGTGAAGGAATTTGTGACGTTTTGCGTGCAATGTCGCAATATTGCGGAAAGCGAGTTGTGCGACGTGTGCCAGGACCCGCAACGGGATCGGACCAAGATTCTGGTCGTGGAAGAACCAAGTACGTTACATGTGATCGATCAAAGTCGAGGATACAAAGGCTTGTATCACGTCCTGATGGGCTCGCTCTCACCACTGGACGGGGTGGGGCCGTCCGACATCCGCGCGAAGGAGTTGGAATCGCGCGTCCGGGACGGTGGCGTGCAAGAGGTCATCGTGGCAACGAATCCCACCATCGAAGGCGAGGCCACGGCGATTTACCTCACGAAACTCCTGAAGCCCTACGGAATCAAGGTCTCACGCATTGCCTACGGCATTCCCGTCGGCATGGACATCGAATACGCCGATGACGTGACGCTGACCAAATCCATCGAAGGCCGCCGTGAACTCTAGCGGGCGGATCAAGCCATCCACTACGGTTTAATCACAGATTCTCCGGTTGAATCATGAGCCGGAAAGGCGCGTCTCTCATGAAAGTGTTTGTGAGATTCCTTGTGCTCATCGGGGTACTCGGGATCGTCGCCGTGGTGTTGGTCGGCCTGTCGCTGAACGCCCTGGTCAAGGGCGGGATCGAGACCATGGGCCCCCGGATATTGGGCGTGCCGGTGACGCTGGAGGACGTGGACGTGACGCTGTTGTCCGGCACAAGCATGCAGGCCGGTTTGACCCGGCTTGTCGTCAATAACCCCGAAGGATATGAGACCGCCTCGGCCGTGACACTCCCTGAGATTCGAGTGTACGTCGATTGGAACTCCCTGTTGACGGATACCGTCATCGTCGAAGAGGTGCTGATCGTCGCACCGGCCATTACCTTCGAATGGTCGTTAGAAGGCAGCAACCTTGGCACGATTCACGAGAACGTCAAACGCAATACGCGATCCGGTTCCGATGATAACGGACGAGGAAAGGGGGAAGAGCATGAAAAAGGGCAAAAATTCGATAAAACCGTTCACATCAAAAAAGTGACGGTCAAGGACGCGGTCATCAACGTGAGCTTCATCGGTGGACAAGACGAAGTCACGCAGTTGCCGCTACCCGATCTCGACTTGCGTGACATCGGCAACCCTTCCGGTGGCACCACGTTCTCGCAAGCCTCAGCCGTCATCTTCGAGAAGATCTACGAGGCCATTAACAAGGCCGTCATGAAACCTAGTGTCCTCCTGCCCCAGGGTGTGGAGCAACTCGGCAAATCCATCGGCAAGATGGGAAAGGAGTTGTTGAAGGGATTATTCGGCAAGTAAGCGTCTCGAATTGTAATCGGGTTGCAAACCGTTATCTGCAGAATACGCCTCCACGGCCCGCAATTCCAAAGTCATTGTGAAAACTGAATTCCCGCGTCCTGTACTTCGCGGTACGGTAGCATCCACACGAGCGACTCATCATGGATGTCGACGACCTGGATGCGGTTTCCCCAGGGGTCGCGGAAGTCGCACCGGAAAGGCGGCTCCAACGTCAAGCCGTATTTATTGACGAGTTTGTCCCGCACTTCGTTGATTTGCGCGTCGTCCCGGACCATGATGCCGAAGTGTTTCATGCGGTCGGGCTGCAGGGTTTCCACTTCGAAGATGGCCAGGAACTGATGCTCCCCGAGTTTGCACCAGGCGGCTCCCTCGCCTCCCCGCAGCATTTCCAGGTTGAATACGTCTGAATAGAATTCCACGGCTTTCTGGGCGTCGTCCACTTCGATGACGACGTGATTACATCCATAGACTTGAACGGCCATTTCTTCATCTCCTTTTTCATGAGTCGGCAACGTCTTCGGTGTCTTGATTATAGCAGATGCGAGAACGCGTCTGTAGGGATCGACCCCTCGGGACGGCACGGGGGCCGTCCCCTACTTGCAAAGAAACACGGGTTCTCGCAAGTGCGGAATAGTGGAACGTCTTGTGAGAGGGACGTGCTTACGGGGCAAAGGTTTCAGACAGAACCGCCAGAACTTTTTGCGCGGTGGAAGGGGAGATTCTTCCCATGCGTCGCACTAACCGTTTTTTGTCCACGGTTCGAATCTGATCGAGAACGATGTATCCTTTCTTCCCTTGAAACGTCACCGGCACACGGGTCGGATAGACTCGTCCTTTTGTCGTCATGGGGGCAATGATAATCGTGTCGATGGTGTGGTTCATCTCATCAGGAGAGATGACCAAGCCGGGGCGGGTTTTGCGAATTTCTCGGCCGACTGTAGGATCCAAATTGACCAAGTAGACTTCAAATCGGGAAACTACCACGTCCATTCTGTTCTATCCCACTCGGAGCCTGACGAGAGAGTGGGAGCAAGAAGCCGGTCTTCTTTCTTCGAAGCCATTTCCCTGAATGCCTGTGTCCAGCCTGTTCTCGGTTTTATCAGGGAACGGATGACCAGTTGTCCGTTTTTTGCTTCCAGTTCGACGGAGTCTTCCAACTGGCATTGTTTCAAAAGAGTTTGAGGAATCCGAATGCCACGGGAATTTCCGATGGCGACAATTTTGGCTCTCATCGCATTCACCAATAGAATTAGAATAATTACCTTGTAATTACAAGAGAAAATCGTGTGTGTCAAGGCCTGTGACGGGGAACCACCTGGTTACCCCATCTCCAGAAGATCGTGGCCGGGGTTGTGGTCTTTGGCGAAGTTCTTGGACCAGGGAGAGCGGAAGAGCACGATGGGACGGTCCCGGTGATCTTTGACGATCATGGCGTCACTGGGGGCGCGAAAGGTGTCGAGGTCTCCAACCAACCAGGCGCTGCACGCATAGCTCAGCGGTTCGAGCCGGGTCTCCACCCGGTATTCGTTGCGCAGGCGGAATTCCAGGACGTCGAACTGGAGGCGGCCTACCGCGGCGGCGAGGAAGTCCAGGTCGTCGAGGCTCCGGAGAATCTGCACCGTGCCTTCGGCGGCCATCTGTTCCATGCCTTTGTCAAAGGCTTTGCGTTTCCCCACGTCGGTGGGCTGAACCCTGGCGAAAACTTCCGGCTGGAATTGGGGCAGGGGTTGATAGTTGAACCCGTCGCTCAGCGAGATGGTATCGCCGATGGCAAACTGGCCCGGGTTGATGACGCCGATGATGTCCCCGGGATACGCCACGTCCACGGTGTGGCGGCCCTTGGCCACGAGACTGTGCGGACGGGACAGGCGCACGTCGTTCCCGAGGCGGTGATGTTTGACCACCATGTCGCGCTCGAATCTGCCTGAGCAGACTCGCAGGAAGGCCGTGCTGTCGCGATGCCGGGGATTCATGTTCGCCTGGATTTTGAAGATATAGGCGCTGAACGGCCGTTCCACCGGGTCCACGACGATGTGCGTGCCGTCGTGCCGGTCGGCCGTTCGCGGGATGGCGGCCGGCGCCATGTCCACGAAGGCGTCGAAGAAGTTTTCGATGCCGAAGTTCGTGAGCGCGGAGGCAAAAAACACGGGCGTCACCTCCCCGTTGAGAAAGGCCTCCCGCGAATACGGGTTGCCGGCCACGTCCAACAGTTCCAGATCGTGGTTGACTTCCTGCAGGACGTCGTCCCCGATCAGAGCCTTGGCTTCAAGGCTGTCCAAATCAATTTCCGTGCGTTCGGCTTGAGCGGATCCGTGCGCCGCCATTTTTTTGAACAGCGAGACCCGGCGCGTGGCGCGGTCCACGACGCCCACGAATTGTTGTCCCGACCCGACGGGCCAATCGATCGGATTGGCGTGAATGCGCAGGACGTCTTCCACCTCCGCCATGAGGTCGAGCGGCGGGCGTCCCGGCAGGTCCATTTTGTTGATCAGCGTCAGGACGGGGATCTTGCGCAGGCGGCACACCTCGAACAGTTTCCGGGTTTGGGTTTCGACGCCTTTCGCCGCGTCGATGACCATCACGGCACTATCCGCGGCGGTGAGCGTCCGGTACGTATCTTCGCAGAAATCCTGGTGGCCCGGTGTATCGAGGACGTTGATGACGGTCTGTTTGTATTGGAACTGCATGGCCGACGCGGTGATCGAGATCCCGCGCTCCTGTTCCATTTCCATCCAGTCGGAAGTCGCCGTTTTGGCGCTTTTGCGGCTTCCCACCATGCCGGCCGTGCGGACCATCCCCGAATAGAGCAGCAGTTTTTCCGTGACGGTGGTTTTCCCCGCGTCGGGATGACTGATAATGGCGAAGGTCCGGCGTTTTTTTGCCTGGGCTCGAACGTCGTTTTGAATGTGCGGATCTGACGTGACCATGGGTGATGACGGTGGGCTAGAGTCCTTCGAGGCGACCTTGGGCCCTGGCGAGATCCACGCGCGACGCGTTGAAATTGAACAGCGCTTCAATGAGGTTATCCCGGGCTTGTGCTACCCGCGTTTGGGCGTCCGTCACTTCGATATTGGTCGCCAGGCCGACCGCGAAGCGACGCCGGGCAAGATGGAGTTCCTGGAATGCCAACCGAAGCCCTTTCTTGGCCACGGCGACTTGTTGTTGGGTCGATTCCATCGTCAACAGCGCGTCCCGGACTTCCAACCCGATTTGCCTTTCAACGTCTCGCGTTCTGAGGGACTCCAGGCGAACCAGACTGCGCTGTTCGGAAATGCGCCCTTCACGCTGGCCGCCGTCGAACAGGGGAATGGAGAGCAGGACCTGGACGTTGTCAGTGGTCAACGCTTTGCTGGGTTGATTGCCGATCAGGCCCACGTCTCCGTTGGCCGTGAGCGAAGGCACGCGTTCCATCACCACCGAACTGAGCGTGAGTGCAGCCAAACGCTCCCGCTTATGTTGGGCTTTGAGTTCGACCCGGTGTTCCCTGGCGACCCCCAGTGCTCCGTCCACGGTCTGCGGGGTGACGAGGACGAGTTTCAGGTCGTCCGTCAGGATCAACTTCACGTCGAAGGAGAGCCCGATGCCGCGGCTCAGGTTGAGTTTGGCGCTGCCGAAGTCGTTGCGGGCGACGAGCAGGCGTTGCTTTTCGTTTTCGAGTTGCACTTTCGCGCGGGTGACGTCCAGCCGTGTGGCCATGCCGACCGATTTGCGTTCCATGGCCAGGCGCAACAGTTCGTTATTGAGCTTGACGTCGGCCAGGCGGGCCTTGACGGATTTTTTGACCCGCAAGGTTTCCAGGTACGCCAGGGCGACCAGGGCCATGGTGTCCATTTTCTGGGTTTCCGAGTCCAGGCCGACCACTTCGATGTTCGTTCGGGCCGCGCGCCATCTCTGGATCAGACTCAGGCTGAAGAGATTCTGGTTCAGCGTGACGCGGCCTTCGTAAAAGTCACGGGGAATAGTGCCCCTCCTTCCGCCAAAGGAGCCCAAGAATAATCGCCTTCTCGCACCGCTGATGCGGGCGGACAGGTTCGGCAGCAAGGCTCCGCGTTGGGTTACGGCCTGCTCTTCCGCCTGCGTCACGCGCTCTTTGAAGATCCGCACCGTGGGGTTGTTATCCACGGCCGCCTGCATGGCGTCACGCATGCTCAACCGGAGTTCGAACGGGGGTTGCCGGAACGCGGTCTCATCCCGGGCGTCCTGAGCCCAGGAGACAGTCGCCGTTCCCGAAAACCAAACGATGCCCGCGAAGATGATGGCGATCATGACGGCCTCTTGAAACGGATTGCTGTTCCTTGCATTGACGTTGGACATAACCATCCCGATCACGTCTCCCGGATTTCCGGGCCCAGGACCGCTTCCGGCGGCGCGGTCTGTCCCTTGAGTTTCCAACTCATCATGAGGCTGAAGATCGCAGGGACGAGGAGCAGCGTAAACATGGTCGAGAGCATGAGCCCGCCGAGTACCACGCTGCCGATCCCCCGGTACAATTCCGATCCGGCGCCCGAGGCCAGGACCAGCGGCAGGAGGCCGAAGGTCGTGGTTAGCATGCTCATCATGATGGGCCGGACGCGGGATCGCACGGATTCGGCAATGGCTTCACGGGCGGGCATGCCGCCTGCAGCCCGATCTTCACCGGATGCCCACAGGTTGAGCCGTTGCGGATCCATAAAGTTCAAGGCTTGGTGCACGACCAAAATGGCATTGTTGACCACGACGCCGATCAGGATGATGAACCCCAACATGGTCAGGACGTCCATGGGTTGATGGGCAATGACGCGGTTGACGACGGACAGCCCGATCAGGCCGCCGGCCGCAGCCAACGGCACGCTGAATATAATCACAAGAGGATACAGGAAACTTTCAAACAATGCGGCCATGAGCAAATAGGTAATGAGCAAAGCCAGAAGGAGATTATATTTCAGGGCGTCATAGGTTTTCGTGAGATCGTCCGCCGTGCCCGCCAGGTGAATAGTATAGAGACGCCCGAGATTCCCCGCTTGTTCGATCGGTTTGATGATCTGCTGTTGGATCAGGTCCATGGCTGTCTCCAACGGAATCTGACTCGGCGGAATGACCTGGATGGTGATGGCTCGTTCCCGTTCAATATGATTGATTTGTTCCGGGCCTGCCACGAGCGTGACCTCGGCAATGTCACCGACCGTGGTGAGGCGGCCGCCCGGTGTAAAGATGGGCAGGTTCCCCAGGTCTTGCGTTCGATTGGCATACTGATCAATGCCCCGGATGGTGAGATCGATCTCGTCTCCTTCAAATTGATAGTCACTCGCCTTGGCTCCGTCCACCAGGGCGTCGATGGTAAAGCCGAGTGCCTGATTCGTCATTTGCACGTCGGCCGCCCGGTCTCGCTTCAGATGGACTCGCACTTCGGGACTGCCCAGGTCGAGACTCGGCTTCGGGCGAACCTGTGAGCCCGGCAGGATTGCTTGAATCTGTCCGAAGATCCGTCCGCCCAGGGCGAGGAGTTTGTCGAGGTCCGGCCCGGTAATTTCAATGTCGATGTTGCGCCCTTCTCCCAACCCTCGTTGAAACAGGCTGCTTTGGGTCACGATGCCGATGATCCCGGGGAGATCAGCCAGGGCGCGTCGAAACACCGGGATCAGGTCGCGAATGTCCGCATCGTCATTCGTGCGACCGCCCATGAACACGCCGCGTCCACGTGCCACGTAGAAGAAATTGCGGATACTGGGACCATCCAGGGCGGCTTCTTCCGGGGACCCGGGTTCGGCATCCCAATGGGGAGTGAGGACGGTCTCGATGGATTCTCCCAAACGAACGTACTTCTCCGTGTTGTAGCCGGGCGGGGGCAGGACAACGCCGAAAATCAGATTTCGATTCCCGCTGGGCAGGTATTCGGCTTTCGGCAACAACTGCGTGATGATGCCGAGGGCGAACGCCGTGAGTCCGAAGACGATCACCACGCGCCAGGTGACACTGCCGCACATCCAGTACACGAAATCGCCGATCCGGTCGGCGGCTTTCCTCTTTCGGCCGGCCCTCTGGCGCCCGCGATCGACCGCGTCTTCCGCCGGGAGTTTCGAACGGGAGGAGGAGCGGCGCCGGCCGCGGTTCGTGGTCGTCAGAATGTGTGCGGACAGGCAAGGGATGACGGTAATAGAGACCAGGAGGCTCAGTCCGACTCCGGCACTGATGGCAATGGCAATGTCCCGAAACAGTTGTCCGGCCTGTTCCTCGATGAACACGATGGGGACGAAAACCGCAATGGTCGTGAGCGTGCTGGCCAGCACTGCGCCCCAGACTTCGGTGGTGCCGTCATAGGCGGCCTGCCACAGCGATTTGCCCGACTCCCGGTGACGATAGATGTTTTCTAGGACGACAATGGAATTGTCGACCAACATGCCCCCGGCAAGCGTCATGCCGGCGAGACTGATCACGTTCACGTTTCGGTCCAACACCCACAGGGCGATGAAGGTGCCCATGATGCTGACGGGAATGGCTAACCCGACCACGAAGGTCGTGCTCGCCGTGCGCAGGAACAGGAAGAGAATCGTCACGGCGAGGATGCTGCCGATGACCAGATTCTTCTGCACCAGGTTAATGGAACTGTAGATGTAGTCCGTTTCGTCGTAGACCTGAAACAGTTTGAAGCCTCGTCGTTGGAGAATTTCGTCGTTTAATTCCTGAACGGCTTCTCGAAGGTGCTGCATGGTGTCCAGGGTATTGGCCCCGGTCTCGCGGATGGCATTGACGGCGATGGAATTGCGTCCCATTTCCCGAACGACGTGTTGCGGCTCCTGGTACGCAACGCTGACGGTCGCCACGTCCCGCACGTACACCGGCGCGCCGTCGCGTCTTGCAATGATGACGTTCCCCACGTCTTCGGGGCTTTGGTATTCGCCGGTGGTTCTGACGACGTACGATCGTTTGCCTTCATCGAAATCTCCCGCGCTGTAATCGCGGTTTTCCTGGTCCAGCGCCTGCGCCAGTTCCAGCACCGTCAGGGAACGGATGGCCAGTTTCAAGGGGTCCACGAGCACGCGCAGCTCCCGTTTGCGACCGCCATAGACGTTCGACGCGGCCACGCCCGAAATGCGCTCGAACCGTGCCTTGATCACGTCTTCCGCAAAATCCCGCAAGGTATCGATTTCGACGGGGTTGTCTTTCAACGGTTCGAAAATAAACCACCCCATGGCGCTGCCGCGCGTATTGGCGCTGCTGATGACGGGTTCGTCGACTTCGTCGGGATATTCCTTGACCTGATTGAGCCGGTTGGAGACGCGAAGCAGCGCCGTCTCGGTATTGGTTCCGGCCGGGAACCGGAGGATGATTTCAGCGGAGTCGTAGGAACTTTCGCCGAACATTTTCTCCAGCCCTTCCACCCCTTTCAGTTGCTCTTCCTGTTTGTCCACGATTTCGCGTTCAACTTCCTTGGGGCTGGCCCCCTGCCACCGGGTGGCAATCGTGATCTCGGGTTTGGAGACGTCGGGCGTAAGCTGGATAGGCAGCTTCTTGAGCGAGACGAGCCCGAAGAGGGACACGAGGATCACGACCACGGTCGTGGTCACCGGGTACCGGATGGCGAATTGGATGACGTTCATGGGTTGTTGCCGGGAGCCTCTCCGGGTGCGTCCAACACGCGCACGGGTTGGCCGGGGAACAGGCGTTCGTTGCCTTCCACGACGATGGTCATGCCCTCGTGGACAGGCCCTTCGATTTCCACGAGGTCCTCGACGTGCAGGACGGCGGTCACCGGGATTTGCTCGACGATCCCCTCGTTCACCTGAAACACGAATTGCTTGCCTCCCCGGAGGACCAGGGCGTCCTTCGGGACCACGATCCCCTGGTGAGGCCGGTCGATCCGGAACGTGACGCGGGACACCATGCCGCTCTTGATCGCCAAGTCGGCATTCGGGATGGCCACTTTGACGGGAAAGGTTCTCGCGGCTCGATCGGCCTGGGCGACGAGCGAGAACACGCTGCCCCGCGCCTCGAACTCCAGAAGGCCGTCGAAGGTGGCGGTGACGGGATCACTGATTTGAATATGACTCACGTAGCGTTCCGGCAGCGGCACTTCGACTTGCACGTGCGACAGGTCGACCATCTCGACGACCGCACCGCCTTCTTCCACCCACTGGCCGATCTCCGTAAATTCCTGCGTAATCCATCCATCGAACGGCGCGACGATTCTGGACTTCTTTAGGGAGTCTCTGACTTGCCGGATGTCGGCGCCCAATTGAGACAGGTGTTCTTTCAGCGCCGTTTCCTCGGCCAGGGCGTCATCGAAGTCTTTCTGCGTGACGAGTTCTCGTTTGAAG
>JAHRAK010000055.1 GCA_020027535.1 Nitrospirales bacterium
AGTCAGATCGGTCATATAGTCTCGGGCGTATCGGACGTAGTTGTGAGCCGATTCTTTGAGCCACGCCAGCTCGGTTTCCCGCAGGGGCCGTTTGACGCGAGCCGGCGCGCCGATCACCAGGCTGCCCGGCGGGATTTTGGTATGTTCGGTGACCAATGCCCCGGCCCCGATGATACAGTCGTCTCCGACCACGACGCCGTCCATCAACACGGCGCCCATGCCGATCAGGACGCGGTTGTGAATGGTACAGCCGTGGAGCACGACGTGGTGACCGACCGTGACGTCGTCACCGATGATCAGGGGATACGTGTCGTGCGTCACGTGGAGCAGCGAGAGGTCCTGGACGTTGGTGCGCCGGCCGATCCGGATATAGTTGACGTCGCCACGGACGACACTGTGGAACCACACGCTGGATTCGGATTCGATGACCACGTCGCCGACGATCACCGCGGTATCTTCGATAAAGACGGTGTCCGCAATGGTCGGGGTGACGCCTCGATAGGGTTTGATCATGGTGGGTATTGGTATGAAATAGTCAACGACACCAGTAATCTGTCATTCCGAGTGTAGCGAGGAATCTCTCGTTCAACAACCGAACGCCAGGAAAAGCAGATCCTTCGCTAGGTCCTTCGCGTTGCTCAGGACAAGCTCAGGATGACAATTCTGATGTGGTCAGCCCTTGCTGACAATCGATGCCACGACGAGAATCGTCAAGGCCGTGATCACGGCAACGTACACGGTCACGCTCCGGTCATTCAACCAGGCGGTTTGCCAATCTTTGGGGTAGAGGGCTTTTCCCACCAGATAGAGGCCTTCTTCGTACAGGCCGAGTACCTGTTCCATTTCGATCAGGGTCTGTTTGGCCACGCGGTGGCGGTCGCGTTGTTGCAGGATCAGGTAGATGAAGAGTGTCGAGAACAGGGCGGTGCCGGTAATGGCAAAGACCTTGATGGTGAGATGCACGGGCCCCGGCGGGGAAAGCGCGAGAATCGTGATGAGGAGCAGGACCAGAAACGCGCTGCCGAAGGCCGTCAGGCGCATCATCAGTTCCCGGCGGCGGAACACTTCTTCTTTATACCAGGGGTAGAGAACCCGAAAGACTTCGAGCTGTTCTTCGCTTAACTTGACGCGCGGTTCGGTCATGATCGGTTTGTCGTCAGGAGATGGGCCTGCATCCAGTTGGCCAGATGGACGGTCATCTGACGAAAGTCTTCGGGTTTGCCGAACTGGTGGTCGGCCTCGGGCAACAGGACGAGTTCCTTGTCGCCGGGCAAGGCGGCCTCCAATTGCCGGATCTGGTGGAACGGGACCAATTCATCCTCCTGTCCATGCACGATCAGGACAGGCGCGTTGATGGTGCGAGCGGCCTCATAGGCATTGTCGGCCCGACAACTCTCGTAAAAGGCGAAATCCAGCGCAACCGGTGCTGCTCCACCTGACACGTCGGGAATATAATTGGTGCGTTGCCATTCTTCAATACCATCGGGACCGAATTCGTGTTCCAGCATTTCGGAAAAATCCGGGACCGGACACTTGAGGCCGACGGCACGCAGTTCCGGATGGTGTTGTCCTACCAGGATGGCCAGGAGTCCGCCGAAACTCGATCCGATGAGTCCCAGTTCATGATACCCGCGTTCGCGCATCAGGCTGATGGCGCGCTCCAACTGGCCGCAACACGTGGCCACCGTGATGCGACTGAAGTCTCCGTCCGATTCTCCCATCCCGAACCAGTCGAATCGAAAGGTGCTGATCCCTTGGGCGACCAGGAGTTGAGTCAGGCGGAGGTTGGTGCGACTGTCTTTAGTCGAGAGAAAACCATGGCAGAGGATAACGGCGCAATCACTCTTCCGCGCGGGCTCCGCCAAAATGGCCGAGACGGTATTGCCGGCGCCGTCCTGAAAAAGGAGGGTGGTCTCTTCCATGGCCGAATCCTGAAGAAGATCAAGCAATCCTGTCAATCGGTCCGTGCTTTTCCTTTGCTGTCATCCCCGACCCGATCGGGGATCCAGAGTCTTTGTTTTTTCCTCTGTTGGCGAAGAGAACGACACTGGATTCCCGCTAAAAACTTGCGGGAATGACAGAAGGAGATGCGGGAATGACAGAAGGAGAATGAGCGCGCGGCTGCAAATGCGAAAGGTAGGTCGGGTTAGCGTAGCGTAACCCGACAAGGAATTGCTCCTTAGGACAGGCACACAGGCCTGTCCCTACGAGAGAAAATAGAAATGGTTGGTCGGCCCTCGGCCCTGACCGATGGCCAGACTATGGCGAATCGCCTCCGTGACGTATTGTTTGGCCGCGTCGACCGCGTCGGGAAGGGGTTTCCCCAGAGCCAGTTGCGCGGCAAGGGCCGAGGCGAACGTACAGCCCGTGCCGTGGGTGTGAGGCGTGTCGATCCATTCTCCCTTGTACATGCGAAAAAACCGGCCGTCATACAACAGGTCGGTGGCGGGCAATTCCGGTGAATGGCCACCCTTGATCAGGACGTGTTGGCAGCCAAGCTGGTGCAGCGCCTTTGCCGCCTGCCGGGCGTCGGCCACCGACCGGATCGTCAGGCCGGTCAACCGTTCGGCTTCATGGATATTGGGCGTGATGACGGAAGCCAGGGGAATGAGGGCCTGTTTCAACGCATCGATCGCATCGGCCTGTAACAGGTCGTGTCCGCTTTTTGAGACCATGACGGGATCGACGACAATCCAGGGCACATGGTACTGTTGCAACTTCCGGCTGACCAGGGACGCGAGTGCGGCGGAGGACAACATCCCCGTCTTGACCGCGGCCACGTCGAAATCGGCAAAGATCGCGTCGATCTGCGCTTCCACGATGGAGTCAGGGAGATCGTGAATGGCCGTGACGCCCGTGGTATTCTGTGCGGTAATCGATGTAATCACCGACATGGCATAGGTGCCGTTGGCGGACATGGCTTTCAGGTCCGCCTGCACCCCGGCGCCCCCGCCCGAGTCGGAACCGGCAATGGTCAGGACTTGTTTGAGCATGGTACAGGAAAGAAAACAGGAGAGTGGAAGCTTTCGCGTGGCGTCACAGGCTTCGACTCTAGCATGGGGCCGGGGAGTGGTCAAATTCCTGACGGTCCTCATGTTGGGCCTCGCGGCCTGTTCTTCCGAGTATCAGGAAGTGAGGATCGTCGTGGACGATTTTCGGTTCTCTCCGGCTCGGGTTGACGTGCAGGCCGGGCAACCCGTGCGCCTGGTGGTGAGGAATCAGGGCCGGGAAACGCACCAGTTTCAAAGTGCCCTGTTGACTCGACCCCAGGTTGACGTCATATCGGATGCAGGCAAACAAGCCGAGTCGCTCAATCACGGGATTCCTCTGCCCCCCGGCCAACGCCTTGAACTCGTACTCACCCCGCCGCCCGGGGTGTATCACTTCCGATGTCCCATCAAAGGCCATCGCGGAATGCAGGGCACGATCGTGGTTCAAGCGCCCGCCAGCGCCTGACCCGGGGCTCCTTTTTTGCTTTTGCGGTCCCCCCCGTCATCCCCGACCCGATCGGAGATCCAGTGTCTTTGACTTTACTTTCTCTCTTCTGTCATTCCCGACGCTTGTCCCCGACCTGATCGGGGATCCAGACGATCTATAGGAATCCAGGGTCTTTGTCTTTAGTATTTCACACTCTCCCCAAACCACAGTCCCACCCCGGGCACTGAGGCATTACCGCAAACCCAACACCGAATAATCGCCGTCAACAATCAAGCGAATCGAGACATACAACCCCAGCAGCGGGAACAATAACCAGGTGGCATTGGATCCCCAAATATAAATGGCCACATCGGCCCGGCTGATCAGCTTGTGCCGTCCTGCGACATAAAAGCTGGCCATGTATACGGAGGTGGCATACTCCCATTGCCAAAACAGCATGACCCCGAGAATCCCGGCGAAATGCGCCGGCAAAAACGCGACCGTGAAAGCCGCATACAGGACCAGTGTCGGCACCAGCGTGAAAAAGCCATTGGCAATATCAATATTGAAACCGTACGTGCGCCTGTCGGTGTATGACCCGTCGTAGAGGGTGTAGAACGCCCACATATCAGCCCCTGCCTGGGGGGACAAAATTTTTGTCAGCGGAATCTCGGTTTTCAGAAATTCCACGACCGGGGACCGGCCGGTTTCCTCCCGCCGCGCCCGCCAATACTCGGCGCGTTGCCGGATTAGGTCCAGGTGAAGGATGAGGCAGGTTTCCCAATAGCAAATCAGCAGGTTGGTCGAAAAAAACAGGCTCAACAGACAAAAGGATGCATTCAGGTGCCCATTCACCCAATACTGGACACCAATGCCCGCAGCAGTCAGCGCCGCAATCACGCCGATCGCCAACGAACCCAACCGTATCGTCATGCCCCTTTCCTCATCGAGATCAAAAAACTGAACCCCGACAGAGTGTAGGTGTTCAGTCGTTCAATGACAAGATTCGTTGATGTGTTTGGGGAGGGACAACCTGAGGGGCGCTTTCATCCTGAACCACACACCAGCATGGTCATTCCGAGTTTATCCTGAGCGAAGCGTAGGGCCTGCGAGGAATCTGCAGTTTCTTTCTTGCTGTCATCCCCGACCTGATCGGGGATCCAGCGTCGTTAATGGTTCGTAAATGTCCGTTTATGGACCCATTAACACCTGGCCACTTTCCCACCGCCACTACGGTAGCTATAATTGTACCATTTTCGCATGCGTGTCCTGAATCTAATTTGAAAGGACAGCCAACAATGAGCATATCCGACATCAAGAGCCGACAGCCGGTACTGGACGCTATTGCTGAGTTTGATCGACTCGGGAGTAGGCGCTTTCTGGAGAAGTATAGATTCAGTCATTCCCTTTCCTATTGGCTCATCCATAATGGTCGGAAATATGATTCTAAGGCCATCATCGGGGTAGCCCACGGCTATGCGCAACCTGGCCTAGGTCCATTAAAGGCAAGTGACTTCAATGGCGGCAAACCGGTTAAGCGAAAGCTCGAACAGCTCGGATTCAAAATCGAGGTGGTTGATGCGACCGAGTCGGCCAGCAATTTGACATCCAACCAGTTGATGCCGGGGGAGATCTATACACGCAACGATCTGAGCCGCTTATTTAACATTACCGATGCAACGCTCAATACGGGAGTATTTCATCCTAAGGGAACATCATCTGTTTGGCTCTTCATCACCGAGCAGAAGACGGCAGATCGCACACCTTATCGTGATCAACTCCAAGGTTCCTTGCTTTACTGGCAAGGACAGAAGGCTGGTCGCACAGATGAACTGATAATCGACCATCAAATGCGTGGTCTGGAACTCCTCGTGTTCTTTCGCAAGAAAATATACGAGCATCCAGGAGCCGGGTTTCGATATCTCGGGCCGTTTGTCTATTTGAGCCACACAGGAAACAAGCCAGCGAACTTCGAACTGCAGCGCCAACACGCCTCCGTCGTCCCACCGACTGCTGCAGATGAGGAGGTTTTCGATCCAACGAACGTGGATGATGCGCGAGAATGGATTTTACGTTCGATCAGGCAGCGGCGCGGACAGAAACCGTTTCGCGATACCCTGCGTGCCGCCTATGCCGAACGATGTGCGATCACCGGCTGCGCGATTCTTCACGTACTCGAGGCAGCACATATCTATCCGTACCGCGGCCCTGACACCAACAAAGTGAGCAACGGCCTGCTGCTCCGTGCCGATGTCCATACCTTATTCGATTGCCGTCTCTTGGCAATCGACTCTGCAACAATGACGGTACTGGTTGTGCCGCACCTAAGAGACAGTGAATACGGGGAATTGCATGGTCGCCGTTTACGCTTGCCTGAGCGTCCTGCGCAGCAACCGAGTATTGAAGCTCTAGATGAGCAACGTAAAGCGTCTGGTTTGTAAACCAGGCCAAAATAGATGAAGAAGAAAGTGCCAAGATTTAAGATCGACGAAGAGTTCGAACGGTTTCTGGCGTGCGATTTGACGGACTAGCTGGCTCTGAAAGACTTTAATTCCATCATGTTTGAGTTGTTGCCCAAGACTAGGCAAGTCAATCAGCGGTCTTCCGAACTTTTTGGGACGCCGTGCGCCAACGCGCGGCGCAAGCTGAAGAAGGAGATTGACCAGCCTGTATACAGTTTTACTTGAAAGATGTCGGTGTCCGCATTCGGGTCACGCGCACCTTCAGGGTAGTTCTCGATGGTGTCGCTCAATTAAGAGCAACTCGAAAGCGTGGGAAGAAAACAATAGAAGTAGACTTATGACAGTTTGTCATGATAGCCAGTCTGTCTTCCTTGAGTTCCTTAGGACCGGGAGTGACCCTTGAGCAACATTAGCCTCAGTCTTAGATTACGGCCTATCCGGTTTGCATTCCTTGTCCGACCGGATGACGCAAAACGTACACTCGAAATATTCCGCATCAATACTTGCTTATGGGGCGGAAAATACAATCCCATCATCCCCTTCTTTAAAAGGCTACCACCTTGGTGGGAAAGAAGAGGGTTCAGGTTTGAAAATGCAAAGCAGATCATCAATGGCTACCTGGATTTCTTCGAGCCTGACTTTCTTGTGGAGGCTGAGAGCGGTCTGGCAGATGGGTTCGGTTTCGATCCTAACAGAGTTCTAAAGCTTACAGACGTCTTGGCCCACGACAACAAACGAAACGGAGATAAGTTCGGGTTTGACGTCCATGATCTTTACAAGGATTTATATCTAAAAGAATTCCAATTCGAACGGCGACACAAACGCACCATCGTTCTTCTAAAGACAGAATCAGAGGCTTTCCGAAACTTTGCCGCCTGTGTATTCGGCGATTTTCCTTCGCAAGCAGGCTTGAGATCATTCGGGCGTCATTTCAGCGGCGTATTCGCTCCGAAACTCACTAGCTTGGATGCCAATGTTCTTTCTGAGTTCTACACTTACCGTTGCAGCTCAGCATTGGATCTGGGGCATGCGAAACTCAAGGTCTCTTACCACTCTAACCAGGATCCTACGCTCTTCATACTGGATGCCCATGAACCGAGAGACCTGATTGATTTTTGGAATCTTCGCGCGGTGCATCGTGATGTTGTTCCCGTTCCTGTCCAATGGTTGGATGCGCTTTCTCCGTTTTGCAAAAAATTCATCTTGGATGCCTGCCGTCTTCTCCCGGGAAATCCACACGGCGTTATGATTTATCCGACATCAATGTTTTCTCGTTCGATTTCACAACACGATATAGAGGAACTGCACAAGCGCTATCTTCGTGTCGACAAAGCAGGTGCGAACGTGCTGCAAAGTTGGTATCCGCCAATATGGCGTGCGTCGTCTGCAAAAACAGCCCGAACCATGCGGCCAACCTTGGAGGCGCATAACATGAACCTTGATATCCCAATTGATCAAAATAAACCTGAGATTCGTTTCGATCCGCTGTTTCCTGACTTTGCTAGCGAATTCGGTAATCGATATCGCTGGGCTAATGTCGTTCGATTGAAGAGCTGGCTTGATACGGATCTGATCGCGACGGTTTTTCCGTGCAATTATAAGAACCCTTTGGTCCCAAACTTCAGCCGAGTGCCTCGGAATTGCCTTCTGCCGACTACCGAGGGCCTGGTTATCTTTCATCAGTATACGCACACCTATGAGAGATGGAAGCTGACAGACGGGATAACCGCATTGAATACATGGTTCAAAGAGAACAAAATTGAGGCTGTTGTCTCCGATTCAGGCCGGGCTACTCAACAAATTATTCAGACGCTTGGAGGCTTTTGGGGATTGCGCTCGTTGGCGCACAAAGGCGTTGTTAAGTTGCTCAACGAAATGTCGAGAAAGTCAGTCACCCGAAGCGCCCACGTCAAGGAATTCCAGAACAAGATTAACAAGGCGGTCGTGGGCGACTTCTGGCGGCACAAGAATTTTGAGACTCTGGTTGAGCGGAAAGCCGTCGAACTTGGACTGGAGTTGAAATGCACCAAATGTGGTAGTTGGAGTTGGTATTCCGTAAAGACGCTCGACTACACCCTCGCTTGCGATTTATGTCTCAAGCATTTCGATTTTCCTGTTGCCAGGCCAACCGACAGTAAGCATGCAGGGTGGTCCTACCGCGTTATAGGGCCATTCGCTTTACCTGACTATGCTAGGGGGGGATATGCTGCCGCTTTATCCATTCGCTTTTTCGCACAGTGTTTAGACGGGCTGGATGATGCAGTTACCTGGTCGTCTGGTCAGGAATTGACGTTAACCGGTGGCAAGCACTCAGAGATTGACTTCATTTTGTGGAGTCAACGTAAGGGAATATTGGGAAATGACGATCCTACTGAAATCGTTTTTGGAGAGGCCAAGAGCTTTGGCAAGTCTGCCTTCAAAGCTGATGATGTCACTAAGATGAAACGACTTGCCGAGGCATTTCCGGGCTCCATTATTGTGTTTGCAACGTTGAAAGAGGCGGAGGACCTATCGCGAGAAGAAATCGGATGCATAAAGAAGCTGGCGCAATGGGGGCGAGAATATGACAAAGAGCGGAAGCAAACCCGCGCTCCCGTTATAATGCTTACAGGAACTGAATTGTTCGCGGCTGACAATTTAAAGATGACCTGGGAAAACAAGGGTGGCAGACACAAGAAAATGATTGAGCCCGTTTGGGTTGGAACTGACAATCTTAGAAGGTTGGCCGACCTCACGCAACAGCTCTATCTGGGGATGCCTTCATACGGAAAATGGCTTGAAGAAAGGTGGAACAAACGGCGTGCACGAAGGAGGCAAAAGGAGTCTTAATGCTCACGATTGCCCTCCCGTATCCTATCAATTCTAGGTATGCTGGCACTGATCTTTCATCCTTAGGATGCAGGTCAGTCCTTGCGCTCAGGGTGA
>JAHRAK010000096.1 GCA_020027535.1 Nitrospirales bacterium
CGCGGGAATGACAGATTCGGGGCATTTTCATATCAATCAGAGAACGGGTTACGAGTCAGAAAAGACCGGGAAGCGAGAGCACAGGGCCTTGACTTCCTTGCGAATCCGGCTCTGGATTCGTTTCTTCGTGGGATGTTGCAACACCTCGTCCATCCACGCCACGATTTGCGACATCTCGGTCACTCCCATCCCCCGAGTCGACACGATGGGGGTGCCGATTCGAATGCCGCTGGCCACCGCCGGCGGTCGTTCGTCATACGGCACGGCATTCTTATTGACGATGATGCCCGAGGCATCGAGCGCCTCCTCGGCCTCTTTGCCCGTCACCCCTTTGGAATTGAGATTCAGCAGGAACAGGTGGGTATCCGTGCCACCGGACACCACGTGGTAGCCGCGCGCGGTGAACCCGTCCGCCAAGGCCCCGGCATTGTCCAGGATCCGTTGTTGATAGGCGGTAAAACCCGGGGCCAGCGCTTCCTTGAACGCCACGGCCTTGGCCGCAATCACGTGCATGAGCGGCCCGCCTTGCAGTCCGGGAAAAATGATTTTATCCACGGCTTTCGCGTGTTCTTCTTTACACATCACCATGCCGGCGCGAGGCCCGCGCAAGGTTTTGTGGGTGGTGGTGGTGACAAAATCGGCATAGGGAACCGGGCTGGGGTGCAAGCCCGTCGCCACCAAGCCGGAGATATGCGCAATATCGACCAACAGGTACGCTCCCACGGATTTCGCAATCTGCTGAAACCGCGGGAAGTCCAAAATTTTCGAATAGGCACTCGCCCCGACGACGATCATGCGCGGGCGAACTTCTTCCGCCTTTTGCTGCACCGCGTCGTAATCGATCAGCTCGGTTTCGCGAGCGACCCCGTAGGAGAAGGCCTGAAACAGCTTTCCCGAAAAATTGACCTTGCTGCCGTGGGTGAGATGGCCGCCCTGCGAGAGCGCCATGCCCAGGATGGTATCGCCGGGTTTCAAGACCGCAAGGTAGGCCGCCATATTGGCGGTAGAACCCGAGTGCGGCTGGACGTTGGCGTGCTCACAACCAAACAACTGCTTGGCCCGCGCAATGGCCAATTCTTCGACCGCATCCACGTACTGACAGCCGCCGTAATAGCGACGCCCCGGATAGCCTTCCGCATACTTATTGGTCATCAGCGACCCCTGCGCCGCCAGGACGGCGGGGCTCGCATAATTTTCCGAAGCGATCAACACCAGCTTGTCGCGCTGTCGTTTTTCTTCGGCACGAAAAGCCGCGTAGACCTCAGGATCCTCTTGTTTGACCGCTTTCAAGGTCCCGACGACGTAGCCCATCACTCGTCCTGCGACTCCGGAGCCTCTGCCGAAGGAACGGCGGCGGCGGTCTCGTCCCCGGCTTCATCAACCCGGGCTTCGGCCTCGGCCTCTCCATCCTGTTTGACAAGACACACGGACACATTCGCGACGATGTCTCGATGCAACTTGATGCCGACGGTAAACGTGCCCAACTCTTTCAGGGGATTCGCCAATTGAATTTTTCGGCGGTCCACCTCAAATCCTTCGGCCGACAACCCGGCTTCGAGATCCTTCGTGGTGATGGACCCGAACAGCTTATCATCCTTGCCGGTCTGGACCGGAAAGGTGAGCGAGACCTCGGACAATGTTGCCGCCAGTCCCTGGATGTCCTGTTCAACCTTCTTGGCCTTATGGGCCGTCACTCGTTTGGTATGCTCCAAGGCCTTCACGTTCCGGGGATTGGCCTCCAGGGCTTTTTGACGGGGCAGTAAGAAATTCCGCGCATACCCGTCGGCCACGTCGAGCACGTCCCCCACATACCCCAAACTGTCGATATTTTCTTGAAGAATCACCTTCATCGTCACCCTACCTCCCTTTCTCTATCGAAGGGGTAGCATCATAAGGTCCACGTGGGGGAAATGTCAATTTGCAGCCGAAGCCGGGCACAAGGATCGTTGTGCCCTCGGTAAGCTGGACACGTCCTGCAAGCGTCCACTACAATGCCTTCATGCGGCGTCATTGCGCTAGGCTTGCCCCTGCGAAAACGGGGGTTACGTGGTGTCTGGGCGTAGGCTGTCTTGCCTTGGCCTTGGCCTTGGCCTTGGCCTTGGTCATGCTCCATGCGTTTGTCCCTCAACGTGCTCGGGACGTTGCCCGGGCGCAGACCGATGCGCCTGCTCGGGACGGCCTCGCGACGAAGCCTGGTGAGAACTCCGGGTTAAACGTCCGGCTGAGTCAACGGGCGATTCATCCTCCGAAGCCTTTGGTCAAAGAGGTTGTGGATCTGCCGCGCGTCCAAGCGGCTCGAGCCAGGATCGCGCCATCGCCGAAATCCGCCATTTTGGAGGATGACCACCATACCCGTGTTCTCATTCTGTCGGTGCTGGATGATGGCCGCCTGCAGGCCCAGGTGCTCGCCGACCTCGATTTCGCGCAACACGTTCCTTTTGTCGCTGCCTGCGCTGAAAATCGAGGGTGTGCATACGATCGACGCCCAATCACCGGGGGACTGGGCTGTGTGGCCATTTGTATTCAGCAGGCACTCGATTCAAGCCGCGAGCCATGAAACTGCCTGATCTTCTCCAGTCTTTCGCCACCCAATTGGCGAACCAGAAAGACGCCGCGGTGGCGCTCGACGCGTTGATCGAATCCCGCGCAACCCAAAAGATCGGGACGGCCGGGGCCCTGCACCTGTATTCCATGGAGGTCCCTCCGGGAAGCACGTTTCTCGAAGACGTGCCCGTCACCATCGTGCCTCCCGGAGAGGTGGATTTACCCACGGCCGGCTTTATGCTTCACCGCCAGGGCAACGCAGCCTTAGTGCAAACCCTGTACACGCTGGGGCAATCGACGGGCGACAATACGCTCGTGACGGATACCGCGGAGTTTTTTCGCCTGGCTTCCGCGCGATTAGCCGATATGGCAACCTATCCCGAATCCTACGCCCTGGGGCCGGCCGAACGACTGGTGCCATGGCTGGACCCTGAGCATCGTGAAGACAATGCCTCCGCCAGAACCGGGGCGTCGGCTGCCGTGCTGACGACCGTCTGGCATGACGACCAAGCCACTCGTTGGACCAAACTCGGCACGCTGGCGGTGACCCTGATGCGACACAATAAACGCGTGCTGCTGGTGGCGCCCACGCACGACGCCGTGGATCACTTCCTCGGGTTCCTGGCCAAAACCCTCCGGAATGCCGCCCTGCCTTTTCACAGCCTGTTGAGCCGCTACGAGGTCCCGGTGCTCAAGCAAGCCGAAGGGGTTCCACTCGGCGAATTGGGTTTCGAAGCGCAAATGCACAAGTTTTTCGCCAAGTCCCGGTCGCACAAGGATGCGCTTCGCCGAAAATATGAGCGATTTCGGGAACTCATCCCGGTCCTGGCCTACAAAGGACAGAAACAGCGTGACATGGATGAAGTCAAATTACTGGAATGGCGGCTCCTGGCCCAGGTGAGTGAGTTCCAAGGCAAAATCAAGGACATCGATCACCTTGTCGCCAAGTACGAAAACCTGCCCATCTGGAAACGTCTCGGTATGCAGACCATGGGAAAAAACGTGGAAACCCTGGGCGAATATCGGACGATCTATACAGGGAACATTGCGGCACTGATGAAAGAAGTTGAGATCGCACAGGCTCGTATCCGTGAATTGTCTCCCGAAGCCGCGATTCCGAAAGAGATGCGCCCGGAATACGAAGAGTTGAAAGACGAAATCTCCAGGCTGGGGGGCACCCAAAAAGTTCGCGAAATGGTGGCCGCGAGCGAGGCCACCAACCGGCAAGCCTTCATGCAGAACAAACGGTTGGTCGCGGCGACCCCCGGGAGAATCATGACCGATCCCTTATTCAAACGCGTTCGCTTTGACGTATTGATTGTCGAAGATGCGCCCCACGTTCCGGCCCCGTTTTTACTCGGCGTCGCCGGGCTCATTCGAGAACGGATTGTCATCGCCGGAGACACCCAAGACCTTCAGGGCCCCAACCGGCTTTGGCGCCAACAATACCCGGAACCTCTGCCCTCTCAAGCCACCTCGGCATCATCTCCGGATATGGGCCTGCATGTGAAGTAATAATTTCAGATGGGTGCTGCGATAATGGATGCCAAACAACTCGCAAGTCGATACATGCACATCGTTTTTGAGAATGGAGATCTCGATGAACTCTACCGGATCTTCCATCCCGCCCTGCAGTTCGAGGGCCCGTTGTCCAAGTTTGCAAGTGCGGAGGAGTACATTGAAGCGCTCAAAAATTCGCCACCCGATCATTTCGGGTACGAAATGCTTCACGCCTTTGAGCACGACACAACGGCTTGCCTTATTTACCGCTTTACCAAACCTGGTGTGACCACGACCATGGCCCAGACGTTTGAGGTGCATCATAATCGGATCACCCATATTCATCTTATTTTTGATTCATCTGCCTTTCAGACATAACTTCCGCCCCAGCCAGGTCGGGTTACGCTCCGCTAATCCCACCTGCGGCGCTCGTCTGCATTTGCAGCCGCGCGATCTCACTGCGCCGTCTTTCCTCTGTCATCCCCGACCTGATTGTGCATCCAGTGTCATCGGGGGAAGATTGAGGTCTTGTAGGTTGACCTGTTTATAGTCTATATTGCAGTCTGCAAGGAGGTACCTATGAAACTGTCCGGCCAGATCAAGCCCATCAGTTACCTCAAAGCCCACGCTGCCGAGATCGTGCGCTCGCTCGGAGACCGGCGGGAGCCTTTGATTATCACTCAGAACGGTGAAGCCAAGGGGGTCTTGCAGGATATCGACAGCTACGAGCAAACGCAGGAGACCGTTGCACTGCTCAAAATTCTCGCGTTGGGCAGTCGCCAGATCGAAGCGGGTCAGGTCCAACCCGCCACCGATGTCATCACGCGGCTTCGGAAGCGACGACCGGCTCGCTGATGCCTTTCCTGGTTCAGTTGACCGATGACGCGGCACGCGACCTGGAAGAGATCTGCGATTACATTGAGCAACACGATATGCCGGGCAAAGCGGAGCATGTGCTGCAGCAGATCGAACAAGCGTTCAGTAGCCTATCCAAGCATCCCCGCCGCGGGAATTACCCGAAGGAATTGCTGGACATTGGAATTCGGGAGTACCGTGAAATTTTCTTTAAGCCCTATCGCATCATCTACCGGGTGATGGGAAACGACGTCTACGTGCTCGTGATCGCCGATGGACGGCGCGATATGCAAACGTTGCTCCAGCGGCGCTTGCTGCAGGCGTAACTTCTCTCCGAACCTTCAAGGACTCCCCCTCACCCCAGCCCTCTCCCCTATTTCCCGCTTAATGCAGGAAATAGGGGAGAGGGTGTTCTGTGGGATTGCGCGGCTTGACGCCCATTCAGGCAAAAGCTGATAATTACTTGTTCTTCATTCCGTTCAGGACAAGCTCCATGCCGAAGTGGCGAAACTGGCAGACGCACTAGATTCAGGGTCTAGCGCCCCTTGGGGTGTGCGGGTTCAAATCCCGCCTTCGGCACCAACGCAAAAGTGGGCCGACTACGTCACCGGGGCCCCACGTGCCGACGTGATCCCGTTGCACGGATGATGGACACGGACCGGCCCCGCTTCCTTCCCGGTATAGACAGTCCGTGCTGCCCGCCTCTCGGGCCTCGGACACGGCATCATCCTCAAGCGGCTCCCGGTCACCCGCCGGTTCGCCCGGAGAGGCCACTCCGACCAAGGTGTGACTGGCTGTTTTCGTCAAGTGAGCCCCTCACGCGGCGTGAACCTGTCCCTCCCGTTCCGCGTCTCGCCCCCCTCCGATTGTCCCCACCAGCCCGCGCAGTTTCTCAGGGAAACTGGTCGGTCAATCCCGTAAAACCGTCGTCGCCTTGCGGGGCGCCATGATCGTGCCGGTTCATTCGCCATGCTCCTCTGATCCGTCCTGGTTCGAGCCCCGTGTCAGGGGCCGTGTATCGTCCATTCGACCGCCCATCTTACCCCCGTCGCGCGTCAGTGGTAAAAGCACCGGTCAATGAGGCGCTACACCGACCGCCTCCAACCATCGAGGTCCCCTCACTGCCTCCATTTCCTCTCCCTCGCCGGGGACCTCATTGGGGTCCTCTCAGCGGTCAGAACATCGCTGATCCCGTGGATCACAGATCGCCCCCCCCGCACTTCCCGGATGGCTGTCGGCGGAGGAGCTAGGTCCGGCCTCCTTGCGGCAGAGGCCGCCGTCACCAGGGCAGGGTGCGGTTGCTAGGCCGTCGCGTGTTCGGGTGCCAAGCGCGCCGCCAGCGCGTCACGCTCGATGGCGGCTTCCGCTTCACCCCGGCTCGCCGCCAGGTTGAACCACCGATGCGCATGCACGTCATCCTGCGGGACGCCTAGGCCAGGCCGGTCCAGGCGCCTCAGGGCCAGCCTCGACTTGGCGGCGTCGGCCTTCGCCGCCGCGAGCACGCCCAGCCCCAGGCACGGCCCCATCGGTTCCGGGCCCTTCCCGCTTCCGATCCCCCCGCCCGGAGTCGGCGTCACGCCGCGCGGCCGGATGCGGGTCCTTGCCAGTGGCGTCGGCCCCGCCCCCTGACGCCGATAGGTCAATTGTTGACGGATGCCCCGAAAACCTCACAAGTCTTACGGAATCAACACAATTTGCTCACAACGCCTCTGCTAACATCGGAGATTCAAATTTCAGGGAGGTCTCCA
>JAHRAK010000042.1 GCA_020027535.1 Nitrospirales bacterium
CCTGGCGAATCCTCTTGGACGACTGGATGGGCCCATTCCCCTGGCGACCGGAATAAAAAACGCACCCCGGCATCTCATGCCGCCATTGCCCGGGCGCCCATGGTTTTGGGTCCTTTTGCCGAAACAAAAGGACCTCGTCGTGCGGGGGCGAAACCCCGCATGAAAAACCAACGACCCTGGATCCCCGATCGAGCCGGGGATGACAAGAAAGGAGATCATCCTTGCCTTTTCTTTCTGTCATCCTTGTATGTGTTCATTTATTCCCTTCGCTGCGCTCAGGGCAGGCTCCTTGATCCTTCGCGTTGCTCAGAGTGACTGAACACTTACAGGACGACCTCCAATGCCGGGCCTTTTCTTGACACTTCTTGGGACGCTGTGTTACCTCTGCCAACTTGGGCGCTTGTTTCATCATATGTCTCCTGGCCAGTGGGCCCCGGTCCGACGAAAAGTTCTCAGCCTCCGCCCGAGGAAGAAATGAAGGAGTATGAATGGCGAGTGTAGTTAAGAAACGACGGAAAAAAATGCGGAAGCATAAGCATAAAAAACTTCGGCGCCGCATGAAATTCGCCCGTCGGCGGAACTGAGATTCACCATTCCAGCACTAGGTGGGCCGGCACCGATACCATCCAATCTCATGGACGAAACGACCGCACCGGTTTGGGGGCACCTCGCACCACGAAAGGTGAGCCGGTGAATGCACCGGCATAGTCCTTCCTTTTGTTTTCGAGCCTGCGACGGTCCATGGCCTCCTGTTTTTCCGCACTCGTTTCCTGCCGCGCCTGACGAATAGCCCTTGCCATGAGTCAATTCTCCCGCCTGTTCCCGTTTGTCCGTCCTTATCTTTCTCAAATGGCCTTGGCCGGTGTCCTGATCATGGGCGTGGCGGCCCTCAACCTGACGCTGCTCAAACTCGGCGGCACGCTGTGGGACCTCATCACGGTTCAACGGAACGTGGAACGCATGACGCAGACGATCCTGCTGTTCCTGGTGATCGCCATCATCCAAAGCGTCTTGAGCATGGGCCAGAGCTACCTGACCACCCGCCTGTCTCAACTGATCATCGCGGATTTCCGCACCCACCTGTTTCGTCATCTGCAAACCCTGTCTCTCAGCTTTTTTGCCAAACGGCGTACGGGGGAAATTCTCTCACGGCTCATGAACGACGTGGGCGTGATCCAGAACCTGGTGACCGAAACTCCCATCGATTCCGCCAAACAACTGGTGACGGTGGTCGGCGGCCTTGCGTTCCTGTTGTACATGAACTGGAAACTCTGCCTGCTGATCGTCCTGTTGCTTCCCCTCCTGGTCCTGGTGGCGCGGTTGTTCGGCAAGCGGTTGAAATCCCTCTCCACGCAGATACAGGATCACACCGCCGCGCTTTCCACGCTCATCGAAGAAGTGATTTCGGGGATCCGGGTCGTGAAATCCTTTGTCCGGACGGACCGGGAGGAAGGACGATTCGGCGCCGCGGTCGACTCGCTGGTTGCCGGGACGCTCCGCCGCGCCAAAATCCTTTCCGTGTTTATCCCCGTCATCACCCTCCTGACGCTGATGATGGCCGGGGTGGTTCTGTGGTACGGCGGCAAGCAAGTCATCGACGGGGCCATGACACCCGGTGACCTCCTGGCCTTCGTGTTGTTTGCGGGAATTTTAATCGGTCCGTTCGGC
This sequence comes from Nitrospirales bacterium, assembly GCA_020027535.1. Lineage (GTDB taxonomy): Bacteria > Nitrospirota > Nitrospiria > Nitrospirales > UBA8639 > Bin75. Next base: position 1,669 of record JAHRAK010000042.1, read on the forward strand.
GCCGCGGCGCGAATTTTTTCCCAAATGAAGGAGGGGCAGGGTGCCCTGGAACGCGTCTTCGAGTTGCTCGACACCGCGCCGGAGGTGACGGACGCCCCGCAAGCCCACGCGTTGCCCGACGTTCAAGGCCACATCACATTTTCACACGTGAGTTTTGCGTACGACCCGCGTCACCCGGTCCTGACCGATCTTTCCTTCGAAGTGCGTCCGGGCGAACTCGTGGCGTTGGTGGGTCCGACCGGTTCGGGGAAGAGTACGATCGCGAATCTCTTGCACCGGTTTTATGATCCCACGGAAGGGTCCGTCACGATTGACCACCAGGACCTGCGGGACGTGCAATTGGCCGGCTTATATCAACAACTGGCCATCGTGCCCCAGGAAACCGTCCTGTTCGGGGATACGATTCTGGAAAATATTCGATACGGACGAGAGGACGCCTCGGAACAGGACATTGTCGCAGCGAGCCGAGCGGCCCATGCCCATGACTTCATTGCGTCGCTGCCTGACGGGTATGCCACGCTGGTCGGGGAAAAAGGCGTCAACCTTTCGGGCGGTCAACGGCAACGCATTGCGATTGCCCGGGCCATCCTCAAAAATCCCCGGCTCCTTATTCTGGATGAAGCGACTTCGGCGCTGGATTCCGAATCCGAGATGCTGGTCCAACGTGCGTTACAACGACTCATGGCGGGACGGACGACCGTGGTCATCGCACACCGCCTCACGACCATTCAGGAAGCCGACCGGATTTTTGTTCTCAACAAGGGCAGGATCATCGAGGAAGGCACGCATACGGCACTCATGCAACGGGACGGCCTGTATCGCCACCTGTATACGCTTCGGATGGTGGGATGGGAAACGGACCCCTTGACTCCCCACGTTCCACAATGAACGTGGAAAGGGTCCCTGCCCGCCGCACTTACTTGATCTTGGAAAAATCCGCCTCGATCGTCACCAATTTCCCATCGGGGAAAAACACGACAATATTCGTCATGGCCTTCGGGTCAAAATCCTGATAGGCAAATCGGGCGGAAAACCGGGACACGTACTCCATCTCGGATCCGGGAATTTTCCGGCCGCGGCTGGGTTTGCCTTTATCCACGGCCATGATATTCGTCGATCCTTGTTGAAGCGCCACGTCGGCACCTTCGGCAAAAAACTCCTCCTGCCCGCACAGCCCGATCTCCATTTCAAGATTGGGCATGTTCAGAATTTCATTGATTTTGGATTCGGGCATCCGGACTTCCTGTTGCGCGACCTTGGACCGCCGGCCTTCTTCGCGGCCGAAATATTCGAACCAATAGGTTTTCGTTCGTAAAATCGCGCTGCTTCCACAGGGTTTGGTCGCCGGATCGTCCCCAATGCGGGAGCTTTTATCCGCTGCTTTGATGATGCCGAACATTTCATCATTGGAAGCCGCCTGCTCCATGGGTCCTCGGGCTGAGGCCATGATCTGCGTGGCTTGCTCCGAGGTTAACTCGACGTCGATGGCAAACGCCGGCGAACCCATTCCTAACACGAACAGCAGCATGAGCCCAAGTCCATTTTTCCGGTGGTTGTATCGTCCATATGAGCTCATGCGGTCTCTCCTTTTTCGTTTAGAAATGGATAACGAAGGGATCAACAAAGAACAGACTTCCCGGCTGAATTGTAAGAAACCTCCCTACCTCTTTTCAACGCCTCTCAGAACCCCTGTCGTCACACCGGAATGAGCGGCGACGGGAAAGCAAATGGTTGACTCATCGGGGGGCGTAGTGTTAAATTTTCGTCCCTATCGTGCCCGCTTCAGATGGGCCTTCCAATGGTCGTTGGGCAGAACAGGATCACTCCCGTATCACGCTCTCCCAAACTAACGTTATTGTAGACGCAAATGAACCGGTCGCTCAAACAAGCAAGGGGTATGGCATGGGAAATGGGATAAACCAACAGGAACAGGCCATGAACCTCGAAAATCTCGAGCGGGTCTATACGAATTACTCGTCGGTCTATGACCAAACCTTCGGGAAGGCCTTTGATCAATCGCGTGAATCGGCGGTGAAAGGCCTTCACATCGCTCCCGAGGATCACGTGCTGGAAGTCGGCGTCGGCACGGGCATGGCCTTGCCCCTGTATCCAACCCACTGTCAAATCGTGGGTATCGACCTCTCGGAAGGCATGCTGAAAAAGGCCGAGGAGCGCATTGCCAAGCATGGCCTCGAGCACGTCACGCTCCAGCGTATGGATGCGGGCCAAATGTCTTTCCCGGACAATACCTTCAATGTGGTCATGGCTGCCTACGTCGTGACTGCTGTCCCGGATTATCGGCAGGTCGTGTCGGAGATGATTCGCGTCTGCCGCCCCGGCGGTCGCATTGTCATGTTGAACCACTTCAGCAACGGCAATAAATTCATCGCCGCCGTCGAGAAACTGATTTCGCCCATCTGCCAGCGGATAGGATTCCGCACGGATTTGTCCTTGGATCACGTGCTGGATGGCACGCCCCTCCAGGTCACGAAACAAGAAAAGATGGATCCTTTCCAGTATTGGTACCTGGTGGAATGCATGAACGCGAAAAACGGGCATCCTCACTCGTAATCGCGACTTCCTTTTTGTCACCCCTTCCTCAATCCGTCGCCACCATGAAGCAGGCCCTGTGCCTCCAACATGTTCCCTTTGAAGGCCCCGGCGCATTTCGGCAGGCGTTAGAGAAACGGCAGTATCAGCTCGACACGCTGCTGGTCCCTCAACGGGAACTTCCCGCCACGCCTCCGGATTTCCTCTTGGTCATGGGAGGGCCCATGTCCGTGAATGATTCCGATCCTTGGATTGAAAAAGAACAGAAGTTCATTCGACACGCGATCGAGGCGGACATTCCGGTGGTAGGCGTATGCCTGGGCTCTCAATTCATGGCCAAGGCCTTGGGCGGACAGGTCCATCCCGGCCCTCGCCTGGAAATCGGGCCTGTCCCGGTCACGCGCGCCGTCGAAGAAGACGCTGACGCCGTGTTTGGCACGTTTCCTCGCGAATTCACGGTGTTTGAATGGCACGGCGAAGGGCTGACCCTGCCACCGGGAGCGTGCGTCCTCGCCTCGTCCGAATCCTATCCGGTTCAAGCTTTTCGATATGGCGACCGCGCCTACGGGCTCCTGTTTCATGTGGAATTGGAACTCGACGGCGTCGAAGCCCTCTGCCGCGAATGCGTCACCGACGTGCAACGGGCAGAAACCTCCTCAGAGGCCTTGTTGGCGTCAGCAAAGACCGTTCTGCCCGAATGCCATCGACTCGCCGACCGCCTCATCGCCCACCTGGCTACCTGACGAGATATTGTCGACGATGATTGGGAAGACCTCTCTCCCAACCCCCTGATCTTCAAGAGTTCATGAATCACGGCTTCGCCCGCTTGACTTGGACGGGCTTGCCAAATGCTTATTTGTTCAATATAGTGAACAAAAATGTTCAATATGTTAGACAAAATTTTTCTCACTGATCGCATGGTTTAGACAATGACAAGGGCGACATTTATCAGACCGCAGGCCAAGGAGTTGGCGAAACGGCTGAAGGAACCCCGCCGGTTTATTCAGTCCATATCGGGAGCGAGGCAGGTTGGGAAGACAACCCTTGCCTTGCAAGTGGCGAAGCAGAACGGCATGCCCCATCATTTTGCCAGTGCGGATGAACCAACCCTTCGCGCCGGTGAGGGATGGATCACGTCTCAATGGGAAGAGGCAAGGCAACTGGCGGACAAGTCAAAAGGGAAAGGTGCACTGCTGATATTGGATGAAGTTCAAAAGATTCCGCGATGGTCCGTCACGGTCAAAGGTCTTTGGGATGAAGACACCCGCAAAAAAAGAGCAGTGAAAGTCGTGTTGCTGGGTTCGGCTCCACTCTTGATGGGGCGAGGGCTTGCAGAAAGTCTTGCCGGGCGTTTTGAAACCCTGCATTTACCTCACTGGAGTTTCCCTGAAATGAAACGGGCTTTCGGGTGGAATTTGGAACAATATCTTTTCTATGGCGCCTATCCGGGATCCGCTCCTTTCATAAAGGAGCCGGCGCGTTGGTCGCGCTACATCAAAGACTCTCTTATCGAAACCACCATTTCCCGCGACGTGCTTTTGCTTTCCCGTGTGGACAAGCCGGTACTGCTGAGGCGGCTGTTTGAGCTGGGTTGCTCTTATTCGGGACAAATTCTTTCCTATAGAAAAATTGCGGGGTGCCTTGAAGATAAAGGAAATATCACCACCCTGGCGCACTATCTGGACTTGCTTGCAGGAACCGGCACCCTAGCCGGGCTGCAAAAATATACGGGCAGCATGGCGGCAAGCCGGCGCTCAATCCCAAAACTTCAAGTCTTCAACACGGCACTGATAACCGCTCAATCCGGGATGACCCGGCAAGAGGTGTTTGAAGATAAACACCTGTTGGGACGACTGACGGAATCGGCCGTGGGAGCCCATTTGCTCAATGCAAGCGTTGGCGGGGAATGCGAACTGCTCTATTGGCGGGACAACAACCGTGAAGTGGATTTTATCTTGCGGAAAGGGAAGAAACTTGCAGCCATCGAAGTCAAAAGTGGCGGAATGCCCACTTCGTTTCCCGGCTTGGATGCTTTCTCCAAAGCCTTCCATCCCACAAAAAGCCTGATAGTCGGCCCAGGCGGCATTGCTCTTGAGCGTTTCCTGTCGACGCCCGTTGAATACTGGATACCATAAATGCACGGTTTCAGATTCAACGGAAAATACCTCTCCCACATTCCCGATCCGGGAACCAGTCAACCGCCCGTCGCCGCCGACCGTCGCGTGCCGTTCCTTGATTCTCGGCTTGCCGGTGCAGTAACGTGAACCCTCCGCGTTTTTGAAAACGAAACTCTGAAAACTTGTTCGATTATTGAAGAAGGAGTGGCAGGAATGAGCGGTGTGCCCATCACCTATGCTGAACGCATCAAGACGTTACCCCCGTATCTGTTTGCGGCCATTGACGAGATGAAGCAACAGGCCATTGCTCGCGGGGTCGATATCATCAACCTGGGAATCGGCGATCCCGACCTGCCCACACCCGAGCCTATCCTGCAACGCATGCAAAAGGCGGTGACCGATCCGCAGCATCATCAATATCCTTCTTCGAGCGGGATGTTGTCGTTTCGCACCGCGGTCGCCGGCTGGTACACGCGACGATTCAACGTGACCGTGGACCCCAAGTCCGAGGTCGTCACCCTCATCGGGTCAAAGGAGGGCATCGGCCACGTCCCCTTGGCCTTTATCGACCCGGGCGACGTCGTGCTGGTCCCAAGCCCCGGATATCCGGTGTATCCGGTGGCTACCAGCTTTGCCGGCGGCATTGCCCATGAGATGCCTTTGTTGAAACGGAACGGGTTCCTTCCCGACCTGGATGCGATTCCCCCGGACGTGGCCCGAAAAGCGAAACTGATGTTTTTGAATTCGCCGAACAATCCCACGTCGGTCATTGCGGACACGGCATTTTTCGCCCGCGTGATTGCGTTTGCGAAAGAGCATCACGTCATCGTGTGCCACGATGCGGCGTATTCGGAAATTTTCTACGACGGCCACCGCCCATCGAGTTTTCTGGAGGCGGAAGGCGCCATGGACGTGGGGATCGAGTTTCACTCGTTGTCCAAGACGTTCAACATGACGGGATGGCGGCTCGGGTTTGCCGTGGGCCGTGCCGAAGTGATTGCGGGGTTGAGCCAGATCAAAAGCAATTTGGATTCAGGACAATTTCAAGCCGTTCAAGAAGCCGGGATCACGGCCGTGGAGTCCGACGATCGACTCACCGCCGGCCTCCGGGCCATTTACCAGGAACGCCGTGACGTGTTGGTCGCGGGTTTGAAGAATCTGGGGCTCGAGTTTGAGACACCTTCGGCAACGTTCTACGTCTGGATCGAGGTGCCCCAAGGCTATACCTCTGCGTCCTTTACGGCACACCTGTTGGAAAAGGCCGGGATCGTGACCACGCCGGGAAACGGGTTCGGGGCTCCGGGCGAAGGCTACATTCGCATGGCCCTCACCACGACGAAAAAGCGATTAGCCGAAGCCGTGGATCGGCTCAAACAAATCGGGTGGTAACGGGGAGGGCCGACACCCAGGTCGGCCCCTACAGGCATTCGTCTGAGTCCCACCAACGGAGATAAGAGGCGCTTCGCATTGCTGGGCATGACAAAAAAAGAACCGGAACGGTGAAAAGATGAGCGTCGAAACCGTCTTTATCGCCTTTGGATCGAACCAGGGGGACCGGCTGGACTTTTGTGACCGGGCCGTGGCCTTGATGGGGCTTCTTCCTCATTCCACGTTGACGGGCATCTCTTCGTATTACGAGACCGAACCCATCGACATGGCTCATGGGCACGACGACACGTGGTTTTATAACGGGGTCGTTCGTCTTGAGACGCAACTCCAGCCGGAACACCTGTTGGCCATTTGCCGGGAAACCGAGCGGGGCCTCGGACGCGACCCCGAACTGAAAAACGTTTCCCGGCCCATTGATCTGGACGTGCTGTTCTATGGACAACGGATCATCGACACCCCGCAACTCACCGTTCCTCATCCCCGTCTCCATCAACGGCGGTTCGTTCTGGCGCCGATGACCGAACTCGATCCGGACTGGGTCCATCCTCAATACAAACAACCGATGCAAACCCTGCTCGACCGGCTGACGGACACCCATCGCGTGCGAAAGCTCGA
>JAHRAK010000139.1 GCA_020027535.1 Nitrospirales bacterium
AACCCTGAATAACACCGTCATCGGGCCGCAGGATTTCCGTGATCAGGTGGCCGTGCAATTCCCGGTGCAAACCTCAGGGGCTCCGCCGTTTCAATGTATGGGGCAATCCGGTGGCACGGTGAACATCTGGCGCTGGAATGCGGAATGGCAGCGGGACATGGGTGCTGGCGTCGCGGGGATGTGGGACGTGGATCAGCAATATCCCTCGATCGCCTGGGACTTTTACTATGAAGAGCCGGCAGGAGGCGTGACCTATCCTGACCGGATCGGCCGGAGTTTGGGGCCGTTCAATCCGGGGATTTGGTCGGGCAACATCATGTCGGATCCGGATCTGCGAACCAGTTCGGTTGAAGATTTGAATGCGAACGGGTTCAGCACGTTGACGACGCAGGCGTCGCAGGACGTGATGGGTAATGGGCTGTGGGAACCGTACGGTGCGTTGAAAGGCGGGTGCTGCAGCGGGCCGACGTGGCGCGTGGTGATGAAGCGGGCGTTGGCGACGAATGATGCGAACGACGTGCAATTCGGCGCGGGACAGAGTGTGCCGGTGGCGTTTGCAGTGTGGGATGGCCAGAACGTGGAGAGAAACGGCATGAAGGGTATCTCCACCTGGTTTACCGCCAAGATGCCATAAGCTTACTGACTATTTTTGCAGTAGCGAGTTGAAGAGACCCTGGGGTCCTCCTGAAAAGAAGGAGGACGTCAGGGTCTTTTTACATGTGGAGTGTTTTGAGGAGTCCCTCGTGCAGGAACCTTGAATCCGATTAGGCTGTAGAAAAGTATCCGTCCTTTCGTAGAGTTGCATAAGAAACCGGAAGCCGTGTATAAGAATTATTGAACATTCAGCGCATGATTTCAGGTGAGAAACATGTCGATGATGAGAGACATTTTCATGCGACGCGGGAACACTTCATTTAAGGAGGTCATGTGAAAATCTCTTTGCTATTTCCTCCAAGTTGGCATCCCTCGCAACCCTATCTGAGTCTCCCGTGTTTAACGGCTTTTCTTGACCAAGCCGGAATTACCGATAAAAGCCAACGGGATCTGAACATTGAACTCCTCGATACTATTCTGTCGAAAACGTATGGCTTGGAAGTCTATGAAAAGCTTGTTGAAAAACTGAAGAAATTAGAGCACTCACGTGAGCGAGAGACGGGACCGGGAAGTGATGAACATTACGGTCGAATTGTGGAAGCCTTGGACCGGTTTCCCCATTTGATCGATCAAATTGAACCGGCCAAAGCTTCACTGCGTGGAGAAGAGTTTTATGATATTGAGCGTTATCGGGAATGCCTGTTTTTAATCGACCGCTGGTTGGAAGTGGTGTCTTCGGTTTATTTCCCAACCAGGATTACCGTGGTCGACAACCAATTTTCCTACTCCATTTATTCTTCTCGAGACATTCTCAAAGCGATTCAAGATGAAGAACAAAATCCGTATCTGGACTTGTATCGACAATACTTTCTCTCTTCCATCGTTGATGAAAACCCGGAGTTGGTTGGCGTATCGATTACCGCAACGTCCCAGATCATTCCCGGCCTCACCCTGTGTCGACTCATCAAGGAAGCGAATCCTGACATTCATGTGACCGTTGGAGGCAGTATCTTTACCCGGCTTGTGGACAATCTGCGTCGTTGCGAACGGCTGTTCCAGGTTGCGGATGATTTTATCGTATTTGAGGGAGAGACGGCGTTATTGGAGTTGGTGAATCAATTGGAAGGGAAAAAGAATTTTGCCAAGGTTCCCAATCTCATCTATCGGGAAAACGGCAAGGTTATTGTGAATCAGCCGTTTTATTCCGAGAATTTGGCGCAACATCCGGCTCCCAATTACGATGGATTTCCTCTCGACCGGTATCTGGCCCCCAAAACGGTCTTGCCGGTGCAGTTTTCACGAGGGTGTTACTATAAGGACTGTGCCTTCTGTGCTTTGACGTTGGACCATCAAAATTTCCGACAAAAAGATCCTATCAAGGTCGTGGATGAACTTCAGGCGCTTTCTCAAAAATATGACACACCCTTTTTCTTCTTTACCGATGAATGTCTGGCCCTATCGCCCACTCGCCGGCTGTGCAAAGAAATCCTGAACCGACAATTTGACATTCAATGGACGGCCGAACTTCGTTTTGAGAAGAATCTCTCGAAAGAATTACTGTCCTTGATGCGAGATGCCGGGTGCCACAAAATTGTGTTTGGATTGGAAACCTATAACAAGCGCATGATGGATTTTATGCAAAAAGGCATTACCCAGGAGAACGTCGATCGGATTTGTTCGGATTGCGTTGATTTGGGTATCGGGGTCCATTGCTATGTCATCGTCGGCTTCCCGACTGAAACGGAAGAGGAAGCCCGGGAAACCATGAACTTTGTGTTGGAGAATACAAAGTTGAATGCGTCGTACGGGTTTTCATGCCAGCCCTGTCTCTTCGATCTTGAAAAAGAAGCTCCCATTATGAGCGATCCGGGAGACTACGGAATTCAGCGTATTATGCGACCGGCCGGGGAAGATTTAAGCTTGGGCTTTTTCTATGAAGTCAAGCAGGGCATGACGCCTGAACAGGCTGAAAAACTGTATCAACACGTGTACGAGAAAATCAGTGAAGTGGTCGTGGAATTGCCGTTTAATTATTCGATGGCTGATGGATTGCTGTACATCGCCCGACACAAACAACAACATGCCCCGGAATTCACTGCCGTTTCTTAGTTGCGAAGAGCCGTCTGTGTTTTCTCAGCGCTGCTCTGACGGGAAAGAGAAGGAAAGGGCGAAACGGATATGACGGCAGCGCCGACATCGGGTCACGAAAGCGGAACGAATCCCGGAATCCTGTTTGAATATGCGTTGAAATTTCTCCTGCTTTCGGCGTTTTTAGAACTCGTTCTCTATCGCTTGGCTTCTCGGATGGGCATGCACATGGCCAAGCTCGCCGAAAAATCCGAAGCCGTCAGGCTGACGTTTAAGACGTTTTCCTCCTTGGGATTTGTTCTTCTCAACGTTACCTCTATTCTGCTGTTCCTGGTCTTGTTCATTTTGCTGATTCAAAAATTGCGGCAATCGGTGTGGTCGGGGCGTTTTGACGGGTTCCTGGTCCCGGCCGTCTCATTGCTCGTCGTGTTGACCGTTGTCTATCTCATCTTTCCACCTGCGATGCTGGGTGCAGTCGTCTATAATCTCGTGTCCCTGGTGATTCTTTCCATCCTGATGGCGGAATTTCTGGTGACGCATCGTCTTTGGGCGCAACGTGTCACCGTGGGGTGTTTCTTACTGGGAATTCTCGGGTGGATTTATTACCAGACGGTGTCCACCACTTATGGCTTATTGGGCATTGTCGCTTCGCCTCCTCTCGTGAATGAAATCAGTCGGGGAGGCGAAGCCTTCATGGTCCTGGCGAGTATCCTTGTTTTGTGGTCGTACGGCAGCACGTCGCTTTTTACCAAAAATAAAACGCAACAGAAATGGGCCATCACCCTTCTTCTCAGCGGGAGCGTGACCTTTTTGGTGTTGCTCTATATCGATTTTTTCCTGTCACTGTATAGTCCCGCGCTTGCCGAAGACGCGAGAAAGGCAGGGCAGGGGATCGGCTGGGTGTTTCAAATGGGCATGGGGTATACCTTTTATTTACCCTTTGCCCTCTATATGGCAGGTTTTACCTGCTGGGCGTACACTGTCATTAAACTGGTGTTAATCGGTCGTTTGGCAGGGTATGGCTTAGGGTTGATGTTTATGGCAGGATATGCCCTGCAGTTGTCACATTTGACGTTGATGGTGGTTGTTGGGTTCATGCTGATGACGCTTGATAAGCGGGGCACGCTGGGAAAATTACGAAATAAAGCAGGAACAGTGACCTATTCCTCGGTGACTCCTGCGTTCAGTTAAATACGTTGAGAGGGTATGTAACAATTATGGAATCACAACATGTCGCAACAGAGGAAGAGGGCGGGGTGGGTGAGCCGCAGGCTCAGGAGCAGCCGTTGACTCCGGATGAAGAGATTGCGGAACTTGAAAAGTTGCTCAGCGAAGAACCTGACGATTTTCAAGCCCGTTGCCGGTTGGGGGAACTGTATTTTGGAAAAGGGAAATTGGAAGACGCCTTGACCGAAGTCAAAAAGGCCATAGAAATGGCTGAGGGTTTGAGAACGGAAATGGATCGCTCCCTAGCCATGTATTATTCGAACCTGGGAACGATCTACGGGACCAAGGGGATGATGGATGATGCCCGTCCTCAATTTGAGCGAGCCTTGGAGTTGAACAAATATGACGTGTTGTCCTTGTTCAATTTGGGAAGGCTCCATCACGATAAGAAAGAGTATATGCAGGCAAAGGAGTACTTTGAACGTTTAATCGAAATTACCCCTGAAGATCCGATTGCCTGGTATAATTTGGCAGGAGTCTATGAACAGTTGGATAATCCTCAAGTATCGGATTACAACACCCTTGATATGGCGGTTCAAGCCTATATGAAGGTGTTGGAATTTGATCCTGCACATTTGGAATCCAGCTTTAAACTCATGGACATTGCTTTTACGTTGAAAAAATCCGACATGGCTGTAAAAATTATGGAAGAAGCCGTTGAGCACAGTCCCGATGAGCCGTTGGCGTATTACAACCTCATCAATACCTATGAAAAATGTAAAATGTTTGAACAGGCTGAAGCGGCGCGGCAACGTTTAAAACAACGGTTTGCGAAACGCCCTCGTGACTAACGGTATTCTTGTCTCAAAAGGAGAAATCAATCATGTTTGGGAGTTTAGGCTTTACCGAGTTGATTCTGATACTCTTCATTGTTCTGATCATATTCGGCGCCGGGAAATTGCCGCAGCTCGGTGAAGGGGTCGGGAAGGCGATAAAAGGCTTCAAAAAATCCGTGAATGAGGCAGAAGCCATCGAGCACGAAGCACAAAATCCGGCGGAGCCGCAGAGCCAGGCTCAAGTCAATCCGCAAGCTTCAGACGTGGCGCCGTCGCCGGCTCCACAAAATGATCAAACGGTTTCTCCAATACAAGCCACGGAACCGGCTCAGACGTCGAAGAGTTAGAAAGAATTTCCTGCGGTTCTGAGGCGAGAACAAGATTCATCCTAAGGAGTATGATATGGAAACGAGCGTAGAGTCAGCGGTTGGAAGAATCGAAACCTTTGCGGGAAATGGAAAATCCCGAAGTACGGGTGACGGGAAACGTGCGAAGAAAGCAGGGATCCCCTTACCGAATCATATTTGTGTCGACAAGGAAGGCCGTTGGCTCTACATTGCCGAAAATGGGTCGGACCGGGTTCGTCGGGTCGATCTGGAAGCTGGGACCCTTCATAACTATGCGGGTATTGGAGAGACCTGTTACAGCGGGGATTACGGTCCTTGTGGAGAAGCCGGGTTGTACTTGCCGTTGAGCGTGGCAATTGATTCCAAGAACGATTTGTATATTTGTGATTCCGGATGCAACCGCATTCGCAAAGTCGATCACGAGACCGATATTATCACGACGGTCGTGGGTTCCGGACAATCCGGCTTTAATGGTGACGGCCCTGCGTTGGAAGTCAACCTGACCTATCCCGGGGCGATTGCATTCGATTCGGAAGACAATCTGTATATTGCGGATACCCAAGCCCACCGTATTCGAAAATACGATCCTCGAACAGGCGTGGTGACCACCATCGCGGGGACGTGGTCCAGAGCGGATGAAGACTGGATTAGTCCATTGACCGCACAAAACCTGGTCGTACTCTCTGGTGACGCGATTGGCATTGATTTCAGTGATGACCAAGGATGGCTTCGCCCGCAATGTTCGGATAATTTGGATCTGTCCCCCTATCTTGACGATGGCCGGCCGGCGCTTGAAGCGAAACTTTGGGATATCGTGGCGATCGACGTGGACTCATGCGGAAACGTCTTCCTCACGGATAAGGCCAGTAACCGTATTCGAAAGGTTGATGCACAAACGGGTGTCATTTCGACCGTAGCCGGGGTGTGTCGCTTTGGGTATGATGGAGATGGAAAACTCGCGGTGATGTCCATGTTGAACGTGCCGGAGGCAGCCATTGTCGATCAGGACGCCAACGTCTATATTGCGGATTCGATGAATCATCGTATCCGTAAAGTGGATCATGCCACGGGCCTGATCGAGACCATTGCGGGGAACGGAGACAGTGGCTACGACGATACAAACATGGGAGGGTGTGGCGCCGCCCGTTTTGTGGCCAAGGAAGATGCCGGCATGCTGAAACATGGTGACGGGAATCTGGCCGTCGATGCGGTGGTGAATGCCCCGTCAGGCTTGGCCTTTGATGGTCAAGGCTATCTCTATATTTGCGAGCGCAACGAAAATAAAGTCCGGCGAATTAAACTTTGGTAAGGATGGCAGATGAGTGAAACGGTGTGTCCAAACGATGGAACCCATCTTGTAAAATCGAAACGCACGCTTCCCCGCTCTCTTATCGTGATGGGATCAGGCATCGTGTTTTTGGCGGTGGCGCTTGGCTGGTTCGGCATTCCCGCGGTGAGCTCTCAGGGGATTGTCATCCGGTCCCATTTTACGGAAGGCACGATTCCGACGAAGCCGGATGATGCGGCATGGGAGACAATAGCGCCCATTCCCATTCCTCTTAGTGGTCAGATCATTACTCGACCGGTTTGGCCGGAACCGAGCGCCAAAGTCATCTCGGTCCGGTCGGTTCACAATGGCAAAGACATCTCATTTCTGGTGGAATGGCAGGATGCGACCAAAAACGAACGGCTGACCCCCGGCGTGTTTCGTGACGGGGCGGCCCTGGCTCTCCCGTTGGGGAATGCCCCGGCGTTTTTCTGCATGGGGCAATTGGATCACTACGTGAATATCTGGCATTGGAAAGCGGATTGGCAAAGCGACGTGGATCGGAGAAAAGCCAGGGCCAAGGAAAGGGGACGAAAAAAAAGAGGTATTCGGAAATTTGAAGTGATCCCTCGCAGGCCTTCCTCGGTCGAAGATCTCATTGGCGGCGGATTCAGTACGTTGACGAGCAAGAACCGGCAAGGCAAGGTCAAAGGCGAAGCCGAATGGGAAAAAGGGTTTTGGCGCGTCGTGTTGAAGCGTCCGTTGACCAAATCCGGAGATGACACGGAGAACGAAGCCCTCCTGGTTCCCGGCCGCATGCAAGCCGTGGCATTTGCCGTCTGGAACGGCGAGAATAACGAAAGAAACGGACAAAAAGCAGTGGCGTCTTGGCTGCAGTTGCTGGTCGATCCCGTCGGCGGCCCAATGGCTTCGACGAAATCATGAGTCATCGGTCGCCCGACGTTTTCCTCCTGTGTTTCTCTGACCCCCATACCATGTAAGGCGACATACGATGATCAGATGGTCCCTCAGTGCCGTTTTGGCGTTTTGTATCAGTGGCTTTGTGTGGTCGTCCGTTCTCTCTTTTGCAGAATCCGTTGACGGAGGCATGACGGAAGATCGAGCCTATGCCTTGGCGGAAGAATTTGGAATCGACGTTGGCGAAGTCGATGAGGAGATCAAAGAAATTCTCGGTCTGAACAAGGCCGAGGGCGTGGTGGTGTTTGGGGTGATTGGAAGTTCGCCGGCAGATCGTGCCGGCATCAAAGTCAAGGCCATCATCAAAGAGGTGGACGGAACAGACATCCGGAACATACTGGAATTGGGAAAGGCGCTTGAAAAGGCGCTGCCGACTCAGAATTTTTCGGTGGCGACGTTTGAACCAGCCGGTATCGATGACCAAGGCGTCGGTGGTGGATTGAATTTCCACTTCGTACGCATTAACCAAGATTAGTGAAAGTCATGCGATCTTTTCGAAGCGACGAGAGCCGTACAAGCAGGCTTGGGAAGATGAGAAACCGATTATTGATGGTTCTGATGGGAATCCTGTGGATTCCACTCCCCTGCGCGAATGCGCAGGAAGAACCTCAGGTCCCTGAAAGCCACAAGTGGATCAAGGAAATCGAAGAAGTCTTTTTGCCTTCCGATCATTGCAAACAATGTCATGATCGTCACTACGAGGAATGGAAAGGGATGCGAGAACAAACCCCCGACCTTAAAACGTTCGGGCGCGTGGATGGGGCCCTGTTGCATGGGACCGCGCTCACGTCTCCCGTGTTCAAAACCGTCCTCGGCCTGTGGCTCCAAACGGGACCGACCGTAGAAGAAAAAACCCGATGCTTGGCGTGCCATGCTCCCGCGGTGACGGTTTTTCCTCAACATACGGAAAACATCATCGCGCAGGTCCTGTCGGCAAAGCCGAAAAGACGAGGCAGAAGAGCGAAGAAGACCCATGGCGTGGAAGGGATCAGCTGTTCGTCCTGTCACCTGATTGATTCGGTAAAAGAGGATCACGCGGACTTCCCGGCGTTCAAGATCAATCCGGGGAAAACTTTTTTCGGGCCTTATGCCAATGCCGAAGATAACCTCGTGCATCCCTCAAAACAGGCTGCGGTGTATAAGGGCGCTCAGTTTTGTGCTTCCTGCCACTTCAGTAAAGTCAAAGACGTCACCGAGACCGCATTGCCCGGGCAGATCTTGAAAGGGACGATTTGTCAGGATTGCCATATGGAGCGGTCGACGGGGAGTTCCACCTCCAAACGCGGCTCGCTGACGCGACCCATCGGACGCCATTGGTTTCAGGGGATTGTGATCCCGGGCATCATGCTCAGCAATCGAAACCTGCAAGCAGAATGGTTCCCACGGGTGGATCTTGACGTCCGGCAGTCGGGGAACGACATTGAAGGCAGGGTGTTAGTCAGGAACGGGAGTCTCCCCCACGTTTTCCCCGGCGGCGACCCCGTGCTGAAGCAGTTTTTTGTGACGGTCACCGTCAAGGACGCCGATGGGCACGTACTTGGGACCCAACAGGAACGATTCGGATTGCCGTTTGAACAAATCCTTCGTGGGCCGATTCCGAAACCGCTCGTCAATGGCGGAACAACGCGGAAAGTGCCGTTCTCCATACAGGTCAAGGCCGGCGCTTCACCGAGTTACGTGGAAGCATCCCTGAGTTATGCCTTGATTCCCGAGCCAAGCCAGGCGTTGATTGATCAATATCTCGGGACCCTGGAACACGAACGGGAGAAAAAGAAGGCCGCGGAGATCATTGAGGATTATTCATCGCAACGCCTTCTGACGTTCCGGACGAAGTCCTTATAACCAAACCCGGATCACTTTTTTCACGAATTCCAACATGATTGATTGAGGGCGACTTCATGAAAAAATTTTCCCAAGCAATGGGTTGGGTCATAAGCGTGTTCGTGGCGACCAATGTGTTCGTGTTTGCCGTTGATGTTCCCGTGTCCCAAACAGTGGCCGCTCAGAAGAGTTCCAAGAAACCGTTGGCGAAGGCGTTTCCCGATTCACAGAAATGCAAGCGGTGTCATCTGCGGGTGTTTGAGGAATGGGAGGCTTCCGCCCAATCCCGGTCAATTCTGAGTTCTCCCTTTCGGGTCTCGTTAGAGCGGTACCGATCGACCTCCGGTGATCAAGAAGGCAGAATGTGTTTCCGGTGCCACGCGCCAAGCGTGTTGGAGTATCCGGACCATACGGGCATTTATATCAAGGAAATCGAATCCGGCGATCCCAGGTTGGACGGGGTTGGGTGTTCTCAATGCCACTTGATCAAAGACGTGGATCCTGAACAGCATCCTCCGCATCCGATCTACCAACTGGAACGGACCATCTTCGGCAGCTACAAAAAACCGGTGGAAAATCTGGCGCATCAATCCGTCCCCATGGAACTCTACAGCCAATCACGGTACTGCGTGACCTGTCATGAAAATTTGCCGGGCCATGAAAAACTTCCGGACTTGCTGGGCCCCTGGCAGCAAACCGAAACCCAAAAAGCAGGCAAAAATTGTCAAGCGTGCCATATGCCTGAGGCCTTTGGCGAGTCGGCCAACGGAGAACGTAATCGAAAAATTTCGAACCACAGTTTTCCCGGACGCTTTGGCAAGGTGCGTGCCGACGCCGTGAAAGTGGGAGTCAAGACCGAAGTCAAAGGTGAGAAATCCGAAGTCAAGGTGACGATCCAGAGCCTGGTCCCGCATAATCTTCCTTTACCCCATCCGGGGTGGTCCCGCGTGGAACTCAATTTGACGATTCTGGGGAAAAATTTACGAAAAGCCTACGTTGAAAAACGCTACTATGAACGGGTGTTCGGCACCAAAGACGGAAAAGCCACCATCTTCGACTTTGAAGCCGTCAAGGTCTTGAAAGACAACGTCCTCAAGCCTGAAGAAAAACGGATCGAAACGTTTACCTTCCCGACTCCTCAGAATGCTCCATCCATGGACGTGATCGTCACCATGACCTATGCCCCCATTTATGGGCCTGAAGCATTCGTCAAAGAAGTCGAACAACGGGCTGCCCTGAGGAAAAAGGATCGTGCGTTCAAGCCCGTCCAAATCATTCGCTACAAAGAAAATATTCTGTTACAGGACTTCAAGAAAGCCGCAGGGTAACGACCGCATCCCCCTCACCCCAGCTCTCTCCCACAATGGGGAGAGGGAGGATGAGTGCGCGTAGGGGACGGCCCCCGTGCCGTCCCGAATGAATGACACGGCGACACCGACAAAGAATCAGTCCACCATCACGTCACCGCCCCTTTTGACGCCGATGAGAC
>JAHRAK010000019.1 GCA_020027535.1 Nitrospirales bacterium
GTCCCCTTGACGACCACGCGGGCACCCGCCGCTTGCGCACGCTGAGCCGTGGCGTCGGTCGATCCGTTGTCGCACACCACGAGGTCGTCGATGACGCGGTGTCCGGCGTCCATGCGGAGATCCAGCAGCGCGGTAACCACGGCGCCGATGTTGTCTTCTTCGTTGTATGCCGGAATTACGGCTCCGACGATCAGGTTTTTATACATCGCATCCAGTCGCTACATCAATTTTTCCCTGCCGCCGGGGCCGATGGACCGTCGCCGGGACAGGTCATAGGCCAGCGCCAGCAGGATCAGGCCGAACTCCAGAGGCCGGACCCACATCGGCTGCTGGTATGGTTGCAGATCGCCGTCGTTCAGGTTGAGCCCGGTCACGTAGGCGAGAAAGACCACGACGGAGGCCGTCCACGCGGAGACGCTCGGCGCGATCGCCGCAAACGGCAGCAGCCAGAGCAGGTACCACGGATTGATCACCGGCGAAGCCATGAGCAACACGCCGTAGAGCCAGTCGCCTCGCGGGACCTCACGTGCGTCTCTACGGGAATATCGGAAATAGTTGCTTCCCCAGAAGGCCCCGCACAACAGGCCCAGAAGTAGCTTGGCCTCGAACGTCGAGAAAACGGTGGCAAGCAGCCCGAATGCCGCCGAGTTGAACTCCCACTCCCGTGCAAAAACCAGCAGCGACTCGAAGTCCGTACCACCCTGCAGGACGAACGGCGCATACAACGCCGCCAGCATGGCGACAAACAGAACCCAAGGCCCGAAGCTCGCGCCGATCAGCACCAGCGGTACCAGCACCAACGCGAATATCTTGGCCCCCACGGCCATCCCCAAGCAGACGGCGGCACTCCAGCGGTGGTCCCGAACCAGCACGATCGCCGCCAGCAGCAGGCAGACACCGATGCCGTCCGGGTGCGCGGTAAAGGCGATCTCCTTGACGACCAGCGGACACCACGCGTAGAGCATGACGTTCCCGGCCGGGGCCAAGCGCAGCAACAGCGCGATGGTCGCAAGATCGACGACGATCAGGATCAACTGCAAGGCTGCGACGCTTCCCGGTTTCAACCAGTAGCCGAGCAGGAAAACAACCTGCGTGACCGGGGCATAGATGGTCGGCAATTCTGGATGGTTGATGCCGTCCAGAATTCCGTGAAACACCGTTGGAACGCCGGGGTCGGCGAAGAACGCTTCAGGGGCGGCGCCGTATGGCGTGCCGGTCGAGGCGAAACGGTAGCCGTCCCACAGGTAACGATAGAAATCGTCTTCGAAAAGCGGCCCGCCTGCCAACCCACAGATCCGGAAGACCACCGCCCAGAAGATCAGGCGCCCGAGCGGGAAAGGTTCATCACACCGGCGGAAGTACAGGAAGAGGCTGAAGACCGACAAACTGGTCCACGCGACGAGGAAGAAGAACACCGGCAGGTCGGGTTCGCCGGGTTGCCGCGCCAGAAAGGCGAGGGCGGCGTACCCCAACGCGCACCACAGACCGACCACGTCCACGTACCGGCGTACGCGCCCGTTTGCAATCGGTGTCATCGATCATCAACCAATCTCTTAAGGAAGAACGGCATTGTACACGGAAGGCGCTTCCGCTACCATGCCACATTAGGGAGATGAGTCGAAACGTGCCATGCCATGACACATGACGTCGTCATCATCGGAGGCGGGTCCGCAGGGTATGCCGCGGCGCGGACGGCGCGCGATGAAGGCGCCGACGTCGGCATTATCGATCATGGGCCGTTGGGGGGCTCTGCATTTTACGCGGATGCATGCCGACCAAGACGATCCTGCGTTCCTCAGACGTCATGTCGCTCATGAACCGTGCGGAAGAATTCGGGTTAAAGCCGATTTCCGCAAAAGCCGATCTCTCCGCCATCATCAGTCGCAAGGCTCGCCTCATCGGTGAGTTTGCCGATGACCGCATTCAGGCACTGAAGGATTCCCGTTTCACCTTATACGAGGAACGCGCCGCGTTCCTCTCTCCTCACGAAGTCCAGGCCGATCACCACAGACTGACCGCCAAAGCATTCATTATCTCCACGGGATCCGTGGTCTCCCATGTCCCGATAGCCGGACTGGAGGAAGCCGGATATCTCACCAGCGACGAAGCCCTGGAGCTACGCGACGTTCCCCGATCTATGATCGTGCTCGGGGGCGGGCCCGTGGCCCTGGAATTGGCTCAATTCTTCCAGCGTATCGGAACCCTCGTGACACTGATCCAGCGAAGCGCTCACGTCATGTCGCAAGGCGATGAAGACCTGGCCCGTCCGGTGGAAGCGCGGTTCCGGGAAGAGAGCATGACGGTGTTGACCAATACCCGGCTGCATCGCTTTACTCAGGACGGTACACAAAAGGTGGCTCACCTGACTCATGAAGGGAAGGAGAAAACCGTTTCCGCAGAGGTGATTCTCCAAGCCCTCGGGCGCCAGCCTAACATTTCAGGTTTGAACGTGGAGGCTGCACAGGTCGAGGTTCATCGAGGCAAAATCGCGGTCGATGACACGATGCGGACCAGCCAGCCGCACATTTATGCCGTGGGTGACGTGAACGGACTCCATGAAATCGTCCATATTGCGATCCAACAGGGAGAAATTGCAGGGTGGAACGCCATCCATCCCCAGTCCTCCCCTCGCCGATATGACGACCGGCTCA
This sequence comes from Nitrospirales bacterium, assembly GCA_020027535.1. Classification (GTDB taxonomy): domain Bacteria; phylum Nitrospirota; class Nitrospiria; order Nitrospirales; family UBA8639; genus Bin75. The sequence continues at coordinate 2,652 of JAHRAK010000019.1, forward strand.
AAGCCCAGGTCGTCTTTACCGACCCTCAAGTCGCCGGCGTCGGTTTAAGCGAAAAAGAATGCAGGAACCGGCAGATACCCTATCGAGTCGCCTCGTATCCGTTTGCCGACCATGGGAAATCATTGACGTTGGGTGAGACTCATGGTCACGTCAAACTTCTGGCTTCGCCGGAGAACGGCAAAATTTTGGGAGCCCATATTGTCGGGCCGGAAGCCGCGGAACTGATTCATGAGCTCATTGCCGTGATGTATTACCATGGAACGGTTCATGATCTCGCTCGGATCCCCCATTATCACCCCACCCTTGCCGAGATCATCACGTATCCTGCCGAGGAATTAGCCGCTCGGCTCAACTCGGGACCTGAGGTCAAAGGGACAGAAACTTCGACGGATCTTTCCGCCGGGCAGGTACATCCGTAACGATGAACGCACTCAACGGGCTGAGACGTTCGTGCGGTATAATGTTGTAGAGAGTGCATGATCTGCCAACATGAACTAGGGCCACGACGACACCAGCAACAATGGAGGCCACGATGACCGACTCGACCTCTACTGAATCCTCCACGCGATCACTCGGGAAAATTGTCATTCTTGGAATCCTGGTACTGGGGCTTGGGGCATTCTTCTATTTCGACGTTGGACAGTATTTTTCTCTTGAAGCGGTAAAAGCCAACCGGGACGATTTGCTGGCTTACACCAACGCCAACTTTACCGCCACGGTCATCCTCTACGTGGCAGTGTATATCCTGCAAACCGCGTTTTCGTTACCCGGCGGAGCCATCATGACTTTAACCGGAGGCTTTCTCTTCGGAAGCATCCTCGGAACGATCTTCGTCAACATTGGAGCCACCGCGGGCGCCACCTTGGCCTTTTTGGCTGCACGATACGTTTTACGCGATTGGGTCGAACGCAAATTCGGCGAACGGATCGAACCGATCCAAGCTGGCTTCGCCCAAAACGCCTTCAGCTACCTGTTGACTCTGCGGCTGATCCCGGCCTTTCCGTTTTTTCTGGTCAACCTGGTGTCCGGTCTCACTCGGATACCTCTCGGCACCTACGTCATCGGAACCTCAATCGGCATTATCCCGGGCAGCTTTGTGTACGCGTTCGCGGGGAGACAACTCGGATCCATCAACTCGTTGGCGGAAATTGCCTCACCGCCCGTGTTGCTGGCGTTTACCTTTCTGGGTTTGCTGGCCCTTGTTCCCATTCTTCATCGCAAATTCGTGGGAAGGAAAACATCGTGAGTGATGCCCTACTTTTCGTCTGCCCGCGGGTTATAAATGGGACAAACTCTGAGAAAATCGTCTCGGTCTCGTCGGGAAGCCCCCATGCAGGCTTGCCGCCTGCACACCAAGAAATGAAAAGGGGCCGTCTCGCCCCACTCTCTGTCATCCTCGACATTTTTAATCGAGGATCCAGGGTTTTTGCTTTTTTCTTCGTCCGTGAAGAAAACGACACTGGATTCACGATTACAAACGTCGGGAATGACAGATTCGGGGCATTTTCATACCAATGACAGATTCAGGGTATCGTTGATTACTTTCATACCAAGGACTACACCATGCATGATCATCAAAGTGCACCCGTAACCATGGCCCCGATGGATGAGTTCAATCAGCAACTCGTGCACAACGTCCATCCTCCGGCTTGGATCAACCCCGCACCAACCGGTCGATATAATATCGTTGTCATCGGGGCCGGCACCGCCGGATTAGTCACCGCGGTAGTGGCTGCCGGGCTTGGCGCGAAGGCAGCCCTGGTCGAACGGCATTTGATGGGCGGGGATTGCCTGAACGTCGGATGCGTCCCGTCCAAAGGTGTCATTCGCGCGTCCCGTGCGTGGAGCGCGGTGCAACGTGCCCGGGAATTCGGCGTGACCATCCCCGATGGAGTCACGACCGATTTCGGAGCCGCCATGGCAAGAATGCGAAAACTTCGAGCACGCATCAGCCGTGTCGATTCGGCTCATCGCTTTACCAGCCTCGGGGTTGACGTGTTCATGGGCCAGGGTCGTTTTACCGGAGCGAACACGATCGACGTGGACGGTACCACGCTTCAATTTTCAAGAGCCGCCGTCTGTACCGGCGCACGCGCGGCAGCTCCGCCTATTCAAGGACTGGAGGCAACAGGCTATTTGACGAATGAAACCGTCTTCTCCTTAACCCAGCTCCCCCCGCGCCTGGCCGTCATCGGCGCCGGGCCGATCGGCTGTGAGATGGCCCAATCCTTCGCTCGATTCGGCAGCCGCGTGTGGCTGTTCGAACAAACCGGGCACATTCTTGCTCGTGAAGATGCGGATGCCGCGGAAATCGTCCAAACCCAAATGACTGAAGACGGCGTCGTTTTTGTCTTTGATTCACAGATCACGACCGTCGAATTACGCGGACAAGAGAAAGTCCTGCATTACAGCACCCATGGTGAGCATCATGAAGTCGTGGTCGATGAGATACTCGTCGGGGTGGGACGCGCACCCAACGTGGAAAGGCTCGGACTCGAAACAGCCGGAGTGGAGTATGATACACGCACCGGCGTGAAGGTGAACAATCGGTTGCAGACGACCAATCCCAACGTCTATGCCGCCGGGGACGTGTGTTTCCCGTTCAAATTCACCCATGCCGCGGATGCCATGGCTCAAATCGTCATTCAAAATGCCCTATTCCCTCATCCCCTTGGGTTGGGTTACGCAAACACGGATTCGCTCATTATCCCCTGGGCCACCTATACGGACCCGGAAATCGCGCACGTCGGGCTGTATGAAGCCGAAGCGAAGAACAAGGGAATCAAGGTTGATACTTTTACGTTTGCACTCGACGAAGTCGATCGAGCGATTCTAGATGGAGAGGATCAGGGCTTTGCTCGCGTACACGTCAAGAAAGGAACCGATACCATTGTGGGTGCGACGATCGTCGCGGCCCATGCCGGTGACATGATCAGCGAATTCACGTTAGCCATGAAAGGGGGACTGGGTTTAGGGACCATCACCGGTACAATCCACCCCTACCCCACCCAGGCCGAAGTCATCAAAAAAGTCGCCAACGCCTGGAGAAAAACCACCTTCACCAAAAGCAAGAAACGATTCCTCGAGAAATTGTTTTCCTGGAGGCGCTGACAATCGATGAGGACAACCACGGGGGGGTCCCTACTTCCACTTGATGTTGCACCCGGCGCTGGGACGTTGATCCTGGCTCACGGGTTGTTCCGCGAGGACGGCATCAATCGCTGCCCTCAAGTCTTTTCCCGTCACCGGCTTCCCGTTCCCGGGACGGCTGTCATCCAACTGCCCCCGGTAGACCAACTTCCGCGTCTTGTCGAATAAAAAGAAGTCCGGGGTACAGGCTGCCGTGAAAGCCCTGGCCACGGATTGGCTTTCATCGTAGCAGTAAGGGAAGGTGAACTCCAGTTCCCGGGCCATGGCTCGCAATCGATCGGGATGGTCATCCGGATAATTGTCCGCGTCGTTACTGCTGATCGCAACCACGCCAAGCAATTGCCCGGCATAATCCCGCCCCACCCGACTCAACTCTTCTTGCACGTGAACCACGTAAGGGCAATGCCGGCAAATGAACATCACCAGCAAGCCCTTTTGTCCGGCAAATCGGCCTGGACCGATCATTTCGCCTGACACGACGTCAGGCAATTGAAAATCGGGAACGGTGGTTCCTAACTCCAACATGGTCGAATGGGTCAATGCCATGCGCCGGCTCCTTTACGGAAATAACGTTTCTCTCAAGACACATGTACTACGTAACAAAACGCCTTGAAAAGGAAAAG
>JAHRAK010000044.1 GCA_020027535.1 Nitrospirales bacterium
TTGGACACGCTATTCTGGATGGGCCGTGGCACATACGAGACGTAGGCCTCGGTCGCCGGCTTGGCGATCTTGCGATCGGCAAAATCATTGAGCCGGTAAATCTGTCGATTGACGGATTCCAACGGATCGTGATCCGACACTGCAGAACCTGTGGACTTCGTCGAGGCGCATCCCGTCAGCACGGTGAACACCGACCAGGCAACCGCGAGCCAGAGTATGGGAGCATTCCTATGCGTTTTCCTGATGGCATGCGTCATGCTTCTCATCAAGCCGCCGAAAATTCGGGACTAGAGCCCATGCGCGTTTTTTTCGATTTGGGTGTTGAGGCGTTCGATGAGGGTCGGGAACCCGTCTTTTCGCAGAATGCCCCCGTATTCGGCACGTTTCAAGGCCAGATCACTGACGCCGTTGACGCTGACACTGATGATTTTCCACTCGTCATGCACCCGGTGCAGGATGTAGTTGAACGTGATTTTCTCGCCGTCGGCTTTCACAAGGTGGCTCGTGACCAGTTTGCGATTCCCTCTTTTTAAGGAAGTTTCCGAAAGAATGTTGAACTGCTCTCCTCCATAGTCCTTGAACCGTCCCGCATACATGGAAATGCTCAGGTTTTTGAACGTCTCGACAAAAGTGGATTTTTGGCTCGCATCGAGTCCTTTCCAATGTCTCCCCACGACCAGCCGTGCGATATTGTCGAGGTCGTGTGTTTTTTTAATCGTGGGGGAGATGCTCTGATAGCGACCCGTATAGCCGAGGTCTTGCCCTTCTTTCATGATGGTCATGATCGATTCCTGAAGTTCGGTCACGACGTGGGTGGGTTCGCCGGCGGATGTGCCGACGCAGGAGCCCCATGCCACCAGGAAAGCGACGGCGCCCACGAGGCGCTTTTTCGAGATGTCAATCATCCGTTATCTGGGTTCAATAATGTTGGCAAGGTGGATGTGCACGATGAATTACCAGATTGCTTTTCGTTCAGGCAAGCCAGGGAAGACACGCGTGTACATGAATAAAGCCTGGCTGCGTTGCTCACGAAGTTTGCGGGGGCTGGATGATACGAAACCGGACCTCGTCCGCGTGCGTATAGGCCGACTGTTCACTGCCGACAAATAAGCCGCACCGGTGGAGTCCGGGTGTCCATCCCGATTCGGGTTGGGTGATGATAAAGTAGCCGGTTTGGTCACCCATGTTCATGATGACGTGGTCCCGGGCCAATGGTATTTGATTCGCGTTCGTTCTTGCGGTCTCGAGAAAACATTCCGCGCTGAGCGGCATTTCATCATAGGAGGCGATCACGAGTCCGAACATCAGATAAATTTCTTCCTGGGTGTCCGGAAACGTGTCGTGCGGCCCGATGGGGATAAATTCATGGGTGCCGGTGGGTCGATCGTCCCGCATGACGCGGTTGGCCGGGATGACGTAGCGAAACATGCTGAAATCGGCATCCCGCCCCATCAGGGAAGCCCGTGTGTAGATCTGTTTCTTGGGGTTCAGCCGTTCTCTGGCTATTTTTTCATAGAGCTCGTCCTCGGTAAGAGGGGCCGGGGTTTCGGCCTCGACGGCGGGAACAGTCTCATTCGCGTCCTGCTTCGGGATCGCGTTGCCGGAAGCGGGAATATGTTCCTTCACCCGTTCGACCCACATGGCCAGGGTTTCCGTGTTCAGAACCCTGAGATCGGCTTTGGGCGGAGCGTTCTTTGTGCGTTCGTCGAAATCGAGGGCGGCTTCATAGAGGAGTTCAAAATAGGGGAGGGCTTCAGTCCATTTTCCCAGTTTCATCAAACAGCGGCCTACCCGGAAAAACGCATCCGCGTAGACTTCGTCCGATGGGTCCATCGAGGACAGGTTTGCAAAGACCTCTATGGCTTCCTCGCACCGGTCAAGCCCCAGTAAGGTCATGCCCAGTTCATGGCTCGCGGCGTAATCGCTGGGCTTGAGGGCCAGAATTTTTCGATAGACCGGCTCGGCCTCTGCATAGCGACCCGCGTCGAAGAGTCTCCATGCGTGGGCACGAATGGCGGACCATTCTTTGCGCACCGCCGCGGATCCGCCGGGGCTCAAGATCGGCTCGAAGCGCCGGCCCCGTTCTTTGGTGGCGCCATAAATGACTGACCTCAGGCTGTGGGCGGCCGCTTCTTCGGGAGAACCGGGCTCGACGATTCGCAGGACGTGCTCGACTTCGTCGCGTGCACCACGGCCGTCCAGGACATCAAGTTTGGCCCGGGCGAGCGACAACCGCCATCCCGGCATGTCCGGAGTCATGGCCACTGCCTTTTTATACCATTCCAGAGATTCTTCCAGGCGATCGACTTTCCGGAGTTCCTGCGCCAGTTTGAGGGAGACGATGGGATTCGTCGCATCCAGTTGTGCGATCCGTTGAAATTCGGCGATGGCCTGCTCGTGTTGCCCCGACCGGAGCAACACGCTCCACTTGGCCCAGCGTATCTCCAAGGCCTCCGGGTTCGTCTTGAGGACCACGTCGTAGGCTTCGACGGCTTCCTGGTGACGACGGGACGCCGTGGCAAGAATGTCTGCTCGTAATTTTTGCAGCCTGACGGCGTCCGGATAGTCTTGAATTCCCGGGTCCAGGATGTGCAACGCACGGTTGGGGGCGCCGTCCATCCATTCGGCTTCCGCGAGGTCGGCGATCTCGTCGATCGCCTCGCCTCGTTGCTCGACGGCGAACGCCTGCGTCGTTGTGGACCAGAGAAGCAGGACACAGAGCATGACCTTGAAGCGGCACCCCAGCCGCTCGGACGATCCTTTGACAGCGTGTTTATTCATGAAGGAACAAGCAATACGCATGGAGCGAAGTTTTTTGCACGAGTCGCCTATATTTTAATGTACCATAGCGTAAAGAAAGGATGAAAGAAGGCGGCTGGGGGAGGGACGGCACGCAGGCCGTCCCCTACAACGGCCATGAATATGTAGGGACAGGCCTGCGTGCCCGTCCGTTGTCGGTCGGGTAAGCACAACGTCCCCCGACATGATCGCTACCCGACCCCGTACCGTCCATGATCCGTTGACTATCACCATGAAACGAATCCTGTGCGTTTTATGTGTTATCGGTTTCTGGTGGCCGGGGGTTCCATCCGCTTCGTTCGGCCAGGCCGCAGAGCCTGAACGGGAATCCCGCGTGCCATTGGCCATGGACGTTTTTCTGAAGAAGCCCATGGAACGGGTCTACGAAATTCACGTTCATCTGACCAATGACAACCCTGACCCCCTTACCGTGAATCTCCGGGACTTGCCGTGGTTTCCCCCGAATGATGCCGGGTGGCTCTCAGCGTTTCGCATGGATGCTCGACGCAGTCCCGTTCATCAAGACTCTTTCCCGGGAAAGTTCGGGTCTCGAAGCATCCGTCTCGTTCCGGGTGAGTCGGTCCAAGGTAAACTTGTCTTGAACCATCGGATCCCGACCCTGTTGGAGGACGTCACGCTGTTTGGCGTCCGGATTGAGTGGGAGTGTTCCCATCCTTCTTTACACCTGGTGTGCAAACAGGATTTTCCCCGTACCATCATTATCCCGAAAGGCGATCCCGGTGAACCGGACGTGTATGCCGTGGATGAACCGGCGTGCAGGCAATTGGAAGGAGCGATCGGTCTCATCGACGTTCCTCAAGGGCATGAAGTGCTTTTTCTCCTCACCAATAAATCCGTGATGGCCGACCTGGAAAAGGTGCAAGCCCTGCTCTATCAAGTGGATCACTACGTCCGGCAATGTCAACCAACGTGGACGAACAGTTGGGCCGTGGACTTTTTTGCAGAAGAGCGGGTCGTGGGGTTTCTCAGGGATCGGGAGGGCAGGCGACATTTTGAAAAAGGGCTCTGGCAGCAGGCCAATATCGGACAGTACTCCAGTCAGATCCGGACCCTATACCGGTTCCCGTGGAGCAGGAAGCAAGCCGATACCGTGTATCTGTCGGTGTACCGTGCCCGGGCGGGCATCCGATGAGATGGTAGGAACAGAGCCCTCCTCTGTCATCCCCGACCTGATCGGGGATCCAGGGTTTAGTCCCAGGCGGGTCCGCATGAATGGAGGGGCAGAAGATAAAGCCACTGGATTCCCGCGTGCGCGGGAATGACAACCTTGGCCCGTTACCTCACTCCGGGGCGGTTTGTTCGTCCTGGGCCACGTGGCCTCGCAACGATTTTTCGGTGATCTGGCTTTGGATTTCCCGGGCGATCACCCGGGCCAGTTGTCCGGCGGATAACGCGCCCATGGGAAGCCCCCGAGTCTCACGATACAATGCTTCCTTCGGCTCCACGGCGCGATGGTAATTCACGAGAATTTTCGCGGGTTGAATGACCCGGCCGCGTTCCCCGACCGTGACGGCCTTGTCTTCCGGCACCACGCGCGTCCGCGTCGTCCAATCCCGTTCGTCGATTTTGGCCACCAGGACGTGCCAGACTTTCCCGTTGAGCAGGCTGCGAACGGCTTTTTGCGTGTTTTCCCAGAAGAAGGGATCGCTGACGATCAACCGAAGGGCATGCCGGACGCGAATATCATACAGCTTGATGGTCGAGTCCACGTGCTCGGGTTTCGTCAGGGTCGTGGTTCCCATTTCATAATACGGTTGATCGACAAGACTGCCATAGGCATCCACCGTTTGAATGTAGGTATCCAATAAGGCTTGCAGCGCTTCCGTGCGGTCCTCCGGCGACATCTTTTTGATCTCGGCGTTGGTGGAGACGGGCGCGCGTAGCAGATCACGTTTCAGCAGGCGCCCCCTGCGGGCGGATTTGGTGGCGGCTTTGCTGATGACCCATTGAAACTCTTTTGCCAGTCTCGGGGCGAGGGTATCCGGCTGCCCGAGGTATCCGTCCTCTCTGAGTCTCATGGCGTTGATCAGGAGATTGACTTTGCCTTTCTGCTTGGTTCTGGCCACGAGAAACGGAAATTCTTTGCCGTCCCGGTTCAGCACCCTTGGTTCTATGACGATTTCTTGCAGGAGATCGCTCGTGACGGCTTGGTCGAACCGTTTGTGTTGCGAGCGGTCCCGGACCAGGATACCGAAGGCCTTAACCACGGTTGCGATGGCGTCGTTCGCCATATCCTGCGGAATGGTTTCCCCTTGACCTTGCTTCAGGAAGACCTGAAACGGGACACCGGGAATGGCGTGCCCTTCCTGGGCTGCCGTCGCAGGCGCGAAGAAAACCATAGAGCACAGTGCGAGAAAAAGCGTCCTGATCATGTTGCGTATCCTTTTTAAGGCCTTTCGTGGTTACACTGAGATCGTTTCGATCCGGGCGATTTCCTCCGGGGAGAGTTCCACGCGGTCAATCTCCAAATTTTCTTTCATGCGTTGCGCGTTGGTCGTGCCGGTCAGGGGGAGCATGCCCACCTGCTTGGCAAAGCGAAAGATGACTTGGGCCGGTCCCGTCTTGCACCGTTTGGCAATGGCGCCGACCTCCGGGTCGTGGAGGACTCCCTGATTCGCGGTGAGAAGCGAAAACCCCTGGTACACGATGTCATGGGCGCGGCAGATTTCCCTGACGGCGCGGTCCCATCCCAATGCCGCATAGCAACGGTTCTGCACGATCATGGGCTTCACGTTGGCCACCTCGCACAGCAATTGCAGTTGAAGGGCCTGGACGTTGCTGATCCCGATCATTTTGGCCCGGCCTGCCTGATACAGGTTTTCGAGCGCCGTCCAGACATCCCAATCTTCTTTTTCGAGTTCCCAGCGCCCGTAAGGTCCGTGCAGGACATAGGAATCGATGAAATCAGTCTGCAAGTGTTCGAGCGAGCTTTCAAACGATTGGGCGGCCTGTTCGGCAACGGAGGCTCTGGGGTCATAGGGCGTTCGGTGGTCCTGGCCCGAAACGGGCGTAAATTTGGTCTGCAGAAACAGTTGATCCCGCGTGACTCCCTGCTTCGCCAGGGCCAGTAAGGCTTCTCCCACCATGGCTTCGTGATAATGGATGAGCTGGTTCGCGGTATCGATGGCTCGAAAGCCGGCCTGGACGGCCAATTGCACGTACCGGCTCGTGTCCTCCTTTTTCCACGCCGTGCCATACATGAAGTCGGGGATGGAAACGCCGTTGTGTGCGGTCATAGTTTGCATTGTTTCTCCTGAAATTCGTGACGTTAAAATTGACCGGCCTGCACCAGGTCGTCAAGACTGTTGATGTCCAGCCAGTGCCCGACCGTGTAGAGCACGCGTATCGGGACGCCTCGTTTGAGTAATTCCTGAAATAATTGCGACATGCCCGCTTTGTCGTTCGCCGGATCGGCGGACATTTCCCCGAGAATGCAGTGTAACTGCGCAGTCGCGCCGGCCGACACCTTCAAAAAGCCCATCCAGACGCCGTGAATGGATTCCCGCGGCACGTCCCGTCCCAATTGTTTGAGGTGGATTTTGGCATTGAACGCTTTCCGCGAATTGGGCACTGTACATTCCGCAAATCCCCCGAGCCGGGTATAGGACATTTTCCCTTCCCAGACACTGTCGACGACGATCACCCAATCGTCGGGTTCCTGAAAAAGGATTTGAGGAATGTACTTGTGGAAGAGCACGTCCCCATACGAAATGATGGTGTCCTGAAAATCCCCATTCTTGGATTCCAGCGCCTTGAAGAGGGAGACGAGTTCCCCGGTTTCCGCAAAATCATCGTTATCGACGTAGGTCAGGTGGGGAAGTGAAACGGCCTCCTTCTTATAGCCGCGGACCACGGTAATGTTTTTGATGCCGATGGTATTGTACGCATCGACGATATGCGACAGGATCGGCAAGCCTTGAATGGGAACCATGGTTTTGGGTCTGTCTTCCGTTAATTCGCCGAGTTCGTTCCCGCGGGACGCAGCCAGGATGATTCCGGCCAGGTTGTCACCGTTGTGCGGGAGGTAGCGTTTCTCGGCTTCCTGGAGTTCGGCGGCGTCCTGAAGCCGGAAGATTTCGGCCACCGGCGCAATTTTGTCTTCAATCGAAAACAGGTTCTCTTTTTCTTTCAGGGTGCGTGCCGTTTTCTGCATGGTGGTCACGGCCGCACGCAGGAGGTGATTGGCCCAAATCACCAGGGAAAAACCATGCTGCCGGAAGACGTCGGTGAGCGTGGCGTAATACTTGGTCGGGACGATCACCACGGGACATCGATCGCCCCACTCCTGCTTGAAGGCCAGGATTTCATCGGGGACCGACAGGGCGCTGTGAATGAGGATGCCGTCGGCGCCTGCCTGGTGGTAGGCCTCGGCCCGTCGCAAGGCCTCGGATAATCCCCAGCCGCAGATAAAGGCTTCGATCCTGGCAATCAGGCAAAAATCCTCATCGGTCTGGGCATCTTTGCCGGCCTTGATTTTTCCGCAGAATTCGTCGATGCCGGCCATGGGCTGGGTCTCGCCCTTCAAAAAACTGTTGGTCTTGGGGAACAGCTTGTCTTCGATGCAGACGGCCGCGATCCGGCGTTGTTCCAGTTTCCGAATCAGGCGTTGCATGTTGTTGAAATTCCCGTACCCGGTATCGCCATCGAGCAGGATGGGGATCCGCGTGGCGTCGGACATGAATTCCAGGTGGTCGAGGATTTGCGTCCAACTCGCTTCGTTGTTGTCTCGCACCCCGAATTGAGCGGAAAGGGTAAGCCCGCTGGCCCAGATGCCTTTGAACCCCGCCTCTTCCACGATTTTGGCGCTGAGCCCATTGTGCGCTTCGCAGAGAAACTCCAATTTGTCGGATTGCAGGAGCGCCTTGAATTGCCGGGCCTTGGAAGAAGTAAACGGTTCGCTCATCACTCTTCAACAATTCTGCACATGCCAGTCCTAAAACCCTCTCCCCCAGTGGGAGAGGGCAGGGTGAGGGGGAGGGATAAAAAAGAATAACAGAATTAAACAGAGTTTGTTAAGACACGTGGCTGTTGCCGGAGGCCTGATCCTGCTTTCAACATTTTATTTTTTTAAATATTTGGAATTTGTACATTTTGTAAAGTTTTGTACAAAATGTACAAATTGTAACTTTTGTAACAATTCTTAACTTTTGTACGTTTTGTTATTTGACAGCCAATTGTCACGTTTGCGACAATCGTCTCTCTTATAGGATAGGGCGCATTCCGGGTCATGCCCGGGATATGTCTCATGCCACCTCCACCTTGCGTCATTCCTGTTTTTTCCCCTCTGTCATTCTCGACATTTTTAATCGAGAATCCAGTGTTTTTGATCCGCGTAGCAGCCGCATCTCATGCGGCTTTTCCCAGCGAAGTGAGGCGCCTGTTTTGCAAGGCGTTAGTTGTTGAGGGCTTGCCCTACGCTCGTTTTCTGTCAATAAATGCGGAAACAGAGACCGGTATGACCTGAATGAACACGAAACTCACGGCAGCAGTCGAAACCTACCTCACCGATCTCAGGCGGGTCAGCGCGTCGGGTGCTGCCGCGAACACGATGTCATCGACCGCCCGCTCAAGCCCGAAGAAGTCCAGCACTTCACCGACACCTCAAGGCACATTGCGGCGATACTACGTGTGTATGCATTGACTCGGTAAACGCTAAAATCCACCTTCTTGCTTCGGCTATCTGGAATGACGTTGTGTAACCGCTTTAGCTGATTCGTCGAGACCAGGGAAAAGAATTTCGCGAGTGATGTTCATCATGCGTAGTTCATCCAAGATGCCTTTCTTTTTCGCTTTTGGCACGTTCAGAATGTAATGATCGTAAATGGGAATCTCGGAGTTCTGCCTTAGGATTTCACTGCGCTCGAACCGTTCATGAAATGCCGAAATGAGAAAGGCTGCAGACTGTGCTCGGATGCGCTCGAATGACCGTTGTGGTTCAATAATAAACACGCGGAAGAAATCTCTGGGATCGATTCTTTCCTCAAAAAAAGGTTTTTCCTGTCTGATTAAATGGTAGAGGCGACGATTGGCATGTTCGTATATGCTTGCGAATTGAGGATCAGGTTCGCGCTCTTTAATATCGTCTCCTGTCCAACCCAGAAGCAAATTTTGTTCAGCGCGCGAGAGCTTGGAAAAATTGGCTATGATGCTGATGGTGTCGCTGTTGAAAGGCTTGACGAGTTCTTTCGGAACTGAGAATATGTGCAGGCGACCAGGTTTTTCATCAGATTCGCAAGCATTGAATAAAGCCACCAAAGGGTTTCGTGTGACGTCAAGGAGCCGGGTTTTGAGCCCGTGGTGCTGAGCCCGTGGTGCTGAGCCAAGACCCATTGAGAGAGAGCTGAGGTCGTGTCGCTAAAATCCTCCGGTCGCCGCGACATAAGATCGAGAAGCATATTGCTTTCCTTGGTGCGAAGAATGAATTTGTTGTTTTGTGAACGTCGCATTACGGAAGGCCGCAGCTCCCATATATTGGCGGGCTCGCCTCGAAAATAGAGGAGGTAATCGGTGTGCTGCGCTCCAAGGTCGGTGCACACCTTGATTAAATCCGCCACACAATTGATGCGTTTGTTGTAGCTGGTGTGTTTGTAGGCTCTAGTGGAGGGGGGACCGTCTTTGAAAAGCTTTGCTTTCCAAGGTCGCGACCATCCGAGGTCCGCTCCTGTCAGGTCAGCTGCCGTTAGATCTGCACCTTCGAGTGTTGAACAACAGAGGTTGGCGTTGGCGAGACATGCGTTTGCGAACCTTGCTCCTTTGAGATTGGCTTGGGAAAGATCTGCTTTAGAGAACGTAGTGCTTGCCATACTTTTAACCCGGAGACTAGATCCAGAAAGCCGCGCATTATTGAATCTTGTACCAGCGAGATTGGCACCATCGAACTTTGAATTGGCCAATTGGGTATGTTGCAAGTTTGCGGACCAAAGATTGGCATTCCTCAAATCGGCACCTACGGTCTTATAAGGAGTGCTGAAGCACGATTTATGACAGTTGGCTTTTCTGAGATTAATTCCAACTAAGGGGATATAGCCATCTTTATCTAGTTTTCCTGAGTTTCGAAACTCCTCGTAAATATTCGTGCCTTCAAAATCGGGAACAAAGTCTTCCTGTTCACGCCTCTTGTTCCAAGCCTTGACGCCTTCAAGAAGCCATTTGATGTGTTTGGGATTTGCCATGGAACGCTTCTTCGCTCTTTCGTCGATATCTAGGATCTGGGGAATGCCCTCGTAGCTATCTAAGGGCATTGCCCACTGTTGCGGCTAACTTTCATTTAGTCAAGGACATTGTATTTTTTCTTACTGTCTCCCATGCAATGATAATCCCCACCCCTTTTCGACAGTCTCGACGATAGGCTGTGCAGTGGGGTACGCGTATGCCGCCGAGGTTTGACGCTGCTTGTTTTAAAGGGTCGGCAGATTACAAATTCTGAAGATGCGTGAAGTTCACCGCGGTATCCTGTCCTTTTGCCAAAGCTGCGAGATACAGGTCGAGGTCTACGGTCACCAACGGAGTTTCAGCCGTGATAACCTCCAAGAGGGCCGCGTCGGTCAGCCCGAGCCGCTCGAATGCGTTGTTGCGCGAGGCGACCGCACTGGCAACGACGATTTCCTTGCTCTCTTGAATGATGAACTTGAGCCTGTCGAAAAAGCGAGAACGCTCAGGGTCTCTATGTTGAGCGAGCAGATTAGATGTTTCAGTAAGCGTGTTTGGAGTTACGAACACCTGCTCCACGGGGTGGAGCAGGTCAATTAGGAGATCAAAATCTTCTACTGCAAATTTTTCTTGTAATCGGCGATGTTTGGCGATCAAGTCTCTCCCGACACTACCGACGATGAGTAACAGGAGCAGGTTCCCGTCGATGAAGAACCCGGCAGGAGTCATAAATTCATTGAGAATCAGTCAGGACACGGTCCGTGACCGATATCATATGACCGTCATTGTCATTAATACACATGAGTTTATAGGAGCGTGCCGGAGGGCGATTGCTGAGTGCAGTAGCTAGGTAGGGAAATGTTTTGCCACGGCCGGGAGAAACCGATAGTCACTTCCCAGTTATTTGAGGTGTTGTTGAACTCAACTTCTTCAAGGCCGCCGTTCGCGATCGTTTCATCAGTGAAGAGTTCAGCAACGTATTTTTTCGCCGTTCGTACGGCTTCCTTCACATCCATTCAAGCCTCCATTCCACTCATGCCGAAAGCGTAATCGTAACAGCGTGCGGTGGTCGAGACAAGAAAGATACTTCGTGGAGAATTCATGCCTGGAGTTGGCAGAATCTATTTCGTTTGCATCTGGAGAGACGGCGTTGCATGACGCCGGTTGTGTTTGTTCTTATGCTGGTGATATTATACGTGCAATATACGTATAAGGAGCGAATATGCAAAAGAAGCTGACCATCACCATAAACGAAGATGTCTATGCAGGTCTCCACCAAGTCGTGGGTAGACGCAAGATCAGCCGGTTTATCGAGTCCTTGGTCCGGCCTTATGTCCTATATGGCGATCTTCAGGAGGGCTACCGACAGATGGCGGCGGATACCGTACGGGAAGCCGAGGCGATGGAGTGGATAGAGGGCACGGCCGAGGATATCCGTGATGAAGCGAGGTGAAGTCTGGTGGGTGAGATTCGGTCCGTCTGTCGGGGGAGAGATACGTAAGCAAAGGCCGGCCGTGGTCGTGACCAATGATGTGGCTTTAGCTCATTTGAACAGAGTTCAGGTTGTCCCGCTGACCACCAATGTCAGCAGAGTGTATCCCGGTGAGACCATCGTTGTGATAAACGACCGGCCGCATAAGGCGATGGCCGATCAACTGACGACCGTGAGCAAGGAACGCCTGGCAGCGTTCTTCGGAACATTGTCCGATGGCGACATTGAAAGTTTGGATGCGACCGTCCGGCTATATTTGGGGTTGTAAGACATGACCCACGAAGAGACTCAGGTCACGACCCCAGGTCTTTTATGAAGGTAGTGAAAGCGACTTGCCGCTGCTTAATTCATGTTCGGGTCGGGGGGCATGTCGGCATACATGGCCATGTCTGTTCCCAGGGATCGCAGAATATTGCCCCACAATTGGCGGTGGTCCTTCTCGAACATCGTGGTGGAGTCGGCCGGTAGGGTCATCCACGACCCGGTTCGCATTTCGTTTTCCAATTGGCCTGGCGCCCAGCCAGAATACCCCATGAAGGCTCGAAAATTTCCCAATGAGGAAGGATCTTGTAGAAGATCTTCCAGGGCCTTCATGTTGCCACCCAGGTAGACGCCGTTAAAGACGTGGTGGGAATCTTGGGGCCCCTCGGGCGTCCGATAGAGGATCAGGAGGTTGTTCTTCTGGACCGGTCCTCCGGAAAAGACCCTGTGGTGTTGGCCTTCCAGGATGGGGACTTGCGGAAGCACTTCGGTGATGTTGATCTCTGTCGGTCGGTTGACGACGACCCCGAGCGCTCCTTCAGGCCCATGTTCGCACAACAGGATGACGGTCTGCCGAAAATTCGGGTCGCGGAGGCTGGGTCTTGCAACCAGGAAGATGCCCTTGCCAAGTGGGATATCCATACTGTGATCCTACAGGGGGAAATGGGGATTCGACAAGAGGTTGCGCCTGAAGGAAAAGCACTGTGGCCTCTCACCATTGGATCTTCTGCAGGCTGAGGCGAGTCAGGACACAGGCTTTGGCGGTTCCTCGATGCCGCGGTCGCCAATCCGTCTCAGGTTCGATAGTCCTTGAATTCCACGTCGGCATCAGGCAGTTTGAAAAATGCGCGCATTTGTTTTCTGAGGGTGGCGCGGCCATTTTCGTCACCGAGGTTCAGGTGATATTCATTGATGACCATGGTTTTGACCCCGCCGGGTTTATTCCATTCGGTCCAACAGTTTTGGCACACGTTGTTCTTGACTTCTTCTTCGAGTTTTCCCAGGAAAAGCGGTTCGGTCATTTTCTCCGCTGGCTGTTCACACTTGAGACATTGAATCTCCGACATGAATACTCCTCCTTGTGTGGCTGAACGCGTAATGTCCGTTGGGAGTGCGTGCTCCCCGGCCACAATCTTACCATGCCGGGTCAAAGCCTGAAAAGGAGACGCCGGTTGATTGACGTTGCCCGGAGATCATGCTAGAAAACAGGAATCCATGACGGTCATGCCCGGATGGCGGAACTGGCAGACGCGCCAGACTCAAAATCTGGTTCTCGCAAGGGAGTCCGAGTTCGACCCTCGGTCCGGGCACCATTTGTCACTAATCCTGTTTTTCAATGAGTTAGACACTGGTTTTTCTTGATCGGCGGCGCACGCAGAAAGAGATCAATCAGAGAGCCTGCCAGCCTCAACCGGGAGGTTCACTTGGAGTTGGCGCCGTGTAAAGATTTCGAAGAGAAACCCCTTGACACTGTGTGAGGAGATCACTATAGTTGTGGGGCTTTAGGTCTGAAGAAAACTTAAGTCAGAGGAAGGATGGATTATTTCAGGTATCATTCCTTATTATTAGTGTTCGATTATTAACTTACACTTCCTAAGGAGGAGCCACATGCGGAAGTTAAGGTATTTTGGAGCAGCAATCATTCTTGTCGGCTCAGTGAGCGTGGCCTTTGCGCAAGAGCGTGCGCCTCAACACTCCGGGTTCGGCACCGGGGTTGGAGAATCTCAAGGGTCCGGAACGCGTGCCCGTGTATTCGATCAGGACGACATGGAACGCTATCTTTCAGCCCCGGAGACGATTCAAGGCGAAGTGGTGGCAGTTGATTATGCCGCAGGCAAACTGTACCTAGACATGGGCGGAAGTTCCCATGATGAACGTCAGACCCTTCGTGGTGGTTTGAACTTGAAGGAATTGTGGTTTGATGCCGAAACCAACATGGAAAACCTCAAGGCCGTGAACAAAGGGGATTATGTTGCCGTTTCCGCCGTTGACGAAACCACTGCAACGCAGAAGTTCAGTACGGGTCGGAAAATGGTTCGTGCCGTGTATGTCCTCGAAGGATCCCAGGTGCTTGGTGGCGCAGATAATCCTGACTTCGGTGGTGGGTTAGGGCAACGTCCCGATCCCACAAACTATCGGGGTATTGCGACACCGACGGCCGGTTACACCGGTGTTCCTGAGGGCGGGCTGCAAGAGGGTGCCGTGCAGGGAGGGATCACCTCCAGCGTCGGCGTCATCACGGGTGCCGCGCCTTGCTGGCAATGCGCTCCGCAACCGGATACCGTGAACAGTAGAAATAAGCCAACGGTTGCCACCGATTATGGTGACAAGCGGGAGACCTTGAACAAAGGGACGGTTCAATAAGAGACTGGTCCCGGCGAGCAAAGTTGTGATCGAAAGAGAGCGTGTCGGCGTTCACGTCGGCACGCTCTCTTTGTTTGTGTGACGGGTTTCGAGATCACCGGTTGCGTCCATCGCTTCAATCAAGAGGCCATAGCCAATGAGTCAGGAAGTTGACCCCCACGCGATGTTGGACCTTCGGGGCGTGATCTGCCCCTATAATTTTGTCAAAACCAAACTGAGGCTCGAAGCGATGCAACCCGGTCAGGTGCTGGAGGTCTTTCTGGATGATGGCGAACCCATCAGAAACGTCCCACAGAGCGTCGAAAACGAAGGTTATACCATTATTCGCCGTGAACTGGTCGGCTCGTATCATCGTGTTTTCATTCAAAAAGGCGATGATTGACTTCCGGTTTTTGTTCCTGTCTCATTCGTTTTTTCCTTTTCTCTTTTCCCTGGATGACGAGCGTCATTTCTCCTTTGAACACTCGTGATGGCTTGGAGAGAAGGATTTCCTGTGCGGTGCCACGAATAATTTCTTCGTGGGCTTTTGTGAGTTCGCGGCCAATGGCGATCCGGCGGTCTCCGAAGATTTCCTTGATGGTGAGAAGCGTTGCCTCCATGCGATGGGGCGTTTCGAACAGAATAATGGTTTTGGAATCTTCCTGAAGGCTTTGCAGGAGACGGGTCCGGGCCACCGATTTTTTTGGCAGAAATCCAATGAACGTGAACGCGTCGGTGGGTAATCCGGCAACGGACAGGGCGGCGATCACCGAAGAGGGACCCGGCACCGGAACGATGGCAATGTCGATGGCAATGGCTCGGGTCACCAGATAGTAGCCCGGGTCCGAAATGAGTGGGGTGCCGGCATCAGAAACGAGGGCAATGGACTTCTCTTCTTTTAAAAGTTCCAGGAGAACTTGAGTTTTTTCTTCTTTGTTGAAATCATGATAACTCGTCAGGGGTGTCTGAATTTTGTAATGGCGACACAGTTTTTGGGTATGGCGGGTATCTTCCGCCGCAATGACCGATACTTCTTGTAAAATCCGATGGGCTCGGAAGGTGAGATCTTCCAGGTTTCCGATCGGTGTGCTGACGAGATACAAGGTTCCCGGCATGAATGAGCCTCTGGTAGATTGGGTAATGCGTACGGGCAGCCATTGTAAACGTTCACGGAGTCGTTGACAAAATAAAGGGCTGACCGCAAGAGGGGAACCAAGAAAGAAAGGCCGTTTTTTCTCCCCTTTGTAAGAGAAGGTCAGGTGGGGTAGAGTCAACCACCCAAAAAGTACGGGGTTTCGCCGTCCTGAGGATGGTCTCTACCTCCCAACTTTTCCCTCTTCGGAAAAAGTTCCCGTCCTTACAAAGGAGGGGAATAGGTTACGATGGCGGGTTACGCTACGCTAACCCGACTTACGGGCTCTATCCCCTATTTCCCGCATTAAGCGGGAAATAGGGGATAGGGCTAGGGTGAGGGTGAGGGGGCAAAAGACACTGGATTGCCGGTTAAACCGGTGCTGGGTATGAGCGAGGGAGGAAACGGGTGATGTTGAAAGGTCGTGTAGCTCTTGTGACGGGGGGCGGATCGGGAATCGGCAGGGGAATCGCCCTGGGTTTGGCGGATCAAGGCGTTCGCGTTGCCGTGTGCGGGCGGCGTGCGGAATTCCTTGAGCAAACGGTTGCCCGGATCCATGAACAGGGCGGAACCGCCATGGGCGTGCCCGCCGACGTGACTCATCGTGGCGAGGTGGAGCGACTTGTTGCATCCGTTGTGAACGAATGGGGACAGATTGATATTTTGATCAACAATGCCGGTGTTTCAGGCAGGACTCCGATGGACGATCCTGATGATACGCGTTGGTTGAATATTCTTGATGTGAATTTGACGGGTTCCTATTTATGCTCGAAAGTTGTTTTGCCCCATATGAAAGATCCCGCCCATGGTCGCATTCTCAACATGTCTTCCGTCCTTGGCCGGTTCGGTGTCCCCGGTTATGCGGCGTATTGTACTGCCAAACACGGCATACTCGGGTTTACCAAAGCCCTGGCGCTCGAAGTGGCCGAGCGGGGCATTACGGTCAATGCCATCTGTCCCACCTGGGTTGATACCGACATGGCTCGCCAGGGTATCGAAGAAATAGCGGTGGTTCTGGGGATGCCGGCTGAAGATTTTCGATCCCAGGCCGTTGCGGCGGTACCCATTAAAAGGATGGCGATGGTCGAGGAGGTGGTCGCCCTGGCGATTTTTCTTTGCCAAGCTGATGCGGCGTCGATTACGGGACAAGTCATGAACGTGTGCGGCGGTGCCACGGCAGGGTCGGGCAGCTGATCCATCAACGGCTCGTTCTTTCGCCACACGTTGATGTCCCGCTTCATCCTTTCCTTTCTTGCTATCTGCAAACGGCCTATCTATACTTCCAAACTAGGTGTATAGCACTATTTTCCGGTGGTACCGATGACCGTTGCCTTTTTGCAACTTACGTTGGGGCTGTACTTTATTGGGATCTTGCTGTCCCTGGTGTACCTGCTCCGGCGGTCTGAGTTTCTTGCCAAGGTGGCGCTTGCCGTGACGTGTATCGGATTTGCCATCCATACCGTTGTCTTGGCCGTTCAGGTGTTTTCCGGAGAAGAAGTGCAATGGGTCACGTTCCATAAGGCCTTATCGTTTTTTTCGTGGTCCCTGGTCTTTGTCTTTTTGCTGGTTGTCCTTTTTCAGCGGCTTTACGTGTTGGGTGCCTTCATGCTCCCCATTGCCTTCCTTTCACTGGTATCGACGGCGATCCTGCCTTCGGAAACTCCGGTTCTTCACCCCATGTTTCAAGCGATGTGGGTCCACGTCACACTCAGCATGTTGGGAACCGTCGGGTTTGCCGTGGCCTTTGTGGCAGGCGTGGTGTATTTGATGCAGGACCGGTTGCTGAAATCCAAACAATTCAACGTCTTGTCCTTTAAGTTGCCGCCGTTGGATGTTTTGGACATGCTGAACCAACGTTCGATTTTGTTGGGGTTCCCATTTCTCACCATGGGTATTCTGACGGGGGCCATGTCCGCCCAGATCACGATGGGTTCCTATGTGAGCTGGAATTCCGAACAGATTTGGGCGCTGGTGACGTGGGCGTTTTATTTTGTGGTCCTGATGGGACGGGTGACCGTTGGCTGGAGAGCAAAAAAGGCGGCTTATCTGACGATCGTGGGATTCGCCGGCGTGTTGTTGACGTTTCTCGGGGTCGTGTTAAAAGGGAACGGTTCTCCCATAAGCTGATGAATATCATCCTTGTCGGACTGAGTCATAAAACCGCTCCGGTCGAGCTTCGAGAACTCCTTGTGGTTCCCAACAGCCGGATGGGGGAGGCCCTGAATCGGCTTATGGCGCATGCGGGTATCCGTGAGGGGATGTTGTTGCAGACCTGCAATCGCGTTGAAGTGTACGCGGTCGTCGACCAGGTGGAGCAAGGGTTTTCCGCCATTCAGGAGTTTTTCGTGGACACGCATTTTTCGGTGTCCGCGGAACAATTACTGCCTCGTCTGTATTGTCACGCGGAGGATCGGGCCATCACTCACCTGTTTCGCGTGGCTTCGAGCCTCGATTCCCTGGTGGTGGGAGAACCGCAAATTCTGCGCCAGGTGAAGGATTCTTTCCAGGATGCCTTGACCCATAATGCCACCGGGGTCATCTTGAACAAGTTCGTCAAAAAGGCGATCTCCGTGGCCAAACGTGTCCGCACGGAAACCCGGATTGCGGAAAACGCGGTTTCCGTGAGTTATGCCGCAGTCGAACTGGCCAAGAAAGTGTTCAGCAACCTGGCGGCGCGGACGGTTATGCTGGTCGGGGCCGGAGAAATGGCCAAATTGGCAGCGCAACATCTGGTGAATCACGGAGTCCACGAGGTCTTGCTCACCACACGGGACCCGATGCGTGCGGCGGATATGGCCGCCCGGTTTAACGGGCTGTCGATTCCCTTTGAAGAATTCCGCGCGAATATGCACCGGGCCGATATTGTGCTGTGTTCGACCGGGGCGTCCCACTATCTGATCAGTCCCGAGGACGTGGAACGGGCGGTTCGCGCACGATGGAACCGGCCGATTTTTCTGATCGACGTCTCTGTTCCCCGCAATATCGATCCTGACGTGCGCCAAGTCGATAATGCGTTCCTGTTCGATATCGACGATCTTGAATCGCATATCGAACAGAACCGTGAAGAGCGCATGCTGGAAGCCACCCGCGCCGAATGTATCGTCAAAGACGAAGTTGAAGTCATCCTGAAATGGCTCCAGTCGTTAAAGGCGACTCCCACGATTGTCGCGTTACGCAAACGTGCGGATGCCCTGAAACAGGCGGAATTGCAAAAAGCCTTCGGCCGGCTCGGGACATTGACGCCGCAACAGCAGGAAGCCGTGGAAGGGCTCGCCTCGGGGATCGTCAATAAACTGCTGCACGGCCCATTGGTGGCGTTGAAGTCTGCAGCCCAATCCTCCAATGGGTTGGTATATATCGAAGCAGCGAGACGGTTTTATGATTTGGGACAAAGTCTTCCCGGGCAGGAATCCGTGAACGTTCAGGACGTACAGGATTTGGAAGCGGAAGACGTGGCGACGGATGCGCTTTCGCCCGCGCCGGCTGAAGGGACGGAACAAGAAAGGATGCCCCGGCAGGCTTCGGGTTTGTAGGGTCGATGCGTGCCACGGGGACGGCAGGGCTGATAAAGGAATCAGAGTGAGTCTCACGAATGGACGGCGGACGTCTCTCGTCATTGGAACACGCGGTAGTCAACTTGCCCTCTGGCAGGCGGAATGGGTCCAGGCTCGACTTCAGGAAATTGCTCCATCCGTGTCGATCCGGCTTCAACGGATTCGAACGAGCGGCGATAAAATTCTCGACGTGCCGTTAGCCAAAATCGGCGGGAAAGGATTGTTCGTCAAGGAAATCGAGGAGGCGTTATCCAGGGGAGACATCGATCTCGCGGTTCATAGCATGAAAGACGTGCCTTCAGTGTTGCCGGAGGGACTGGCCATTGTCTGTGTCCCGGCGCGAGAGGATGCTCGGGATGCCTTGTTGACCAGGGACCACGTGGCCTTCCGGGATCTTCCGGCAGGTGCGAAGATGGGAACCAGCAGCCTCCGGCGGCAAGCCCAGTTGTTGGCGTACCGCCCGGACCTGGGCGTGGTCATGCTTCGAGGAAACGTGAACACCCGTCTTCGAAAGCTTCAGGAAGGCGCCTACGATGCGATCGTCTTGGCAGCGGCGGGTCTCACCCGGTTGGGTTGGGCCGGCCACGTGACCGAGTATCTTCCTTCGACCTTGAGTCTTCCGGCTGTCGGTCAAGGAGCCTTGGGCATTGAGTCGCGTCTGGATGACACGTTTGTTCGAGAGTTGCTTGTCCCAATCAACGATCACGGGACCTTCATTGCGGTTTCGACCGAACGGGCCTTCCTGGATCGATTGGAGGGGGGATGTCAGGTGCCGATCGCGGGCCATGCGGTCGTCGAGAACCAAACGGTGCGGTTCGAGGGACTTGTCGCAAGCGTCGATGGCACGCACGTCATTCGTGATCGGATCGATGGACCGGTGGATCAGGCTGCCCCACTCGGTACGGCCTTGGCCGAGCGGATCCTGGACGCGGGGGGAAAGCAGATTTTGGATCAAATCTATGGACGTGTGTAAAATGGATTATCGAAAGCCCCTAAGACCGTGGAGGATGGGCATTGTTTGTTGAACGACGCGTGCTGATCCAAGGAGAATGTTATGGTTCCGGTGAAATCGTTTATGGTCTCCGCTGAAAAAATTGTTGCCATTGATCGTGCTATCAGTGTCCGGCAAGCGGCGAAAATTATGAAGAATACCGGTATCGGCAGTGTACTGGTCACCTGGGATAGGGTCATCATCGGGATTGTGACCGATACGGATATCTGCCGGCGGTTGGTGGGGATGGGCTTGGACCCGGACCAAACGCCCGTCGAACACATCATGACAGCGCCCGTTTTGAAAATTGATGAAAACAAGACGATTCGTGATGCCAATGCCATGATGGCCAAGGAGCACGTTCGGCATTTGGGCGTCTCGCGGGACGGAAAACTCGTCGGGATGATTTCCGTGAGGGATCTGGTCACGTTTGTGTCGAATCTTCCCAGGAAATGGATTCTGGGTAAGGGAGGAACACGTATTTTAGAGCAAATCTATGGACGCGAGTAAATGGCCGAGCTTCAACCTAAAGTCTACCTGGTAGGGGCGGGTCCGGGGGATCCCGGTCTCCTGACGCTTCGCGGCAAAGCCTGTCTTCAGGAAGCGGACGTCGTGTTGTACGACCATCTTGCCAATCCTGCGTTGTTGGATTACGTCTCCTCCGAGGCGGAGCGGATTTACGTGGGGCGCCGCGGGTGCGGGACCTATCGGCCTCAGGACGAAATCAATCAATTAATGCTGCAGAAGGTTCGTGAAGGGAAGTGCGTGGTCCGGTTGAAGGGCGGAGACCCTTTCGTGTTCGGACGGGGCGGGGAAGAAGCCGAGTGGATCGTCGAACACCGGATTCCCTTTGAAGTGGTGCCGGGTGTGACCTCCGCGGTCGCGGTGCCCGCGTATGCGGGAATTCCCGTCACGCATCGAACCCTGGCGTCGACTGTGGCCTTTATCACGGGGCATGAAGATCCGGCTAAGGAAGAGACGGTGTTGGAATGGCCGCGATTCGCCGCCGCGGAGGGGACGCTGGTGTTTTTGATGGGCGTCCAAAATTTATCCATGATCGTTTCCCGGTTGGTTGAGGAAGGGAAATCCGTGGATACTCCCGTGGCGCTGATCCGGTGGGGGACCTATCCCACACAACGGACGGTGGTCGGAACCTTGCGGGATATTGTCGATCGTGCGAAATCTGCTGATATTCGCCCCCCGGCCACGGTGGTGGTGGGGGAAGTCGTCCGGTTGCGCGAGCAACTCAATTGGTTTGAGACACAACCCCTATTCGGGAAACGCGTGCTCGTGACGCGCGCCAAAGCCCAGGCGTCGGAATTGTCGAATCTGATCCGGGCTCGAGGCGGAGAACCGGTTGAATGTCCGACCATCGACATCGGCCCCCCCGACGATTGGGCGGAAGTCGATGAAGCCATCGAGCAACTGGCCACCTATCAATGGCTTGTGTTTACCAGCGTCAATGGGGTAAAGGCATTTATGCAACGCCTGTGGTACCGTGGTCGCGACGCGCGGGCGTTGGCAGGGTTGCAGGTCTGTTGTATCGGACCCCGGACGGCCGAGGAGGTGAGACAATTCGGCATCGACGCCGACCTGGTGCCGGAAACGTACCAGGCTGAAGGGCTCATCGAGACTCTGAAGCGAGCCGGCGTGTCCGGTCAGCGGGTGTTGCTCGCCCGGGCGGCGCAAGCCCGTGAGATCCTGCCGGACGAGTTGCAGCGATCCGGGGCGTTTGTGCGAGTCGTGAAAGTCTACAAGACCGTGGTGCCGGCGATCGAACGGGAACACGTTCAGCAATTGTTTCGTGACCACTCGATCGACGTCGTCATGTTTGCAAGCTCGTCAACCGCTCGGAATTTTTTCCAACTCTTCGACGGAGTCCGTGACGTGAAGACACATCTGAATGGAACGATTATTGCGAGCATCGGGCCGATTACGGCGGAAACCATTCGGGAAATGGGTTTGGACGTTCACGTCATGGCTGTTCAGAATACGATTCCGGCGTTGGTCCAGTCGCTGGTCGACTACGTCAGGCACGAGGTGCCCTCTTAACGGCGTATGAATTGTCGAAAGCCCATGAACCGTGGAGGATGGGGCATTTTTTTGTTTAACGACGCGTGTTAATCCAAGGAGAATTTTATGGTTCCAGTGAAATCGTTTATGGTCCCCGCTGAAAAATTTGTGGCTATTGATCGCGACACCAGTGTCCGGAGGGCGGCAGAAATTATGAAGGAGAATGGTATCGGCAGTGTGTTTGTTTCCCGGGATAAGAAAATCATCGGGATTTTGACCGATACGGATCTCGTCCGGCGGTTGGTGGCGGCGGGGTTGGATTCTGACCGGACGCCCGTCGAACAAATCATGTCGGCGCCCGTTTTGAAAATTGATGAAAACAAAACGCTGTTGGATGCCAATGACCTGATGGCCAAAGAGCACGTCCGGCATTTGGGCGTCTCACGAGACGGGGAGCTTGTCGGGCTGATCTCCGTGAGGGATCTGGTTGTGTTCTTGACGAATCTTCCGAGGAAGTAATCGTGGCGCTGGTGATGCCGCGGCGGTGGTATCGCTCAATGAGTCGAAAGCACGAGAGAGTCTGAAACCGTTTGGCCAATGGATAGGTGATGGGATTTCCTCGTCAACGAATGCGGCGCTTGCGTGAATCCGAGCCTCTTCGGCGGATGGTGCGGGAAACCGTTCTTGCGCCGAGCAACCTGATTTATCCTTTGTTCGTGAAGGAAGGGACGGATCAGCAGGAAGCCATTCTGTCGATGCCCGGCCAATTCCGGTGGTCCATCGATCGTCTGCTCAAGGAAGCGACTGACGTCCACATGCTGGGCGTTCCGGCGGTCATGCTGTTCGGGATCCCTGATCACAAGGATGAACGCGGGTCGTCCGGTTATGATCCGAACGGGATCGTGCAGCGGGCCGTCCGCGCGCTCAAGGACCATCTCCCGGGACTTTTTGTGATGACGGATGTCTGTATCGATGAGTATACGTCCCATGGGCATTGCGGCATCGTGAAAGACGGTCGCATCCTGAACGATGAAACCCTCGACTGTCTGCGCCTGATGGCAAAAACCCATGCGGAAGCCGGAGCCGACATGGTGGCGCCTTCCGACATGATGGACGGGCGAGTCGCGGCGATCCGTGACGAATTGGATCAAGGGGGGTTCGAGCACGTGCCCATCATGTCCTATGCCGCCAAGTATGCCTCTTGCCTGTATGCGCCTTTCAGGGAAGCGGCTTCTTCCAGTCCCGTCTTCGGTGATCGGTGCTCGTATCAAATGGATCCCGCGAATGCTCGTGAAGCCGTCCGTGAAGTACAGGCCGACGTGGAGGAAGGTGCGGACGTGGTCATGGTCAAACCGGCGCTGGCTTACCTCGATATTATTGCGCGGACGCGGGCCGAGGTGGACGTGCCCGTCGCTGCGTTTCAGGTCAGTGGCGAATACAGCATGATCAAGGCCGCCGCTCAACAAGGGTGGCTGGACGAGTCCAAAGTGACGTTGGAAACGCTGCTGTCCATCAAGCGTGCCGGTGCCGACCTCATCCTCACCTATTTTGCCAAGGATGCCGCCAAGTTCTTGAACGCCGCTACCCCATGAAGGTTTCGCACGGGCTTCCAACTGATCCCCTGCCGCCCAATCCGGTACTGACCATCGGCAATTTTGACGGGCAGCACATCGGGCATCGACAATTACTGGCCACCGTCGTTCAATGCGCTCGTGAACAGCAGGGAACGCCGATGGTCTTGACCTTTGATCCTCATCCGGTGTTGGTGTTGAGTCCGGGAACCACCTTTCAATTTTTGACGTCCCCTTCGGAAAAGTTGGCTTGGTTCGAGACGCAAGGCGTCGAGCACCTCGTGGTGTTGAATTTCACCAAAACGTTTGCCGCATTAAGCCCGCAAGAGTTTGTGTTTTCGATCCTGAGAGATGGGCTGGGCATCAAAGATCTGTTCGTGGGAGAGCATTTTGTCTTCGGCAAAAACCGGGCGGGAAACACGGAAACCCTGCGCGACTTGGCCGGACAAGCCGGTTTCCGGGTTCATCTCGTCAAACCCGTGAGTTCCCGGGAAACCATCGTGAGTTCCACAAGGATTCGCCAGTTCATCCGAACGGGGAAGGTGGAAACAGCCATGCAATGTCTGGGCCGCCCGTATTCCCTGAAAGGCACGGTGATTGAAGGTGACCGTCGCGGGCAGGCGTTGGGCTATCGGACGGCTAACCTTCGACCGGACAAAGACCGGGTGCTCCCGCCGGACGGGGTCTATGCCACGAAGATGGTGTGGCAGGATACGGTGTTTCCCGCTGTGAGTTATCTTGGGACGCGTCCCACGTTTGGAGAAGGGGAACGGTTGCTGGAAGTGCATGTCTTGGATGCCGCCTGCAATTTGTACGGACACCCTGTTGAAGTTCAATTTTTACACTATATTCGAGGCGATGAACTGTTTGAAGATTCCGAGCAGCTTGCCGAGCGAATCGCGCAGGATATTCAGCAGACTCGACGCGCGTTTGCCGAATAATTCGAATCTCCCCCCGCAGGTCGATCACTATCGGTGGTGATGATGCCCGCCCTGTTGGCTTTTGAATACACGTTGTTGAAACACGTCAGGCGACTCGGTCTCTTGTCTCCCGGAGACCGGGTCGTGGTTGCCGTGTCCGGAGGCGCGGATTCCGTTGCCCTTTTGCAGGTTTTGTCTGCCTGGCGGGATCGCTTGGAGCTGGCGTTGGCCGTGGCTCACGTTGAGCATGGGTTGCGGGGAGAAGAATCCCTGGGTGACGCGACGTTTGTCGAGCACCTCTCCCTGCAGCTGGACCTTCCTTTTTTCTTAAAGCGGATCAACCTGAAACCGCTTCTCCGGGAACGAAAAGGGGAGTCGGTCCAAGCCGTTGCGCGTGAGAGAAGATACGAACAGTTGCAGGCGGTCGCCAGGGAGTGGGCGGGCACCAAAGTCGCAGTCGGGCATACGCAGGATGACCAGGCGGAAACCGTGCTGATGTCCATGCTGCGAGGCGCCGGGCTTGCCGGGCTATCGGGTATGCCGGCTCAGCGGCAACCGTGTATCATCCGCCCGTTTCTGCAGGTGAGTCGATCTGAAATTTTGCAGTATCTTGACGAAAAACGCTGTGGGTTTCGCGTCGATTCGAGTAATGAAAGCCCGAAGTACGTCAGGAATCGGCTTCGCCGTGAATTAATCCCCCTGTTGAAGACGTTCAATCCCCGGGTGGTGAGCGTTCTTTCCCGGCAAGCGGCCATTCTGCGTGAGGAACATCATTATTTGGATGAGGTGGCGAAGGCCTCGCTGGAATCGGTCGAGGTCGGCCGCACGAAGAATCGTATCGTGTGGAGTCGTTCACGATTGTTAACCTTTCCCGTACCCATTCAACGGAGAATGATCCTTTTAACGGTGGGCGCTTTATGGCACAAGCCGAGCCCGCTCAGGTTCGATGACGTGGATATTCTTTTACAGCGCGTTGTTCACGGAACGTCGGGTTCGTCCAGTCGTGTTGCCGGTCTGGACATCGTCAGGGAATATGACAAGGTGACGTTCGTGAAAGTTCCCGTGGGTCCTAACCGCCGTTTGCAAGAGGAATGGTCCTGGTCCTTTCCGGGGTCGCTCCGTTGGCCGGTAACGGGCCAGACCATTGAAGGCAAGATAAAGGCTACGAAGACGATCCCGACCCGACGGACCGATTCCGTGGCCTACCTGGATGCGGATCGGTTCAGTCACGAATTGGTCGTTCGATCCTGGAAGCCCGGCGATTATTTTTTCCCTTATGGGATGGGAGGACGACGAAAGAAGATCCAGGATTTTTTCTCGGATGCGAAGGTTGACCGGACCGAGCGAAGCAAGGTACCTCTCGTGGTGGCTCCGGAAGGGATCCTTTGGGTTGGTGGGTATCGTTCCGATCACCGATTTCGAGTGACCGAGGATACCAGGCACATTGCCGTCGTCCGGATTCGTGCGGCCGGGAAAAAGACCTGAGGAACACCGGGTTTACGGTCGCATCGCACTGTCTGGCGGGGCTTACATAAAGGGGAGCCGGTTGCAGATGCGTGATCCCCATGGTAAGATTTCTGAAGTTTTCTAAGCCGTTTCGAATTGCCCGGGTAGGGTTGAGAGAGAGAAGGAACACATTTTCATGAATTCTCGCGTCAAAAATCTGCTTTTTTGGGTGGTGGTCGGTCTGTTTATGATCCTGCTCTTCAACCTGTTCACCGTGCCGTCCAATCCACCGGAAGAAGAAGTGATCTTCATTGACTTCATGGCCCATCTCGAGCGGGGAGAGATTTCCAAAGTCACCATGAAGGACAATCATATCAGTGCGGTTTTGAAAGATGGAAACCGGATTCGGACGTATACCGTTGAATATCCGGACTTGGTCAATGCCCTGAGAGAACAGTCAGTGCAGATCGAAGCCAGGCCGCCGGACGAAAGTCCCTGGTACATTACGTTTCTCGTGACCTGGGGACCGTTTATCCTGTTCCTCGGATTATGGTTTTTCCTGATGCGGCAAATGCAGATCGGCGGCAATCGGGCCCTCTCGTTCGGAAAAAGTCGGGCGCGTCTCCTGACCGAGAAAAAGAAAAAAGTGACCTTTGCAGACGTGGCCGGTGTGGAAGAGGCAAAGGAAGAAGTGGTTGAAATCATTGAATTTTTAAAAGATCCACAAAAGTTTCAAAAACTCGGTGGGCGAATCCCCAAAGGAGTCTTGATCGTCGGCCCTCCGGGAACGGGAAAAACCCTTTTGGCGAAAGCCATTGCCGGAGAAGCGGGTGTTCCGTTCTTCAGCATCAGTGGCTCTGATTTTGTGGAAATGTTCGTGGGCGTCGGAGCGTCTCGCGTGCGTGACTTGTTTGAACAGGGGAAAAAACATGCGCCCTGCATCATTTTCATTGACGAAATCGATGCCGTCGGGCGGTTGCGCGGCGCGGGGTTGGGCGGTGGCCATGACGAACGGGAACAGACCCTGAATCAGCTTCTCGTGGAGATGGATGGGTTCGATACGACCGAAGGAGTGATCCTTGTCGCCGCCACGAACCGTCCCGATGTTCTTGACCCCGCCTTGTTGCGGCCAGGCCGGTTTGATCGACAAGTGGTGGTCAATCGTCCCGACGTGCGGGGGCGAGTGGAAATTCTCAAAGTCCACACCAAGAAGGTGCCTGTGGCTTCCGACGTGAACCTCGATCAGATTGCCAGGGGAACGCCTGGTTTTTCAGGGGCTGATTTGGAAAATCTCGTCAACGAGGCGGCGCTCTGGGCCGCTCGACTGGACAAGAAATTGGTGGAACTCATCGATTTTGAAAATGCCAAGGATAAAGTCATGATGGGGGCGGAGCGTAAGAGTATGGTCCTGAGTGAAGATGAAAAGCGCACGACCGCTTATCATGAGGCAGGACACGCTCTCATGGCTAAATTATTGCCGGGCGCCGATCCCGTTCACAAAGTGACGATTATCCCGAGGGGACGTGCCATGGGCATGACCATGCAGCTTCCCATCGATGACCGGCATAGTTATTCCCAGGATTTTCTCTATAACACCCTGTCGATTTTATTGGGTGGTCGTGTGGCCGAAGAACTGATTTTGAAAAATGTCACCACCGGTGCGGGGAACGACATTGAACGGGCTACCGAACTCGCCAGGAAAATGGTGTGTGAGTGGGGAATGAGTGACAAATTGGGGCCATTGACCTTCGGCAAAAAGGATGAGGAAATTTTCCTGGGCCGGGAAATTGCGACACGTCGTGACTTTAGCGATCAAGTGGCTTTGGAAATCGATCATGAAGTGAAGCGTTTGATCGTGGAAGCCTATGAGCGGACGAAGCGAATGCTCACGGAACATATTCATACCCTACGGGCTTTGGCCGAAGCCCTTCTGGAGAAAGAAGTCTTGGATTCCTTGGAAATTGATCAAATCATCAATCGAGGAACCATTGTTCGAGAGCCGGCACAAGTGTAACGGAAGCGCACTCCGGCCTTGATTCACACCATCCCTGCCGATTCAATTCTTTGGGTATTTTTGGTCTTCTTCATCGGTCGTTGTTTTGTAAGCGTCTCCAACTTTCATCGTGAGTGACCCTGCCCCGGTTTTGACCGGGGCCTCGCACGTGGGCTCTCCATGGATGAGGTAAACTTCGCATACCTGCAAGCCTGCCACGTCAGGATTCCCTGTTCCCGTCACGTCCTGGTAATGGGCATTTTAAACGTGACCCCGGATTCCTTTTCCGACGGCGGGCGCTTTCTCGACCCTCAACGCGCTTTGGCTCATTTTGAAGAGATGGTGAGTGAAGGGGCGGATCTGGTTGACATCGGTGCCGAGTCGACGCGACCCGGTTCGACGGCGATTGACGAACGCGAGGAGATTCGCCGGTTGAAGCCGGTCCTCGAGGTTATCGGACAACGGGCAACGGTTCCGTTGTCGGTCGATACCCACAAGGCTGGGGTTGCTGAACGAGCGATTGACTGGGGCGCGGTGCTCATCAACGACATCAGTGCGTTGGAGAACGATCCCCGAATGGGTCACGTGATTGCACGGACTAAGGCCGGTCTGGTGCTGATGCATAAGCGAGGTGCGCCTCAGAATATGCAGGAATATTGCGAATACGACAACGTAGTCGAGGAAGTACGGGATTATTTGGGAAGTCGCATAAGACACGCGGAGGAAATCGGTATCGCCCGCGAGCAAATGCTGATCGATCCGGGAATCGGGTTTGCAAAAAATGCGCAACAGAACTTATCCTTACTGAAAGGACTTGGTTCCTTAGAGCCGTTGGGTCGTCCCGTCCTGGTCGGAGTGTCGAATAAATCCTTTATCGGGACGGTGACCGGTCAACCCATCGATCAACGCATCATGGGGACCGCCGCGGCCGTCGTGGCTGCGGTGTTGGGTGGGGCGAGCATCGTTCGTGTGCATGACGTCGGGTCGATCCGCGAAGTGGTGAGAATGTCGGAAGCCATTGTCCGGGCTTGATGGGAGATAACGTGTCAGGAGGCAAGGTGCGGAAGTTATTCGGAACCGATGGGGTGAGGGGCGTTGCCAATTTGGAGCCCATGAATAGTGAGACGGTGCTGAAGCTTGGCAGAGCCGTGGCCTACGTGTTCAAGGGCAGGGCAGGGCATCATCAAATCGTGATCGGCAAAGACACCCGTCTTTCCGGCTATATGTTGGAATCGGCGTTGATTTCCGGCATTTGCTCCATGGGGGTCGACGTCTTGCTTGTCGGGCCGATGCCCTCGCCGGGCGTGGCGTTTTTGACGCGCAGCCTTCGAGCCGATGCGGGGGTGATGATTTCGGCCTCCCACAATCCGTACCAGGATAACGGGATCAAGTTTTTTTCACACGACGGCTTCAAACTTCCCGATGAACTGGAATTGCGCATTGAAGAATTGATCCTGTCGAACGAGATTGAACATCTTCGTCCCACGGCGAATGAAATCGGTAAGGCGTTTCGTATCGCCGATGCCGAAGGACGCTATATCGAATTCGTGAAACGGTCCTTGCCGCGCGAGATGGATTTTCAGGGGATGAAGGTGGTCATCGACTGTGCGCATGGTGCCGGGTATTCGGTCTTTCCAAAAGTGGTACGGGAATTGGGTGCTGAAGTGTCCGTCATCGGGGATGAACCGGATGGCACGAACATCAATGCGGGGTATGGAGCCCTTTGCCCGGAGCGATTGCAAGAGGCCGTTCGCGCGCGTCGGGGAGACATCGGTATTGCGTTGGACGGAGACGCCGACCGGGCCGTGTTCGTGACGGAAGAAGGTGAGGTGGTCAACGGGGATCAGGCCCTGGCCGCGTTTGCCCTGGATCTGCAGCGACGAGGCCGGCTCAACCGCAATACCGTTGTCGGAACCGTCATGAGTAATTTCGGGTTTGAATCGGCCATGCAAAAAAACGGGATTAATCTGGTCCGAACACCCGTTGGCGATCGGTCCATCCTGGAGCGTATGTTGGCCGATGGCTATAACCTTGGCGGAGAACAATCGGGACACGTCATTTTTCTCGACTATAATACAACCGGTGACGGGCTGATTTCCGGCCTGCAAATGCTCAGGTTGGTCAAGCGATCCGGGTCTCCCGTCTCGGAACTGACCAAATGCATAGAGACCGTTCCTCAAGTCCTGTTGGGGGTCAAGGTGAATTGGAAACCCGACTTGGGATCTCTTCCGGAATTGCGTCAGGCGATTCGTTCCGGTGAAGAACGGCTGAACAGGACGGGCCGGATCCTGGTTCGGTATTCCGGAACCGAACCTTTGGTACGGGTCATGGTCGAAGGCCAGGATCATTCGGAAATCAGAGAAGTCGCGGATGAATTGGCCAGGGTGGTCAAGGCCGCAATCGGATGAAGGGGCTCCGATTCTCATATTTGACTGAACGATAGAATTTATATAAATTATCAGGGTGCCTTTCCAGCGTAGTTCTCTCCGGCATTGTTGCCTTTCTCGTGGGACTCCTTCTGGGGTCCTGGCTTTTCTTTCTTCCTCTCACCATCCTGATCCTGCTGGTCATCGCCGCCAGCGCGTTGACTTGGTCTGAGAACAAGACGCGTGTTTCCGGAAAGCAGGGACTCATTCTCTATGCCTGTATTCTGTTGGGCGTGGGATATTGGTTGCTCGACGCGGGAAAGCATAACGGCGTTGATCTGCCGTTCCATGCCGGACAACGGGAAATGACGCTCTCCGGTGTTGTGACGGCGCCGGTCGAGCACGGTCCTGGTCGGGTGACAATGGTTGTGGCCGTGGAATCCGTCGAACAGGACACAGGGAGCCGTCAGGTCCGTGGGAATCTTCGTTTGACTTGGCTTCCATGCAAGTTCGGTGACGAATGTGAACCTGATACGGATGTGTTTCGAGGAGACAGGGTCAAGGTACGTGCTCGAATACGCCAGCCCTTCGGCACGCGTAATCCTGGTGGATTTGATTATGGCGCCTACCTCAGAGACCGTGGAATTCACGCGGTAGCATTCGTAAGGGGCCCTGACCGGATACAGGTTCAACCTCCGGGTGTCTTCGACGTCGAAGCACGAGTATGGTCGCAGATTGACCGTTGGCGGAATCAGGTGCGCCAAGCTGCCATCGCAACGCTCAGGCAGCCGGCTCGCGGCTTATTCTTGGGAATGATCGTCGGAGAGCAGAATGATATCCATCCGGACGTCCGTGACGATTTTATGACGACGGGGACGGTCCATATTATTTCCATATCAGGCTCGCATTTGGGGTTGTTGGCCTTTGTCTCGTTTCTGGGCGTAAGAGGGATGACTCGCCGCATGCCGGCTCGATGGCTGGAGAGACTCTCGTGCGTCCTGACGCCCAAGCAACTTGCCGTGTTGGTCACCATCCCCATGGTCCTGTTTTATACGCTGTTATCGGGAGCCCACGTGGCGACTGTCCGGTCGTTGCTGATGATTTTGTTGTATCTATTCGCGGTGTGGATCGGTCACGAGCGGCAAATTCTCATAGCGTTGGGTATAGCCGCGTTGTTCACGACCCTGTCGGATCCCAAGGCGATTTATGATCTTTCATTTCAACTCTCGTACGTGTCCGTTCTGGCCATTGCCTTGGTGTTTCGTTGGGGCAAGAGTGACTTCGAGGAAGAGGAAATGCCCCAATCCGTCATGGTCAGACTGAAACATTGGGCAAAGCAGTATGCGTTGATGACCCTTGCAGCCACCGTGGGGACCGTTCCGCTCGTCGCGTACTATTTTAACCAGGTGGCCTGGTTGGGAATTTTTGCCAATGCGGTTGTCGTGCCCCTGGTCGGCTTGCTTGTCGTGCCGTTGGGACTCGGTGCGTCGATGATCGTCTTGCTTGGAGGGCTCGACCAATTGCCCTTCGGCTGGGTTCATCAGGAAATCATGAACGGCCTGACGTCCGTCGTCGGCATGATGGCGACGGTTCCCGGTGCCAAATGGCACGTGGCGTCACCGGCAATTTTTGCCATGGCAGGATTCTATCTTTGTCTCATGGTCGCGTTGCTCAGCCAGAAACTGGCGTTGAGAGTCATAAGCGGGAGTGCGCTGATCCTCTTCCTGTTGTGGTGGGTGTGGTCGCCGCGAAACGTGTTTGAGGATGATGCGTTGCGCGTCACGTTCTTGGACGTTGGCCAGGGTGACGCCACGGTCCTCGAACTTCCCGGCGGCGAAACGATTCTGGTGGACGGCGGGGCCGCCTATGAACGTTGGGATATAGGCCGAATGGTGGTGGGACCGTATTTATGGGATCAAGGCATTCGACGCCTCACTCACGTGATTGCGACTCACCCTCAGTTGGATCACGTGGGAGGACTTTCCTGGATCATCGCAAACTTCGAGATCGATCATTACTGGAGTAACGGGATTCAACGAACGAACCGCTTTTACCAACGACTCCATGATGCTCTCGAGAAAAAAGGACTCGTGGAACGTATTGCCTGGGAAGGAGAAGCAATGATCAAGGAAGGGCCTTGTCGGCTCGTATCGCTGAACCCGCCGTTGGCGGAAAATGGTTCCACGTTGCACGAACTTCGTGGACACGAACTGAACAATCTTTCCGTGGTTCTCAGTGTCACGTGTGGGAAGCACTCGATTTTGCTGACGGCCGATGCGGAAGTCGAAGCCCTGACGAGATTGATCCACCATCCACTGGTCAAGTCGGCGACCGTCGTCAAAATTCCACATCATGGAGCGAAGAGTTCGTTAAATCGGCGGTGGATTCAACGGCTCGATGCGGAGACCGCGGTGGTGTCCGCCGGTCGGCGTAATCGTTACGGGCATCCGGCCCCAGTCGTTTTGCGGGCTTACGATCACATGAACATTTACCGAACGGATTCCGGCGGCGCGATTGTGCTTTCCATGAAGCTGGATTCTGGAGACAGCCTGATCCGGCGTACGACGGATCGTAAACCCGTTCCGCTCGAATTGAGCAACTATTCGCCGGGACGCGAATGGGAAAATGTATCTCGTTTGTGGAGAATCTGGGTGCGAAACGTGTAATCGGTCGGATGTGGATCGACTAGGGTTTGGCCGTCGTCAGTGAGATTGCATGCTCTCGAAGATGGCCCGGGGATTTTGCAAGGGTTCCCATCCGAGGATCATCAAAGAATCCTCAACGTAATCCGTCGTACGGATACCGTTCAACACACAAGTAACACCGGGAGTACTGGTCAAACTCCACAGCGCCTTTCGTGACAACGGTTCTCCGCGTTTCTCGTCCGGAAGGAAGTGATCGAGCGTTGCGGTGATCGATTGAATGTGTTGTTCACTTTTTTTGGCGGCTTCCTGCCGAACGATTTTGAGTAAGAGAAGCAGCTTGGAGACGTAACGGGTCCGCCAATTTTCCCAGTCTGTTGCTTTGTCCTGGCTCAGGTGTCTGGCGGCTGCCTGAAAGGCCTGATTGATATGCGGTGCAATCATCTGTGATTCGATCTGATCCCAGTGTTCCAGGTTATGGATTCGGGATCGGAGATTGAGAAGTTCGTCAGCCAGGGAAAAGAAGTCTTTGGGTTCCAGTCCTTTTCCCGCATAGGGGATAAGCGGAGCAAATTCCCGCCGATACGTTTCTTCCAACGTCACGACGGCCTGGTGTTGCGTTTCAAAGGGTGTGTCTACCGGTTCATATTGGGGGTCGGCCAGTCGTATCATTCCCCGGCGTTCAGCCGGTATTGCGTTGAGTGGCCTGTTCACGAGTATGGCAATGTGGTGGGTTTGTGCAAACTCCAATACGGTGGTCGTTTGGTCCGTCCCGGTATTAGGGGTCAGCAAGGCTCCTGATTCGAAGAGATTCATGGGCAATTGAAGCACTCGAAACCCATGGTGGGGCCTGGCTGTCCGTTGGGCCGCGCGTTGGGCGGCCTCGATCATGCGCGACAGTGAGGTCGCTTCCGGATCGCCGGGTCCGGCCGTACTCGTGTTGGAAGAGACGCCGTAGTATTGGATGCGACCTGACTCGATCTGTTGCTCAAAATAGACGAACGCCTGCTCGATGCGGCGATAGAATTCGGTTCTCAGTTTGTCCAAAGCGGAGGCGTCAACGACGAGTTTGCGTTGCTTCGCGTCGGAGAGGAAATATTCGGGGTTGTGCAAGAGGCAGACGTCCAGCGTGGCGAGTCCAAGGCGATCGAGGGAGCCCGTCAGTTGGTCATCGAGAAATTCGGGGTGGAGACAGTGCCAGATGTCTTCCCCGTATTTGACCATTTCGGGATAGGCCCGCCCGGCCTGTTCCCTGGTCTTGGCGGTTTGCAGATTTTTCCCTTGGACGTAGCCGATTTTGGAGACGACAATCACGTTGTCGCGAGACAACTCTTTTTGGGAAAGCAATTCCTGGATGACGCTCCCCACCAGGCGTTCGCTGTCGCCGTCCGCATAGTTCGTGGAGGTGTCGATGAGGTTGCAGCCTTCCCGGATGGCTTTCATGAGTGCGGCCCGGTGGTCCTCCTGGTCAAGCCCCGTTCTGTAGCCGCCGAACCCGATCCTGGAGTTGGTGAGGCCCGTGGACCCCAAGGTGGTGTAGCCATGGGCTACGGAGTCGGAAGAACGCGCCATGATCCGGGACACGTAAGCAGCGGTGCCATGAGCGGTGGCCGTTCCCGGGATGCCCGGAGAGGCCAGCGTGCGCGACATCGAATCTCCTTGAGGCGCGTCGGTCAAGGCCTGTGCCACGTTTTTCGGATCGGTGAGAGGGGCGCGACAGGTATAATTTCGACACACGTATAAGGCGGCTTGTCCGTCGACGAGGTCTTTACCCTTCAGAAGTGGATGTCGGGACTCGCGGGCATCGTGGTTTCCGTGTGCAATGATGCGATAGGGAACAAAATGACGGGCCACCTCGTCGAGTAACCGGTCATGTCCCGGATCGGCCTGCGCTCCGACGAATGCCAATTCTACCGGGCCGCGCAACAGGAAGTCCGCCGTCATGATCGTCTTGGCGAACCCCCTGGGTATGCGACTGATCTGTTGTCCGTACGCCCGAATAGCCTGCGTGGCGGCTTCTCGAAAATCTTCACGGTCATGGTGAAAAGAGAGGCGGGCCAAGGCCATGGCCGCCACGGCGTTACCGCTCGGAGTGGCGCCGTCAGGTCCTTCACGTCCTCGCAGGATGAGGGCCTCGTGATCGTTGGCCGTTGTAAAGAATCCACCGTGATTCTTGTCGAGAAAATCGTGCAACAGTCGTTCGCCCAATCGAATGGCCTCCGTGAGGTATCGCTCATCACCCCCGGCCTCGTACACGTCGATGAGCGCCTCTGTGAGATAGGCATAATCCTCCAGATACGCGTTGAGATGGGCTTTGCCTGCCCGATAGGTGCGGTACAGGCCTCCATCGGGACGGGAGAGCACGTTGAGCAGAAAGTCCGCGGCACGGCAGGCGGATTCCAAATAAGGGCCGTGTCTCAAGACCCGTGCCGTCTCGGCCATGGCGCTGATCATCATTCCGTTCCAGGCCGTGATGATTTTGTCGTCCAACCCCGGAGGCACGCGTTTCAGCCGCGCGTCATACACGAGTGGCTTGACCCGGTCGATCGTCCGTCGAAGTTCTTCAGGGGAACAGGAAAGTTTCTCGGCCGCTTGTCCCAGCGTGTGGGGGGTATTGGGAATACTGTGGTGTTCCCAATTGCCGTCAGGGGTAATATCATAATACGTGCAGAATCGGACCGCGTCCTGCTCCGATGAGACGACCTCCCGGATTTGTTCGGGATCCCACACGAAAAATTTCCCTTCGACGCCTTCCGAGTCGGCATCCGTGGCGGAATAATAACCGCCTTCGGGTGACGTCATCTCTCGATTGATGTAATCCAGAATTTCGCAGGTCACGTGCTTGTAATCGAGATTGCCGGTCACCTGGAACGCTTCGAGATACGTCTTGGCAAGTAACGCGTTGTCGTAGAGCATTTTTTCAAAGTGGGGAACCAGCCAGCGTTCATCCGTCGAATACCGGGCAAATCCTCCGCCGACGTGGTCGTACATGCCGCCGCAGGCCATGGCATCCAACGTTTTACAAACCATGTGAAGGACGTGTTCCGTCCTGGTTCGTTGGTATTGCCGGAGAAGAAAAGCAAGACCGGTGGCCGGCGGAAATTTGGGGGCTTGGCCGAAACCACCATAGATCGGGTCGAAGTCCGCTGAAAATTGCTCGACCGCTGAGTCAAGCTCCTGTTGCCCGACCGTCGTGGGAGCGGGGACGCGCATGGACGTTTGCAACCGGTCGGTAAAACGAGTGGCGCTTTCGGCAATGGCGGCACGATCCTGTTCCCAGCCTTCGGCAATCTTTTTGAGGACCGTCCCGAAGCCGGGCCGGCCCCATTTGTCGGTCGGAGGAAAGTACGTGCCGGCGAAGATCGGTTGCTGGTCCGGCGTCAGAAAAACCGTCATGGGCCAGCCGCCGTTTCCCTGATTCATGGCGATGGTGGCTTGCATGTAGATCTCATCAAGGTCCGGGCGTTCTTCACGGTCAACCTTGACGCAGACGTAATGGCGATTCATGAGCGTGGCGATCTCGTCGTTCTCAAACGATTCCCGCTCCATGACGTGGCACCAATGACAGGCGGAATACCCGATAGACAGGAGGAGAGGCTTATCCTGTTCTTTGGCCAAATGGAGAGCTTCCTGACCCCAGGGATACCAATCCACCGGGTTGTAAGCGTGTTGCAGCAAGTAAGGGCTCGTCTCGTGAATGAGACGGTTCGGAGACCGGGTCGGGTGCGGATCAGCCATGGAAGCGACAGTAGCACCGGGCAAAAATATGGGTCAACTTGAGTCTCTTGATCCTTGTTCTTAAAACCCTTTTCGCCGGCGCGCCAAGACGTTGAGAATCCGAATCGGCGACTTTGATAAAGAGAATCAATGCTAGGTATGAACACCTAGTATTTTCTATTGACATAGGCAAAAAAGGGGAGTAACTTGAAAACAAGTTGAGAATTGAAATTTAACGATTTTCATGACTCCAGGATGAGAAAGCATTACTGACAAATACAGGCCGAACTCAAAGAAAGGAGGCCGCCATGAAAGCCAAAGAGGGAGTTATTGATCTTCTCAACAAGCTGTTGACCGAAGAGTTGACGGTCATCAATCAATATTTCTTGCACGCCAAAATGTGCAAGAACTGGGGCTATGAGCGCTTGCATCATCACGTGTTGGATCGAAGCTACGGGGAAATGAAAGATGCCAAACACGTGATCGATCACATTCTGTTCCTGGATGGCCTTCCCAACATGCAGCGGCTCGGAACGGTCAAAATCGGAGAAACCGTGCCGGAACAATTGAAAGCGGATTTGGACAAGGAAAAATCCATGGTCAAAATGCTCACCGAAGGCATCCGGCATTGTACAAAGGTCGGTGATTTTGCGACGCGTCACATGCTGGAAGACATGGTGAAGGATGAAGAAGAGCACATCGATTGGATCGAAACGCAGTTGGAAACCATCAAGCAAGTCGGGTTGGAAAATTACCTGAGCGAACAGATCCACGAAGAAGGAAGCTGAGCGATCATTCGGTTTCGTTCAAGCCTTGAGAGGGAAAACCCGGATTCGGGCTTTTCCTTTTC
>JAHRAK010000065.1 GCA_020027535.1 Nitrospirales bacterium
ACGAATTCGTCCATACTCGAGAGGGCCACGGCCCAGGCTTGGCCATAGGAACAGGCTGCCTTCACGGTGTGGGGCGCGCCGGAAACCGCGGCGCACCCCACCGTGGAAACGACCAGAAACAAGGAAAGAACAATATGCCTGCCCATAGAGGGTGAAGCTTCCTTTCGGTTAAAAGTACGACGACAAGTTGAACTGGAATCCGTTGTGATCCGTGGCTCCCGCAGGATTGTTCACGCCCCTCTTGTTCCACGTATAGGCCAACTTGATAACTGAATCTTCTATGGGCCGGAAATTGAGACCCAGGGTCAATCGTTCTTCGTCAGTCGAGTTATTGATATCGGAATCGGTGTTGGCATCCGCCTTTCCCCAACGAACGATGCCCGTAAACGTCGAGTCCTGGCCG
Organism: Nitrospirales bacterium; assembly: GCA_020027535.1. GTDB lineage: Bacteria > Nitrospirota > Nitrospiria > Nitrospirales > UBA8639 > Bin75. The sequence goes on from JAHRAK010000065.1 coordinate 404, forward strand.
AAATAGCTGGGCAGGGCTCTGGTGAGCCCCTCCGGCATAAAGTGATAATTCAATTGCACGTAATATCCGAACATGTTTGAGGGGGTACTGAATAATTTGTCGTCTTTTGTCTCAAGTCGGCGCCTCGCTGAGTCGTCATCATCCGAAGTGAATACGGTCGTCCCTTCCGACACAACCACATACTTGGGCCCTTCGGTGTTGCCCCAGGCCGCTTCACCCATGAGTTCAAAGGGACCTCGTTGCAGGGCCCCGTCGATGGCCCACAGGGTCAAATCATGCTTGTCATCTTTGTCCCATTTGCCGTGGTGAACGGACCCGGCCACCTCGACTCCCAACAGCGGGCTGAACGAGACACGGCTGACGATCGCCTTGTTTTCGTTGTTATCCTTTTTCAGGCTTCCGCGAGATCCTCGTGTTCCGTTTCCGTCCCGAAACTGGCCGTTATCGCCGTTAAAGCCGTTCACCACGTAAAATTCGTAGTCGATCTTGGAAAGCGCGCTCGGATAGACCGTGCCGAAAAAGCCGATCCCGCTCTCGGCAAACGTGGAAGGCAGGATCTAACGGCTCACCATCGGCCGAAGAGGCAAATCGTTCAAGGGCGAGTCGTGGATCAGGTTGAACCGGCCCATGGGAACCAGGATGATGCCGCCGCGCAGGTTGAATGCATCGTTGAACCGGTAGTCCATGGTGGCGAATTCCATCTTGATGTCCCCGTCGGATTGGTTGCCCTGGGGGCCGCCGTGTTCAACTTCGAGTTCGGCGGCTACGCTGAGTCGGTCCGTGACCTGGGAATAGAAGAACGGCACGAAGCGTTCCTGGTCGAATCCCGACTTCGGGTCACAATCCCGTGCTCCCCCGTTGTCACATTTCGTGAGCGTAAAGTCGATGTAACCACCGAGGATGGTTTTCGGCGCCTTGACGAAGGGTCTGGCGTAGATGGTCCGTCCACCCTGCAGGCCGCTACCACCCGAAAATTCCGTGCCGTACCGGATCGACTGCTTTGTGGTGTCGCCCATGCCCGGCACGGAAGACCCCATTTTGGCTGGCGGGGCCGGCGGCCGTGCCACCGCTCCCGCCGCCGGTGGCGGCTGTTGTTGGCGCTGTTGCTTTGACCATTCTTCAAACATTTTGCGTATCTGTTTCATTTGGGCCGGAGTGAATTCCGCATCTTCAGCCCAAACTGTCGCTTGTGGCACAATCATGAGGACCATCATTGCCCCCGTGATCAACAATCGTCGCATCGGACGACCTCCTTGTTGTTGGGGACTCTTGCGGTCCTCTTGATCACTAAAGGGACTCTTGTGGTCCTCGAGTTACGGCTTATGGTGTTTTGTTCAGTAGACTCGTCGGCCTCCTTAACTGCAACTCACTTTGTTACTACTGTGCGCATGGTGCCAAGATGACTTCACTTTCCTTCAGACTGTTGTATGAAATGGTGACAATCCGTTTGCAGCGTTTGCACTTGACTTCGAGATTATCCCCACGGAGTTTTGCGATGAGTTGACCGCATTCACATCTGGCTTCGGCAGGCTTGAGAGGTTTGCCCAGCCACCGGGTGTTTCTGTCAAAATTCATTGAATGAAAAAGGAACGCAATGAGACTTTAGTAAATTCGTCGCAAATTGACAAAAATAAAAATGATTTTTGTTTTTATTTGAATTGATTTTGATAACGGTTATTAAAATACAGAATTTCCAGTACCCTGTCAACTTTATTTCGTCATGAAAAAATATGACTGCAACCCGTTGCTCGTATTGGTAGAATGAGACGATTGGCTCTCATGTCACGCTCCCCTCATTGATGAGAGATGGTCGGACGAATGAACATCTATACAAGGTCGGCGCAGGGCCATGATGGGTGGAAAATTCTTTTTGGCGGGTCTTTCTCTTATTCTGGCGACGGGCTGTGTGTCCGGGGTTCCGGAGACTTCCACGGACTTCTCGGCTCGTCAATTGGCGTTCGGCTATATTCAAGTCGAAACCAAGGGGCCTCATCCGCGTAGTTTTCCCGCCAAATTGCGTTTTTTTCTCCTGACGAATGAAGAGACCGGAGCAAGATCCCGGGTGAACGTGGATACCGAATCGGGAGTGTTTGCCATCAGGCTGCCGGCGGGACGGTATGTTCTTGACCGTTTGCAATTGAGTGAAGGCCCATTCAGGGTGGAATCCCATGTCCAATTGACATTTGACGTGCCCGAGAAAAAAATGGCGTATTTGGGTTCGTGGCAAATCGAGCTTGAAACGCCTCGCACCATCCGGCTCGTGAGGATCCGTGTACTCGAAGGGGAGGCGGAGTTTTCAAAGAAATTTTCCGCAGAGCTTGGATTGGACCGAACGCCCATTGCAACGGTCCTGCCGAAACCCGAGACGTTCGAAACACGAGGGTTTATGGTTGACGGGCAACCGAACGCCAGATATTTCCGTCGCCGATAAGCTGCCGTCTACAATAATGAAACCGATACGTCTCGCCTTGCTGACACTCTTGGGTGTCTCGTTCGTGTGTTGGCCGGCCCTGTCCGGACATGCCGCTTCACCGCACGTGGTCAAGCGCGGCCAGATGCATATGGGCACCCTGGTCTTTCTGACTGCCGTGGCTCCGGACAAACAATTGGCCCACGCTGCCATTGAACAGGGGTTTGCGGAAATACATCGCCTGGAGCAAATTCTGAGCACGTGGATTCCCGATAGCGAACTCTCACGGATCAACGCCGCCGCAGGGCAACGCGCCGTCAAGGCCGGTCCGGAAACAATGGAACTGTTGGAGCATTCCTTGGAAATGGCCCGGTTGACGGAGGGAGGCTTCAACGTTGCCATCGGTCCGGCCGTAGAGGCCTGGAACGTCAGTCGCGAAGGGCGTATCCCGACGCGTGACGAATTGGAAGACACGCGTCCGCTCATGGATCTTTCCGCCATTCATATCAACAAGGAGGCAGGTACCGTGTATCTGGCCCGGTCCGGCATGCGGGTGGATATCGGCGGCATCGGCAAGGGATATGCCGCGGACTTCGCGGCCCGCGTGATGCGGGAAGCCGGGGCTTCGGCTGGCGTGGTCGCCATTTCCGGGGATATCAAGACCTTTGGACGCCTGCCCGATGGGAAACGGTTCGTATTCGGCATCCAACATCCCCGAAAGGAAAATGGGATCACGATCGGGCAGCTCGAACTCGAAGATGAGGCCGTTTCCACGGCAGGCGATTATCAACGATTTTTCGAGAAAGACGGCATTCGCTATCATCACATTCTCGATCCTCAAACACTCCAGCCCGCGCGTCTCTCTCAGAGCGTGACCATCGTGGCGAAAACCGGCGTGCTGGCCGACGGCCTGGATACCGGCCTCTTCGTCATGGGTCCGGAAAAAGGCATGGCGTTGATTGAACGCCTGCCCGGAGTCGAAGGCGTGATCGTCGCTGCGGACGGAACCGTGTCCGTCTCTTCTGGCTTACAGGGCCGCTTGCAGTTGAATCCACAGCCGTAATCGGCTTGGAGAGGCTTTGTGCTAGAAAAAAGGCCGCACGAAGCGGCCCTTTTTCTGTAGAACATAGCAACGGAACAAGTTACTTCATGTGACCGTTGGTTCCGTGCCCCATGCTTTTCTTACTTTTCTTGTACTTGGAATAGTCGCTGGGATGCCCCATATTGCGGCCATGGGACTTAACGCGTTCGTGAATTTTGTCCACCCGTGATCGTTGTTCGTCGGACAACACGGCTTTGGCATCCCGTTTGGCTTTGATTGAAACCATGTAGAGCTTCGTCTTCAAGCCATGAAGCTTGTTGAGTTCCGCTTCAATGTTGGCAAGACTCGCCTTCTCGTTTTTCAGGACTTCATGCAGGTCGATATTGGCTAAATCCATTTCGGCCTTCATCTTGATCCGGTTTCGCTTGTAATCCGTCTTCAGCGCATGAAGTTTCTGCTCCTGTTCGGCCGTAAGGCTTATTCCTTCTTTGAATTTCAATACATGCGTAATGAATTCCCCCGCGCTTTGATGCTTCCCGGGATGCTTGGAACCGAACCCACGGTCACCAGGCCTTTTGGAGTGGTGTTTTTCATACCCCTGAGACGAAGATTTTTTGGGATGCCCGTCACGGCCATAAGAACCGGATGTGCCATGAGGGGATGAACTCGAAGACATACTCTTGGAATGTCCCTGCATGGAACCATGAGGGTCGGCAAAAACCGGAACGGCAGCCAGCAGGAAGAAAGTGGCTAATAACGAAACGGGCAAAAACCAGCGAGGTGAGTCAGGGATTCTCATGTTCGGTTCCTCCTAAAAAGAAAAAGACGTTACCAATGTTCAGTCGTTATGAAAATGGCGATGCGACAGAGGGTTTAAAAAGTTCATTTTTTCCGGCAAGGCAACCTCAGCCATGAAAACATTATAAACACTGAATCATGAGATTGCGAATCGAGCCTCCGGGCCTTTTTCAAGTGATGCCAGCTCAAAACACGCGTTGCGTGGTCCATGCCTTTCTGTCGAATACGACCGTATGGGTGGCAATGACTTTCAACTCCACCTTCGAATCGAGAGGGAAGAACCGGGTCGACGCTTCGCTGCTGTGTACGAAGTCGCCGGAATCCAAGCGGATTCCATAGATGATCTCCGAACCTCGAAACTGACGGGATGCTACGGTTCCGTCACCATCCCTGTTTTCACGGATGTGTACGTCATCTGGTCGAATCATGACCACGACCTCGGAATCGCCCCGGTAGGCTTTGGGCACCGGAAACTCGCCGAGTTGAGTCACGACCACGGAATCGCGAATGGTTCCGGGAATGAAGTCGGCTTGCCCCACGAACTCCGCGACGAAGGGCGAAACCGGAAGATGGTACATGGTTTCGGGTGCCGAGTATTGTTCGAGTTTCCCGTTATTCAAGACGGCCACGTAGTCAGCCATGGCAAAGGCTTCTTCATGATCATGCGTCACGAAAACGGCGGTGGTTTGAGTGGTTTTCAGCAGGTGCAGGAGTTCCACGCGCATGCGTTCGGTTGTATCGGGATCCAGGTTGCTGAACGGTTCGTCTAACAGGAGCAGCACGGGTTGAGGGGCCAGGGCGCGCGCCAATGCCGCACGTTGCTGTTGGCCGCCGGACAGCGCGTGAGGGTAGCGCCGGGCAAGTTCTGAAAGTCCGGTGAGAGACAGCATTTCGTCAATTCGGCTTCGACGGTCGTCCGCCGTGGCATACGCCAGCCCGAAGCCCACGTTATCCCGTACCGTCAAGTGAGGAAAGAGGGCATAGTCCTGGAACACCATGCCGACTCGCCTTCGTTCGGGAGGGACGTGCCGGTCCGTCGCCGAGACGATGGCGCCGTTCAGACTGATTTCGCCTGAGGCAACCGGTTCAAACCCCGCGATGGCCCGAAGCGTGGTGGTCTTCCCGCATCCGGATGGCCCCAACAAACAGATGATGTCGCCTTTCCGCGCCGAGAAGGAAATCTCCTCCAGAGCCCGGGTGCCGGCTTCGTACGAGCAGGACACGTTCTGCAACGCGAGCACAATGGGTTTATCGTCGGGAGGAGTCATACCGTATAAAAGGAATGATGCCCGCAGGGCTTGCCGCAGATGAACTTATGGCAGGGTGTGCGTGGCGTGGTTACGTCCGGTCTTTTCGCATCAATAGTAACACGACCGGAATGGTAATGACCACGATCAGCAAAGCCGGGGGAGCGGCCAATTGATAGAGTTCCTCGCTGGCTTCAAGCCAAATCCTGACGGCGAGGGTATCGAATCCCACGGGCCGCAGCAGGAGTGACGCCGGCAATTCTTTCATGCATTGGACGAATACCAGGATCCAGGCGCTGAGAAATCCACCGCGCACCAACGGCAGGGTCACGTGAAAAAAGGTTCGAAGGGATCGAGCCCCGAGGCTTCGCGCCGCTTCTTCGAGATTCGGGGTGAGCTGCTGAAGGGTGGACTCCATGCCTTGCAAGGCTGCCGGGAGAAAATGAACCAGATATGCCATGAGCAGGACGAGAATCGTGCCATACAGTTGGGGAACGGTTTGTGAGACCAGGACCAGGACGGCGAGGGCGGCGACCGGTCCGGGAAGAATGTAGCCGGTATACGCCCCTTGCACGCAAAAGGTGCTGGCCCAGGTTTGGCGTCGGCACGCCAGATAGGCGAGGGGAATCCCACAGATCACGGCCGCGGTGGCGGTAATCCCTGAGAGTGAGATACTGTTCCACACGTATCCGATGAACACGTGAGAAATCTCACCGGCGGATGCGGCCTTGACGGTCCATTGAATGAGCAGAAGTACCGGCAGGCCGAATGCGGCTCCGAATACGAGCAGCAGGTAGCCCGTGAACAGCAGGGCCGTGAGCGGACGACAGGGTTGAGGTACCGGTTTTCGATATCGGCTGGTCGTTTGGTAGAACCGGCTTCGTTGCCGGAACCACCGTTCGCCGAACAGAAAAACAAACGCGCACGCGACCAGTATCAAGCTCAGGCAGGTGGCTGCGGTGTTGTCGAATCGTCCGGTCATTTGCTGGTACACGGCGTAGGTAAAGGTTTGAAAGCGCAACAGCGAAACCGCGCCGAAATCAGAAGCGACGTAGAGAATCGCCAGGAACAGTCCGGCGATCAGTGACGGGCGGATGAGCGGGAGCGACACCCGGAAGAACGTCGTCACTCGATCGGCTCCGGTCGTACGGGCGACTTCTTCAAAGGAGATGTTGAAATTTTTCAAAGCCGATCGAGCCAGCAGGTACACGAACGGAAACGTGTTCAAGGCAAGCACGAGCACGGCGCCCGCGAAACTGAACGGTGAAAAGAACACGGCCTCCGGCCCGGCAATGGTTTGCCAGACCTGTTCCAGCGTGCCTCCGCGTTTCAACAGGTACGTATAGGTATAGGCCAGGACGTAGGAAGGGATCGACAAGGGTAAGATCAACAACCAATCCCATATTTTCGACCCGACAAAAGTATAGCGGGTCAGGATCCAGGCGAGTGAGACGCCCAGGGTCAGGTTGATGACCGCGACGCCCAGGGATAGGGAGAACGTGTTGAGGAACAGTTCCGGGACCCGCGTGGCCCAGAGTCGTCGCCATACCGCCGGATCCGCCGTCATGGCCGAAAAGGCGACGTAGAGCAACGGCAGCATGAGCGCAATGGCCAGGCAAAAGCCGAGCAGGACCAGCGGAGAAGGAAAACGAAAACGGAGCGATGACAGTGGGAGAAAGGGGTTAGCGGAGTCCAACGTCTTCAATGACAGTCATCGTAGGATTGCGGAGTTGAGCCAACCGGCTTAAAGGGACGAGGGCCACCTGAAAACTCTGAAGCGGCAACAGTTCAGGCGCAGCCGTCACGTGAGGATTCAAGGGGTATTCTTTGTTCACGTTCGCAAACATGCGTTGCCCCTTGGGAGAGATCAGAAATCGGACCAGCGCCTGAGCGGGCGCAAGGCGTTTGGTCTGCGCGGTGATGCCGACCCCCGCGGCATTGAGAACGACACCCATGCCCTGATCCTCTTGATCCGTCAGCAATGGGGCAATCGGCGCATCCGGATGTTTGGCCAGGTGGCGGTTGATATAATAATGATTGACCAGGCCGGCGGCCACTTCCCCGCGTGCCACGGCTGCCACGATTTGCCGATTTTTTCCGTAGACGAATGACCCGGCATTGTCTTTTAAGCCTCGCAGGAACGCCGTGGTCACTTCATCTCCCTTCACCGCACGAATCACCGACACGCCGGTCTGCAAATAGACGCTGCCTGCACTGGGGATCGCGATTTTGCCTTTCCATTGCGGGTCGGCGAGATCCAGGATGGAGGAGATGTCGCCCGGGCGGACCATGGTGGTGTTATAGACGATCACCCAAATTCGACCCGATAAGCCGATCCAACTGTTGTCCGGCGCCCGAAAGCGGCTGGGAATGGTTGTCGCGAGGTCGGGTATGGTCGTGGTTTGGAGCAACTGCAATTCACGCGCCCGTTCCAGGGTTCCGGCGTCATTGGTGATCAGCACGTCGGCCGGCGTCCGAGCCCCTTCCATTTGAAGCCGGTTGATCAACGCCGTGCTGTCTGCCGTCAGCATTTGAACGTTGATGCCCGATTCGGCTTGAAACGCATCGAGTACCGGTTGAATGAGCCGTTCGGCCCGGCCGGAGTAGACGACCAGCGTGTCCCCGGCAAAGACCCAGGAGAGGAAGGCCAGAGCCGCCACCAGGAACAACAAGACGTGACGAAGAAGAATAGCGGGACGATTGCGGCGAATCCGTTGTTTCAACGTTGGCCTATCTTTGTCGTGGTGACCAAGTCTCGCCCGCAATTTTTGCAATCGCCGTTCGGCAACTGCATGGGAGTCCCATATAACTCCAGTTTATGAGTGCGAATCGTAAACCCGTTCTTCCTGGCGACTTCTTCCTGCAACTCTTCAATCTGACAATTCTCGAATTCTATGATTTTATCGCACACCGTGCAGATGAGATGATCATGGTGCCCTTTGTGGGCCACGTTGTCGAACTGTGTCTGGCTGCCGAAATGCTGCTCTTGTGCGAGGCCGGTCTCGCACAGGAGTTTCAGTGTGCGGTAGACCGTGGCCAGGCCGATATGGGGGTCTTTCTTGGAGAGCAGCCGATACATCTGTTCGGCCGTCACGTGTTCCATTTTCAAAAAGGTCGTGAGGATGTTCTCACGTTGACGGGTCAGTTTCAGGCTGTTCTTGGAAAGATGTTGCTTGAGAATCTCAAGCTCTTTGGTGGGCTTCGCCATAACAATGAATTTCCACAGATATGGGAAGGCTATTAAACCGGAATATACTTCAAGGGTCAAGCAGGAATCGTGACTCGTTAACGAAATGACCAAAAGCACCAGTATTTTCCTCGCGTTGACGAGTCTTCTTGTGGCTCGTTAGGATCACCATCCTGTTGAGTCACCCGTTATGCGAAAACCGCACGAAATCACGATTGACCGGACGTTGCTGGTGTATGCGCTGCACTTGGCTGAGGAAAAAGAATGTTCCATGGTCAGCGACGTGAAGGTGCAACAACTGATTTTTCTGGCCGAGTTGCAAATGCTTGGAAAAGGGGTGCGCGGGTTGCATTACGAATTCATGCGATTTCCCTATGGGGCCTTCAGCAAAGACCTCGATAATGATTTGCTGGCCCTGCGCAAGAAAGAACGGTTGCAGAATTTTGACGTCGTCGGTCCGGCGGAAGAGTGCACCCCTTTGTTGGATGAAGAGGTCGCTTCCGGTGATGAGACCAATGAACAGGTGATGGAAATCCTGCAATCAGTCGTCGAGACCTATGGGCCTCAAGATGTGGGGGAGATCACGAAATCCGTGGAAGACGTTGAAATCAGCGTGGTCGATCGACCCGAAGAAAAATTGTGTGTTCGGGATATTCCGTTTCATTCCATCGTGCTTGTCCCCTCCCGCATCGAAGTCACCGGAGAGTTTTCCGTCCCTCCCAAGACCTTGTCTCTGCTGAACAAAGCATTGGGCTCATAGCCGGCTCTTGTCATGACTCCTTCTCCCCTGGCCACCCGCACCTTAAACCACCCTCACCTTAATCCTTTCCCATCAAGGGAGAGGAAATTTTATCCTGCAAAAACAGTGAGGAGTGGGGCCGGGCCGATTCGACCCCGCCCCACTCCGTAGGCTGCCGTTGCCTCAGCTTCGATGAAGCAAGCATCTCAATTATTGTGATGCGACAACCTCAGCGGTGTCCCCAAGCGCGAGGCGTTCCTTCATCTTCGCGAACGTTTTCTTGCCGATACCTTTGACCTGCATTAATTCCTCCACGTTCTTGAATGGGCCGTTGCTGGTCCGGTAGTCGACAATTCGCTTGGCCAACCCTTTGCCGATTCCCGGCAATTGTTGAAGCTCTTTGCTGGTGGCGGCGTTTAGGTCCACCTTGCCGGTATCTGCGAAGCCCATTCCTGAGAAGCCGACGATGAGCATCAGCGCAAGCAGGCTGATCGTGAAGTAGGACCGGGTTAGTTGATGAATGTGTCTCATGGCTGTTCCCCCTTTAAAAAATGATGGTTAGAAAAAGTAGCGCCGATGATTTTTATAAAAGCAAGGAACGTGCTAGAAAAACGAGAACACAAATTGTTCGGGAAAACATTTGATTGATAAGGGTTTTTTTGTTTACCTCCTTCCGGAATGGCAGGGAGGCATGGTCCTGAGGAACAAAACGAACCGGCTACTTTGGTGGACAGGTTTGTATCCTGAGGTGTCAGGTGAGGGAAGTTTTTGTGAACGAGGCTGGCAAGCCGAAATCAGCCCCCGACGCCGCTGCAGTCATCGAGTGATGCTGAAACCGTAAATGTCCCCGATTTTGGTCCGGAGGTATGACAGGAACGGCTCGACGCTCAGCACGCGGCCGGTGATCCGGTGCAGGAGATCGGTGGATGAATATTGCCGCCCGTACTGATGGATATTATGGTTGAGCCAGTCTTTGAGTGAGAGCAGGTGGCCCTGTTGGATTTCGGTTTCCAGTGCGGGGACGTCCTGGCAGGCCTGCCGAAAAAACATGGATGCATAGAGGTTGCCCAGAGTATACGTGGGAAAGTAGCCCAATGCGCCCAAGGACCAATGGACGTCCTGCAGCACGCCCTCGGCATCCCGTTCTGGTGTGACCCCAAGATATTCCTGCATCTTCTCCCGCCACAGATCAGGCAGGTCCTTGACTGCCACCCGTTTTTCAATCAGAGCCAACTCTATTTCAAAACGCACCATAATATGCAGGTTGTACGTGACTTCGTCCGCTTCCACCCGGATCAGAGAAGGTTTAACCCTATTCAAGGCGGCATGGAAGACGTCCAGGGAGATCGCTCCGAGTTGTGACGGAAAGTATTGTCGAAGCAAGGGGAAAAAATGCGTCCAAAAGGCTTTGGACCGCCCCACGTTGTTCTCCCATAGCCGTGATTGGCTTTCGTGAATGCCGAGAGAAATCGCCTCGCCCAAGGGGGTACCGTACTGCTCCTGGGGCAGGCCTTGCTCATAGAGACCATGGCCTCCCTCGTGGATGCAACTGAACAGGCAGGAGGGAAGATCTTTTTCAAAGACGCGCGTCGTCACGCGTACGTCAGTGGGGTGAAAAGACGTGGTAAAGGGGTGGGCCGAGAGATCCAACCGTCCCCGGTTGAAGTCGTACCCCATGCCGTGGAGCGCCAGTTTTCCAAACGCGAGTTGCTGCTGTTCGTCGTAGGTTTGAAACAGGATCCGATCGTCCGGCGGTGAAGCGGCTTCTCTGACGTGTTTCAACAGCTCGAGTAATCCGTGACGAAGCGTGGCAAACAGCGGTTGGAGTTGGGCCACGGTGGCCCCGGGGTCGTAGGTGTCCAAGAGCGCGTCGTATGGGGAATTGTCGTACCCCATGTAGTCGATCTCTTCAAATTTCAAGGCGACGACCCTTTGCAGGTAGGGAAGAAAGTGCATAAAGTCATCGCGCCGGCGTGCCTCGGCCCACACTTGCTGGGCAAGGGAGCATTCGCGTTCCCGGCGATTGACGAAATCAGATGGAAGTTTTTTTGCCCTGCTGAAGTCGCGCCAAGTTTCCCGGAGGAGGGCTTTGGATGCGTCATCGAGCCCGTTGGCTTGCACCAATCTGGTTGTCGGATCGATATGATGCGACAGGAGGTCTTCGATCTCCGGGGATACGAACTTGTCGTGGGCCAAGGTCTGAAGCGTGGCCAATTGCTCGGCACGGGTTTGCCCTCCACCGGCCGGCATATAGGTTTCTTGATCCCAGGACAGCAGGGCTGCGGCATCCTTGAGATGTTGTATTTCCAGAAGCCTGGATTTTAAGGTAGCCAGTGGTTGTGTGGGGTTCGGCATGTGCAGTTCCTCTCGTTGTTCAACGCACGTGGGTCATGCCGAAAGGGACTGTACAAAGCGCCACGTTCGAATGCAAGGTGGAGATGATAAAGGTAACAGGGAAGATCTGATTCGGCTCTATCCCTTCATAACGGAAAACGCGAGAAAGGAGAGACAGATGAAAGAGTTGGTCGCGTCTGACGTTGAAGCTTATGCCGAGGCGCATTCGATGCCGGAATCCGATGCCCGTCGACGGCTCCGAGAGGAAACGTATCGTTCCGTAGAACTTCCGCAAATGGTGGTCGGTCCGTTAGAGGGAGCGTTTTTGAAAATGATGGCGATGTTGGTGGAGGCCAAACACGTGCTGGAAATCGGCACCTTTACCGGGTATAGCGCCCTGTGCTTTGCCGAGGCGCTGCCTGAGGGTGGAACCGTGATCACTTGCGATATCGATGCCGAAACCACCGAATTGGCCAAACGGTATTGGGCCCAAAGTCCCGTTGGCGGAAAGATTGAGTCACGGCTTGGGCCGGCTCTCGAGACGATGCACACACTTGAGGGTGGCTTCGATCTGATTTTTATCGATGCGGATAAAATGAACTACCTGAATTACTATCAACGTGGGTTGGAGTTATTGTCTCCCAAAGGCGTCATGCTCATCGATAACGTACTCTGGAGCGGGGAGGTCCTCAAGCATCCGGCTCAGGATGGCGTCACCGCAGTGCTTCAGGACTTGAATCGGGTCGTCATTGCCGACCCTCGCGTGGCGGCAGTATTGGTGACCATCAGGGATGGCGTATTCGTTGTCCGATTCAGAAACGAAGGCATGCAAGAAGCCGCAATGGACGAATGAAGTCCATTCTGCCGTTCGTCTAAGTACCCCCCCCCTCAAGGGTTAGATTTTGTGGTGTAGACCATGAAGTCCCTATGCCTAAAAGATAGACAAATTGGTCAAAAATACCTTCTGTGCCCTACATTTTTTTATAGTACAAAACGAATCCACAATGTTATCCCCATTTTTTGTTGATGCATAGGCTCGACATTCATTTTCACAATAAAAACAATAAATTATGCTAATTTATTTACGTAATGAACAATAAGTACCTGTGAATAATTGGTGGATGACTTACAGAATCGCTCCCTCTGTTCAGACTGGGAAACGGTCAGAGGGATGCGGCCTGCACATGCAAGAGATACCCGCTGACAGCCAGCGGGTAGACCCATCAGAAAACGGATCCGACTCTATTAACGAAGTGCAGGGCAATAGTTACCGGAGAGGCTGGGGAGTTGGCAGTCTAACAATTTTCGGAGTTCGAACTCGGCACCCTCTCGAAACCGTTCTGCCTCGAACTCATCCGGGAAGGGACCATAGACTCGTGGTTCGAGAAAGTTGCAGGATACGCGAACGAACCATCGTATTTGTCCCTCGTACTGATGTTTTTGAAAAATAGCGACTTCTTGTTCAATGGTGCCTCGACTTGCCATAACGTGCCTCCTTTCGGGTGGAAACCGCTATGTCCCTCTCTGTCATTCTCTATCTATGAATGACCCATCGAATCTGAGAGCGGCATCTTTCTGATGCTGAAATGCTTTCCTATATTAGTGACACTCATGATTTTGGAATAACCATTCCAACTACACTATACCCCTATATTTTATATTTTTCAATTAATTATTTATTCAATATACTGTATGCTATATAAATAATAGCTACTATATATTGATTAATTTTATTTTTCAAGAGGTTATGCCAGCTTTTCTTATGAGAACGAGTGACGTATCCCGGGTCAAAGTCCGGGACATGCTTTTTGCCGCCGACAGAAAGCATCAGGAGGCTGGTGAGAAATCAGGGCTAACGAAAAGTCCGGTAGCGAAAGCAATCAGTCGTATGATCGTTGACCATTCCAACGGCTTGCATGAATGCATAGCAAATCGTCGAGCCGACGAATGTGAACCCCCGGCGTTTCAGGTCCCGACTCATGGCCTCGGAGACCGGCGTGTGGCAGGGAATGTCTTGGGGAGATTTCCAGCGATTGCGAATCGGTCGCCCTTTGACGAATTGCCAAATATACTCATCAAAGCTGCCGACTTCCTTTTGAACGAGAAGAAACGCCTGCGCATTTGAAGTGGCCGCTTGAATTTTGAGCCGATTCCGAATGATGCCGGGGTTGTTCAACAGGTTCCGCACTTTTCGTGCGTCGAACCTGGCGATTGCCGCCGGGTCAAAATGATCAAAGGCCGTTCGGAAGGCTTCACGTTTTTGCAGAATTGTATTCCAACTCAATCCGGCTTGAGCACCTTCCAGGATGAGAAATTCGAATAGCCGCCGGTCGTCGTGTACGGGAACGCCCCATTCGCGATCATGGTACTGAATCAGGAGCGCATTGGTCGCCCAGGCACATCGTGTGGGTGAGGGTTGGCTCATGGTCAGTCCAGGTCCCGGTTGTCGATCTCGATGATCACGGGGCAATGATCGGACAGTCGTCGATAGGCGGGCGGGTATTCCCCTTTGATTCGCCGGCATCCGGCCACGGCACAATAGCCGGTGACGCGAGCCGACCGCGTACGCATTTCGGCCATGTCTTTGGCGACCAACACGTGATCCAACCAATCGCCCCGACCGCGGAAATAATGCGAGCAACGAGGCTTCGGGGAAAGATCGTCGAATCCGGGCGCTTCTTTCGCCACCATTCGCCTGAGGTATTTCAATTCAGACCGTTGTGAATGATGATCGCCGGCACCCATGGTATTCAAATCGCCGAGGATCATCACGTCTCGATCCTCTTCGAGAAAGCGTGCAATCGTGGTGTCGATCCGGTTGATCGCCGCGTGTCGGGCTTCGACCGCAGAGACCGTGGGGCCCGACTTGAGGTGAAGACCGATCACATGGAAATCTGCACCCGGTTGGCGTGTTGATTGAACGCGCGCGTAATGGCCGGGGCGGAGTCCGCCCGCGCACGGGTTTTGCGCGGACTTGGCTTTACTGTTCAAGGGCCAGAGGCTCTGCATGGCAGAGAGCGTCACCCGACTCGTGTTCCACAACACGCCCACGTGGTGCCCTTCCGGCCTTCCGCATGATTGAACCGACCATCGCCAGGAATTTCCCGTTCGTTGTTCAAGCGCCGTCAACACCCGGTCCCATGCAGCCAGGGCCTTGGTGGTTGTCAGACTTTCTTGAATGAGCAGGATATCCGTTTGCATCCACACAAGGGTGCACGTCAGCCAGACCAAGTCGGTCGGTGCAATGGAATGATCCGGCCGGTCCGGTGGGCTGCCATAAGGAAACCATCGGATATTCCACGTCCCGACCCGAAGTGTGTCGGGAACGGGGACGGGGACGGCCATGCGACCGCCATCCTTGACAACGCGTTCGCAGTGCGTTGAAGATTTCCATGCCAAGGCTTCTTCCAAAGAAGAACTTTGATGGAAAGCAGGATGATGCGTCGCTTCCAAGGCTTCGGCTACAAGAACGATGTCGGTGCCCCCGAACGTTGCGACGACGATGAGGCTGAGAACCAAAGAGCAAACCCGCATCACGATCTCCTGCATACGTTGCCGATACATGCCAAACCTTGGCCGGGAAGGGTAAGGTGGACCGGCAGGCCCGTTTCTGACGTTGGTTGTCGGGGCGTTGGCAACACATTATGCTTTTTCACAATCCGGGGGTCAAAAACGTCAATAAGGCTGACTGAGGTGAGGTATGACACAAACAAACGTCAATATTGAAATCGCCAATAAGGCGATCCTCCAACCAATCGAGCAGGTGGCGCAGGAAAAAATAGGGCTCGCTCGGGAGGCCTTGGATCTCTACGGAAAATACAAAGCCAAAATTCCGTTGTCGGTGCTCAACGAATTGAATGCAAAGCCCGATGGGAAATTAATATTGATGACTGCCATGACACCCACTCCGGCCGGAGAAGGCAAAACCACGACGTCCGTCGGCTTGACCGACGGCCTGGCGAAGATCGGGAAAAAAGTCATGGTAGCCTTGCGGGAACCGAGTTTGGGGCCCTGTTTCGGGATGAAAGGCGGCGCCTGCGGAGGGGGGTACGCCCAGGTCGTACCGATGACCGACATCAATTTGCACTTTACGGGAGACTTCCACGCCATCACCTCGGCGCATAATCTGCTCGCGGCGATGGTCGATAACCATTTGTATTGGGGGCATGACCCGTCCCTGGATGCGCGGCAGATCAGTTGGCGGCGGATCATGGATATGAACGACCGATCGTTACGCCAGATCGTCACGGGTCTTGGCTCTGCCGTGAACGGCTTTGCCAGGGAAGGGAACTTCGACATCACGGCGGCCTCCGAGGTCATGGCGGTATTGTGTCTGGCAACGGATATTCACGATTTGCAGCGCCGGTTGGGGAACATCAAAGTCGGGCAGACTCCGCAAAAAGGATTTGTCTTTGCCAAAGATATCAAAGCCCACGGCGCCATGACCGCGTTGCTGAAGGATGCGTTCAATCCCAACCTGGTTCAAACCCTGGAATGGAACCCCGCCTTTGTGCACGGGGGGCCGTTCGGCAATATTGCGCATGGGTGTAATTCGGTCGTGGCCACGAAGGCGGCCTTGAAATTGGCGGACTACGTCGTGACCGAGGCAGGGTTCGGGGCTGACCTGGGTGCCGAGAAATTCTTTAACATCAAATGCCGGCGAGCGGGGTTGACGCCGGACTGCGCCGTGGTGGTGGCCACGGTCAAGGCGCTGAAGCTGCACGGCGGAGCCAATCTCAAGGAACTGACAACGGAAAATCTCGAAGCCCTCAAACGCGGCCTGCCGAATTTAATCCGCCATTTGGACAACGTGAAGAAATTCGGAGTGCCCGTGGTGGTGGCCATTAATGAATTCACCAGCGATACCAAGGCCGAATTGGAACTGGTCCATGAGGTCTGCGCCGGTCGCGGAGTGAAAATGGCCTTGGCGAATCATTGGGCCAAAGGCGGGGAAGGCGCCGTCGCGTTGGCGGAATTGGTGGTGAAGACGATCGAAGACAAACCCACCGGCTTTCGTCCCCTCTATTCCGACGACCTGCCGTTTGCCGAAAAAGTCCGGATCGTGTCGCGAGAGATTTATGGTGCGGTTGATGCGGATATTCCTTCAGCCGTACTCAAACAATTCGAAGAACTGGAAAACAAGGGGTATGGCCGGTTTCCCATCTGCATGGCCAAGACCCAATACAGTTTTTCAACCGACCCCGACAAAAAAGGTGCCCCCACCGGGTTTACGGTCCCCATTCGAGAAGTCCGCCTTTCCCTGGGAGCTGAATTTCTTGTCGTGTTGACCGGCGGGATCATGACGATGCCCGGCCTGCCACGAGTGCCGGCCGCCGAAGCCGTGGGACTCGATGCCAAGGGAGACGTCATTGGACTGTTTTAAACATGCAGTCCCCTTCGGCCCTCGATTCTCCACTCCCGCGGGCGAGACATGAGAGCATGGACGCCGAAGACCGCTATTGTCCTGGGAATGGTCGCCCTGCTTGACTTCGGCGGAATAGCACGGGCCGAAAACGAGTGCGGGGCTCCCGAACCCGGTGTGGAGATCACGTGCTCGCCCTCCAATTACGACCCCTCAGGCGGCAACATCTTCTACGGCCCCGACGAGTCGAACGGCGACGTCACAATCCGGCTCACCGGTGATCTCGTACTCGACTATGACCGGGAGAATCCCGGCGATGATTTCTACATCGTTCCCGATGACCCTGAACACCCGCGCTACAGCGCCGTCTGGATCACTCCCGGCGAATCCGCTTATACGGGCGATATTTCGGTCGTCTCCTCCGCAGACGTGACCTCGAACGCGAGGGGCATCTCCGTCGGCCACTACGGGGAGTCGGGCTTGCTCCGGTTGGAACTGCGTGGCGGCAACGTCACGACGATGGGCGAACGCGCCTTCGCCGTCCACAGTTATCATGAAGGAGCAGGCGATATCGACATCATCGCCTGGAACCTCGCCGTGGATACGAATGGGCCGCTCGCCGACGGCATCGTCAGCTCTCATGCAGGCGAGGGCGACATCAATATCGACGTTCGAGGCGGCACCTTCGCGGCGATGGGCTTGAGAGCCGACGGCATCCATGCGCAGCACCTGGGCGAGAGGGGTAACATCAACATCAACGTTCAAAGCAGCACGATCTCGACGATGGGCGATCTGGCCTTCGGCATCATTGGATTGCACACGAGCGAAGGCAACGTCAATGTCGGTGCGCGACGCCTCACCGTCAACACGGTGGGAGACACGACCGGCGCCCTCTTCACCATTCATACAGGCGAGGGTGACTTGAATATCGACGTTCGCGACGCCACCTTTACGGTGACGGGTGATCTATCCGAGGGCATTTTTGCGCTGCACGAGGGCGAGAAAGGCGACATCAACGTCGACGCGCAAGGCCTCACCATCAACGTGAACGGAGAGAGGACCAGTGGTGTCTTTGTTCATAGTCATCAGGAGGGCGACAGCAATGTCAATCTGCGGGAAGTCGACATCGCGGCGGATGGCCTTGACGCCGACGGCATCCGTGCGGAGCATGAGAGCGAAGGCGACATCAATGTCGACGTGCAGGGCGGCGACATCGCGGCGAAGGGCGAAAACGCCTTCGGCATCATTGGACATAGTCATGGAAGTACCGGTGACGTCAATATCGGCGCACAAGACCTCACCATCACCACGGGTGAACTGAGTGCCGACGGCATCCTCGGCCAGCATGAAGGCGCGGGTGACATCGACATCGACGTCCGGGGCGGCAGCATCACGACGATGAACACGGGAGTCGAGGGCATCCATGGTTTTCATGAGGGTACCGGTCATATCAATATCGACGTCCGGGACGTCACCATTGCGACGGAAAGCACGGAACTCGACCTCGACTCCGGCGGCACCTTCTCCCATGGCGTCTACGGCGATCATCAAGGCGCCGAAGGCGACGTCAACATCGATGTTCGGGGCGGCAGCATCACGACCAAGGGCGTGAACTCCTACGGCATTTATGCCCGGCATAGCAACCCCACGGACGATGATGATAATCCTCTTACCGACTCTGACGACAACGTCATCCAAGGTACAGGCGACATCGCAATAGGCCTGACGGGTAGCGAGATCGGCACCCGGGGCGATGGCTCCCACGGCATCTTTGCCGAACATGAGTCCGGCATGGGAGAGATCCGCATCACCGTCGATGGAGGCACGATTCGCGCCGGCGGCATGGATGCGAGCGGTATCCAGATAGGTTGCCTCAATGAGGAGGGCATTATAGAGAGAGCCGCCGCGTTGGGCGAAGACGGCTACCGCAAACAGAGCGTCAGGGTGAACGGCCGGGTAATCGGCGGCTCGGGCGAGGGAGCGGGTGTGTATCTCGCGGGCGGCGGCCGGGTCATGATCGGCCCTCAGGGCAGTCTTGCCGCCGAATCCGGGGTGGCGATTCGTGCGACGGGCGATGTACTCGACTCTGCCGGAGCGACACGCAAGCCCCAGCTTTACCTCGACGCGAATCTTGCAGGCCGCCGGATGGCGAGAGTCATTCATGGCGACGTCCACAACGACGGAGGTGAAACAACCATTGTGGTCAACGGCGTGAAGCTGTACGACGATGCCGCGGGCGCCACCGGCCTCGAGGTCTTGAACGGAGCGTGGGACGTCACCCTGCGCGGGAGGGACCCCATCGCCGACCGGGCCTTCTCTGCGAACGACGTCGTCGAGGTCTACGCGCCGCGCGCGGCCGTCTACGAGGCCCTGCCCGGTCTCCTGCTGCGGCTGAACAGCCGTGGACCGGCCGGGGAGCGACTGACCGCACCCGGGTCGCCCGCCTGGGTGCGGGTTGCGGGTGGCGCGGGTCGGTATGCGGCCACGCAGGCCAGCGTGGGCGCGAAGTACAACTTCAGGCGCATCGAGGTGGAAGCCGGGCTGGACGTGGAGTTGGGGCCGAGGCTGACGGGGACGCTGTCCGTGCGTCACGTCCAAGGATCCGGAGACGTGTCCTCGCCGACCGGCGGCGGCGAGATCAACGCGCGGGGCTTGGGTGGGGCCATCGGCGTCGCGTGGACGGGTCCTCGCGGCTATTATTTTCACGGCCGGCTCTCGATGATCGACTACGACGTGGATCTCGTCTCGGATACGCGAGGGAAGTTGACGGAAGACGCCGGCGCGTTCGGGCATTCCCTGGGCTTTGAGACGGGGCGGCGCTTCACCCTCAGCGAGCGGATCAAGCTGACGCCCAGGGTATGGGTGACGCGCTCCAAGATTTCCCTGGGCTTCACGGACGCAGTGCAATCGCGGCTGTCGGCAGAGGACTCTGATCGCTTGACGGGCGGCACCGGCCTGGTGGCCGAGACCGAGTGCATCTGGGATGACGGGGCGCAGGCGTTTGCCGTTCGAGGCTCGCTGGATCTGTGGCGGACGTTAGGCGACGGCACGGCCCTCAACGTCTCACAGGGGGAGCCGCTCAAGTCGGTATCCGACAAGACCCGGGTGTTGATCAGCCTGGGCGGCGTCTATCGCTGGGGCCGGTTCTCGGTCAGCAGCGAAATGGCTGCGGGCGGCCTGGGGTCGAGAGACCAGGAATACGCCGGCTACCTCAATCTCGGGATACAGTTCTAACGTAGGCTTCCTCGTCAAAGATACAGGTGTAAAATTTCTTTGGCCTTTCCGAATTCACTTTCTCAACTGGTCTAAACGAACCCAATCGCCAGGTGCTCGCTCGTAGCTCCAAAAGATCCAGCCGTTACAACTTGGTCGGTTGCAGGCTGCCTTAGCCGCCAGCGATGGGGAGAAATAAGTTTTTCCTCCAAAACGGATTGTCCCATTTTTCAAAACTCTGGCAGTAATCGATTTGTTCTTGAACTTCGCCTTGAGCTTCAGAGGCATGGAGATATATTGGGAAAGAACCGGCGGTTGCCCTTTGCGGTTTTTAGGAGAAGTTGATCGTGGTTTGACAGGCGGATTTCTTTTTCGGCCTCCGATGAGTTCTCCAAGTTCCTGTCGTTGGAGTTTGCGAATGGCTTGCCCGAATCGAGTTTGAAGATTTTCGGCTTTGCCGAATTTCCCAGCCTGCTTATTGCCTGGCGGGTCGACAATTTTCAGAACAAGGGATTCCAATTCTTTGATGTGACTATCCCCAATTGTGAGATACACACTAAATTGATCCCACGACTGACCATGCCGGTCACGTAGATGATGTCGGAGTCGAATTCGTAAATTACTTGCCAGGCCGACATAATAAAGCCGGTCCCGGCGATATAACGCATAGACCCCATGACGCTTGGCCACATATTCTCGAATAATACCTTGATATTTCTCCAACGCAGTCCGCGAAATTTTTTCAAGATACTGACAAACAAGTGGAGTAGTTTTGCCCATGACTAAAGCTCTCCTTTAAAGACATTTTCATGGAGAAGCGTGTTGAGTACAGTGCCGATTTCTGTCTATATAGAGCCTTCTGCTTGGCGTAACAATAGAAACCCACGCAGTCTCACTCACACACAGTTAGTACTACGTTACTCTTGTGATGATTCGCTTGAAGATTGGCCTGAAGTACCCTGAGAATCCTGACTGTCTTCTGGTTTTGGTTCAATTTTGGGTGATTCTTGTGGCACAAACCCTCTTTTTTCTACCTGCTTTTTATTATCTCCATTCGACATAACGACATCCTGTTCTAATGAGCCAATGTTTGAAATGCTAAAGGATCCGAGAAAAATCACTCCGATCACAAAAGCTAAAATGGATAAAAAATTGAAGATTTTTGTCCCTATTGCCCAGTTGTTTTTTTGCTCGTTAAGCTCTGATTCTTTTTTATCAAAAAAGTCATATTGCAAGATTGTTCTTTGCCTGCGACATGCTTTCTGGCTTGTGAAAAAGGATACTAGTGTAAAGATCAGGCTCATTCCAAAGGCAATCCATCCCCATGCAAGAATGCAAATCGTTTCTGGTTTGGGATGAGGGGTAATTTGATTGATGAATGTTATTGAAATGGCTAATGCGCCAGCCGCTAATGTCAGAATAGCCTTATCAAATTGTTGGCTCCCTTCTTTTTCTGCTTGAACAAGCGCTTTTCTTTCTTCTAAGTAAACTTCATATTGTGTTTTCTCTTTTTTGTCGCTGTCCATGTTTCATCCCCTCTATGTGAAAATTTACCAAATGATCTCATTTAAAGGCTTAATCGTGCGTTATCATAGAGGTGGACCACATTATGCCGTGTTCTGTTGGACTTGTGAAGTTCGAAATCGGTGGGGCTGTTACAACGTTCAGGAAGGATGGTTCCGTCAGCCTTCCCTTAGCATGCCGGCGAGTGTGCTATGATGACGGGCCCGGGTACGCCATGAACACATTTATTTTGGAATCGGAATTTTCGCCCAAGGGCGATCAGCAGCAGGCGATCGATGCGCTGACCGAAGGGGTGAACGCCGGCAAGCGGCATCAGGTGTTGCTTGGGGTTACGGGGTCGGGCAAGACCTTTACCATGGCGAACGTCATTGCCACGGTCCAGAAGCCGACGTTGGTCGTGGTGCACAATAAGACGTTGGCGGCACAGTTGTACCAGGAGTTTAAATGTTTTTTCCCGCACAATGCCGTGGAGTACTTTGTCAGTTATTACGACTATT
>JAHRAK010000091.1 GCA_020027535.1 Nitrospirales bacterium
CTTCTTCAACGCTTCCAATTCATTGGCGGTCACTTCCGCCATGACGCTATTGGCATTGGCGATCTGATCATCGATGTCGGCCGTGACCGCTGCGATGCGACGCCCCTCGTGTCGATTGATTTCCGTATAGGCCCGGCCCGTCTCGATCTCCGCGGCCTCGGCCAGGGGGATTTCTCCGCCTTGCTCCGTGAGCAGGATCAAGTGTTCGATTGTAAACGAGGAGTGGCGTTCGGATTCGGGCAGCCGTACCATCACCTTCACTTCGTTGCGTCCTCGTTGTTGACGCAGCGCTTCCACGCCATAAAAGGCTCCGCGCACCTGCCGGGCCAAATCCGTCGCATTCAGGCCCAGGTTGCGAGCCTCGGGCTTGATGCGAAAGTTCAATTGCGGTTTGCCCAATGATACGCCGTCGTCGATATCGGTCACTCCCGCGTACCCTGACAGCCTCTCCGCCAATTCCTGGGCGGCGGTTTCGAGAATCGTCCTGGAACGATGGGCGAGTTGGATATCGATCGGAAGTTCACCGGTCGGACCCACTTCTGCTTTAAACCCCAAGGATTCCAATCCCGGGATCGTCCCGATGGCGGACCGCCAGGCCCTGGCAAAATCCGCTCCGCTGAAATCCCGTTGATCCGCCGGTTTCAAAAAAACCTGCACCCCAATGGTATGGCTGCCCATGGCACCCGAATCAGCCTGCCGCGGTCCCCTTTGCATCAAGGCCGCACCAATTTGGGCGTAGACGCCTCGTAACGTGGCCTCGCCCCCGAGTTGGGCAATCGCGGCATTTCCGGAATCGACCAAGCGATGCAACACTCTCCGGGATTGTTCCATGGGCGCACCGTACGGAAGGGTGGCTTGCGCGGTGATGATTTCAGAATCGATCGCCGGAAGAAACGTAAAGGGAATGTGCCCGCCGGCTACGATCCCGGCCGTCAGGATCAACAGGGCCAACCCCACCGCCACCGTCAACCAGCGATTGGCGATCGCACTCCGGAGAAACGGTTGGTAGCGCTCCCGGATGAAGGTTTGCAGGGCCTTGCTGAACCACTGTCGCGGCCGATCGAGCGTCTTCCAGAACCCCGACAGTTCTCGCGTATGGCCCAAGTGTGACGGCAACACGAACAAGGATTCGATCAGCGACACCACAAACACCGCCACCACGACTGAGGGAACCTGCTTCAAAAAATTACCCAAAGCGCCGGGCACGAAAAACAAGGGTAAGAACGCGGCGATGTTGGTCAACACGGCAAACATGATGGGGCCGGCAATCTCCCGGGCCCCGGCAATGGCCGCCTGGACCAACGGCAGCCCCTGCTCACGTTTCTGATAGATGATCTCCCCCGCCACCACGGCATCGTCCACAATAATGCCAAGCGTGATGATGAACGCAAACAGCGAAATCATGTTGATGGAGGCGCCTGTGAACGGAATGAAGAGAAACGACCCGATAATGGACACGGGCAGGCCCACGGTGACCCAAAACGCGAGCTTGAGATCCAGGAACAAACCCAGAAGCAACAGGACCAGAGCCAAGCCCAGGAATGCATTCTTCAACAACAGGTTCATCCGATCCTGATAAATCTCCGATCGATCGTTCCACATGGCGAAGCCAATGCCGTCGGGCAATTCCGTTCGCAATTCCTCTAAATACGCATGCACGCTCTTGGAGACGGACTGGGGCGTTTCCATGCCGACCCGGAACACCTTGACCTGGATCGCCCGTTGACCATTAAAGTAGGCTTCCTGGTCCACATCCTCAAACCCGTCGCTGATCGTCGCAATATCGCCCACGGTGATGGTGGCCCCATCCGGCGTCGAGGCCACGGGAATATCCGCGTATTCCCGGCCGAAATCACGCCGCTCCTGGGTCCGCAACAGCACTTCGCCGCCGGGAGTCTTCACCCCTCCCCCCGGCAGTTCAATGGCCGCCTCCCCGATCTCCCGGGCAATCCGGTTCAGGGTCAGGTCGTAGGCGCGCAGATGCCGTTGGGGCACTTCAATCGCAATTTCCCGGGGACGGGCCAAACCCAGTTCTACGAGCGTAATCCCCGGCCGTTGCAACAAGTCATCCCGCACGCGTTCAGCCACGTCACGCAGGGTTTGCTCTTCCTGGTCTCCGTACACCAGGACGGTCACGACCTGATTGCGGATTTCCGCCAGACTGATAATGGGTTCCTCCGCCAGTTCCGGAAACGACTGAATGCCGTCAATCTCGTTCACGACGTCCTGCAGGACGTTGTCGGCATTGGCCCCGTCAATCAACTCGATCTCCACCTTGGCCCGGCCTTCGGTAGCCGTGGCGGTGACTTCCTTCACCCCGTCCAGTCCCCGCACCACGTCTTCAATGGACAGGATAATCCCCTGTTCCACTTCTTCCGGGCTGGCCCCGGGATAGGGTACGGAGACACGAATCTGATCGACTTTGAACTCCGGAAAGACTTCCTGCTTGATGTTGGTCAAGATGACCAACCCGGCGATCAGGAAAATCAGCATGACGAGGTTGGCTGCCACCGTGTGGTGGGTCATCCAGGCGATCGGACCGGAACGCGGGGAGAATTGGTCAGGAGACGCCATGGATAGGGTTACTCGGTGGATACCGTCGACGCACGTCCGGGATCGTCGGATTCCCGAGAAGCACTCACAGGCGATGGGGATTCATCAACGGTTTGCAACGGGAGCCCCGGGATTGCCGCAGGCAATTGGCTCGTGATGATCGCTTCACCGTCACGGATACCTTGATTGATGAGGACCGTGTCCTTTCGAGACAGGACGATTTCCACCGGTCGAACGTCCAACTCATTCCCGGCATTCTTGACCCAGACGCGAGCGCCTTCCCGGATCGCGTCCCGGGGCAGGACAATCACGTCGTGTAACTGGGGCCCTTCGATTTCAACACGGACGTATTCGCCCAAGAGGAGGGGCTGGCGAGCCTGCGCGGGCTGGGCCAATTCCAAGGGATCGGTAATCGAGACCAGGACCTGCGCCATCCGGCCGTTCTGCGTCACGTCCCCCAGTAATTCGACGACCGTCCCCTGCCGCACCACCGGTTCGTTGCTACCCCGTTCGCGAATCACTTGAACGGCCGACGGGTGGCCGGCGCCGGGAAAGGCAATCCACTCCAACTGCCGGATGGGCACGCTCACCTGCACCCGAAACTCGTCCGTCCCGACCAGCGTTGCCACGGAACTTCGCGTATTGATGAGTAGACCGATCTCGACGGATTCATCGAGGACCAACGCATTAAAGGGGGCTCGCAACACCGTTCGCCGCAAGTCCAACTGCGCCTTGCGTAACCGGCTCCTCGCCGCCGTCAGCGCAATGCGTTTTTCTTTGAGGTGCGGGCGGCGAAGGGCCAGTTGCCGACTCAATGTATTGACTTCGCCGGCGGACGGGTTCAACAGGCTCCATTCGCGCTTGGCCACGGCCTGATTCCCCAGCTCCACTTTCAAATCGAATTCCGCTTTCGCCAAGGCGGCGCGTTGCTCATCCACCGCGACCTGATAATCGCGCGGATCGATCTGCAACAGGGCGGCATCTTTGTTCAGGGTTTCCCCGATCACCAAACGGGGATTGAGTTTCACCACCCGGCCGCTGATTTCCGGTTTCACGATCAACCGCTGATGAACCTGCACGGTCCCGTACGCGACGATCACGGCCTGCTCGTCCCGGGCCCGCGCGGTCAGGACTTCGACAAAGGTCGGTTTAATCTCTCTCTCGGTTTTGGGCACGGTCGGACCAAGGAACATCAACGCCTGCGCCCCCAGGAGAGCCAGCCCGATGACGAGAATCGGCAGGGCCACCTTCAGAATCTTCGATTTGTTATCCGCTGAGACGAGAGAGTCCGTCACTCGGAAACCTCCTGCATGGCCAAGTCCCGGGGCACGGGTTGAGGGGTCCATCCTCCCCCCAGGGATTTATACAATTGCACGACGGTGAGGAGATGAGTGCGTCGCGTTTGAGCCAGAGCCGTTTCCGTGTTCAACACGTCGCGCTGCGCCGCCAGGACCTCCAAGTATGAGGCTTTCCCATTCAGGTATTCGAGTTGGGCCAACTCCAGGGCTTCACGAGAGAGATCGACCAGTCGCTCCCGTTCCGTCCGGACCTCTCGAATTTTTTGATGGGCAAGGAGGGCGTCTTCCACTTCCCGGAAGGCTTGTTGAATGGTTTTTTCATAGGACAGCCGCGCCTGTTCCTGTTGGGCTCGAGTCACTTCCAGGTTGGCGAGATTGCGCCCCGTGTCGAACAGCGGCACGGTGAGCGTGGGGCCGAACATCCAGACCCGTGAAGGGCTGACAAACAGATCGGAAAATTGCAGGCTCTGCGCGCCGAAATTTCCCGTCAGACTGATCTGCGGGAAAAACGCCGCCTTGGCCACGCCGATTTTGGCATTGGCCGCGACCAACCGTTGTTCGGCTTCCACAATATCCGGACGCCGTTCCAGTAACGCCGACGGCAACCCCGCAGGCACCTCGGGAGGCAACGGGTTGTTGCGCAACGAAGCTCCACGAAGGATGCGGGCCGGGTTCCGTCCCATGAGGAGGCTGAGTTGGTGTTCCTTTTGTCCGATTTGCCGTTCGAGGTCGGGGATCACAGCCTGGGCCCGGGCCACCTCCTGTTCCGCGCGACGAATTTCCAGCGTGGACCTCTGCCCCACGAGTTTTCGCAACCGGATCAGATCGAGGGCCTCCTGTCGGGTCTTGAGCGTGTTCCTGGCCAACGCCAGTTCGGCATCCAATTCCTGCAACTCGAAATAGGCCTTGGCCAGATCGCTGACCAGCGTCAGGACCACCGTCCGGCGCGCCGATTCCCGGGCAAGCAGATCGGCCCGGGCTGCTTCCGTGGCTCGACGAAGTCTCCCCCAGAAGTCGAGTTCAAAGGACAAATCCATCGTGGCCCTGAATTGAGTCGTGGCGGGAATCTGACGGGCGGGGCCTCCGCCGGGAAAACCGAACTGTCGAACCACCGCCTGCGACACCTGATTCCGTTGGAGACTGCCCTTGCCGTCAATCCGCGGGAATTGGTCGGCGCCGGTGGCCGCGAGGTGGGCCCGCGCTTCCCGTACCCGGGCGACCGCGATTCGCAAGTCCTTGTTCTCCACCAGCGCCTTGCGGATGATGGCCTGGAGGTTCGCATCTTCAAAGAGTTCCCACCAGCCCAGGTCGGCCAAGGAAACCTCTTCGAGGGCCGCACCCTGCTGCATCCGAAAGCTGTCCGGTTCCGCGACCAGCGGCCGCTCATAATCCGGTCCCAGCGCGCATCCGCCCAGCGCGAACGCCCAGAGGCTTATCACGAGAAACCGGTTCATCATGATCGACGTGCTCTCCCGCTCCGCGCCGCCACCAGCCGTTGCTGGGGGACGGCACGCATGCTGGCAAGACTGACGTTGGTAATGTGCTCGGCCAGGGCGTTGACGTAGTCCTCGGTGAACTCGATATCGTCATACAGACGATCCATCACCGGCCGCGCGAACTTATAGTGCAAACACTGCCCGATCACGCTAAAGCAATGATGACGAATGTCCTGCTCGGTCGCGTCGTCCGGGAGCAATGCCGCAACAATGGCGCGCAGTTTCATGTGATTCGGGCGAATGAACGTTTCCACGAGCGTATCCAATATCGGACTGGGATTCACCATTTCCTGAATGTGGATCTTTTCCAACGATGAGGAGGGTTTATGAAGACCCACAATGTTGTGAACGAACCAGAACACAAATGTTCGAAGTTGCTCTTCCGGAGGCTCGTCGCCAAAATCCACGCGTTCCGCATCCCGATCCAGGCTCAGGGCATGGGAGACCACTTCGCCGTAGAATTGGGCTTTATCACCAAAATGGTAATTGATCGCGGCCACGTTGGTGCCCGCGCGCCGGACAATCTGCTGGATGGTGGCATGGTGATAGCCCCGCTCTCCAAAGACCTCCAACGCCGCTTCAATAAGTTTCGTGCGAGTACTTTTTCTCATAACGATCCAAGCTTACCCAATTCTAATTTATATTTCAAATGTCCATTTGAACTGAATGGAAAGCTGGTTTGAACGGATACCCTGAGTTGTATTCATCCACATTATGCCTTAGAGTTTGTCTTAGAATTTCTACGGGGCGATACCGTTCAGTCTTCTATGAAAAAAGGAGCGTACAATCATGAATCGATGGAGTTTTTCCAGACGGATTGTGGTGATGGTTGGCGTGATGCATCTCTGTCTCACGGGCGTTGGGTATACGTCAAACGATCGTGACCAGGCGGGATCACACGGGCAGTCGATGGATGCGGCGACTCAAGCCATGATGGCAACGTGGCAAGCGTATGCGTCTCCAAGCGACAACCATAAAGTGTTGAACCCGTTGGTCGGGACGTGGGACCAAGTCGTGAAATGGTGGATGACACCGGACAGTCAACCTGAAACGTCAAAGGGGACGAGTGAAACGAAATGGGTGATGGGCGGCCGCTACCTCCGGCACGCGGCAAAGGGCACGTCGATGGGGCAGCCTTTTGAGGGAATGGGGTTTACGGGATTTGATAACGGCAGGCAAACCTATCAAACGATCTGGATGGATAATATGGGGACGGGCATGATGATCGGCGAAGGAACCTATGATCCGAGCAAGAAGACGTTAACGGACCAGGGCCGTTTCACAGACCCCATGGTCGGGCAACGGAGCTATCGCGGAGTCGGCACGTTTATTGACGATGACCACTACAGCTATGAAATGTACGTTGCGGATGAGAACGGCAAAGAATTTCGTATGATGGAGATCGTGTATACGCGCACCAACTAACAGGGGAAGGATATGTGCCTGACAAAATAGACCACTCCAGTGGTTTTAACCTTCGCCCGAAAGCCACATGGGATGAGTGGAATCGAGAATCGAAAGGCTAAAAACCCTTGCGCTGACGGCCTTTCGTTCAGTTACGACAGGGCTGGCGCTCGTTACGCGGCGCCACGAGCTTCATCCACACTCCAAACTCCCGACCCTTGTGCCGAGATGAACAGGAAGGCAAAGCAATACATGATGGCCAAGTCTCCCTGATTCACGAGCGGGAAAAATGCCTGTGTCCCATGAGCCATCCAATACGCCGCCGCCATCAGCCCGCTGCACAAGAAGGCCGCCCACCTCGTAAACAACCCGACCGCGACCAGCAGGCCGCCGATCAATTCAATGGGACCGGCGATAGGGACTACGAATGGCGGCATGTGCTCTGCAATAGCAGCGGGGATGGGAATGGGAAAGGCAAAGAGTTTTTGCGCGCCATGAAACAGAAACGTCAGTCCCGTAAAGATTCTCAACAAGGCATACGTTTGGTTGGTGTACGTTTGCATGAACATCCTGACACCTCCTTTGAAGGCTCAAGAACCGATTGTGGCGGAAAGACGTTCCGGCCTTGAGATAGGGTGGGCTCATTGGTCCGATGCATGGGTTCGTCAAGGCTTCTTGCCGCACCGGCGTTGGGGACAACGAGTGAGAAATCGAACTCCCGCGGAATACGTCGACCGTGAACCGCACGGCGACGTACATCCGTCATCATACCGCATCTTGCCGTTTAATGCATCCGCTTTTCTTCGAACCTCGGGTGGCACTCAAAACACATGAGGCTTGGCGCGGGACTCGTCCGGCATCGATTACAAAGGAACCTCGGGCGGCTGGGACATCGAGCGAAACGACAGAATCCGGCGTTTACCCTCGGAATCGAGTTGAATGATCAATTCGACGGCGGTCCCCTTTCTCAGGGCCCGCAAATCCACGATGGATTCCGAGGCGCGTGGATGCACCGCCAGCATGGCCTCGCCGGGAACCGGGTGCCATCCCATTTCGAATGACGGATCGCCGGAGCGTTGATGCCAATTCAACCAGAGGATCGGTCCGTCAAAGTCAATATAGCGAACGGTGCCCCGGATACCCGTGGGCTTCGTAAAGTTCAGAACATCCGTCAGAAAGGTATCCAGGGGATGAGGCTCGGTTTGATGCTGCGCCCACGTCGGAGCAGGGACGAGGACAAACAGGAGCAACAATACCGCCATCGGTTGATGGAGATGTAGGGGGGGACCTATGTGTCCCCCGGTCTTTTGTCTTGTCTCATGTCTTTCGGCCTGGATGCCCGCCGCATGTACTTAGCATACACGTTTTTGAGTGACGGTTCCTGCGTTAAACCCTTCCCGGCTCACGCCCACCCGCTCATGGCTCCCAAACACGCGACGGAACACGTCTACGATTTCATGAAATTTCTTTAACGTCGTCCATTCGTCATAGCCTGCCTCCCGCAGCATCCGCGGAAATACCGTCT
The DNA here is from genome assembly GCA_020027535.1 of Nitrospirales bacterium. Classification (GTDB taxonomy): domain Bacteria; phylum Nitrospirota; class Nitrospiria; order Nitrospirales; family UBA8639; genus Bin75. The sequence goes on from JAHRAK010000091.1 coordinate 8,277, forward strand.
GTTTCGTCCGTTGCCCCTCTTTGCTCCCATCACCCAGCAGGTAATGGTCCAGGATGACCCGCGTGCAGGCCCGTTCCAACTCACCGGCAAATCCCCGGGGATCATCCAACGGCAACAACGGACTCACCGTCGCCACCGAGTCCAGCCCCGCGGTTCGCAGGGCGCGCAGGGCCTGAATCCGGGAATGGGGCGAATAGGCTTGATTCGGAAAGGGTGGCGGCAGTTTTGGTTTATCCGTTTCCACTGTAATGTGAACGCGCACGTCGCACTGTTGCCGAAGTTGCCGTAAAAGAGAAAGATCCTCGACCACCAACGGCGTATGCGATTGAATGGCCAAAAGATCCGGCGGTCGATCCACCATGGCTTCGAGCAGTTCCCGTGTGCGTCGCAGGGTCCGTTCCTGCGGCGGATACGGCTCGGTCACGCTGGACATGAAAATCCTGATGGGCTTGGGGTCGCCGGGGGTCTTCAGCCGATCATATTGCGCACAATAGGCTTGCACGGCTCCTTCCTTGACGTCCAGGAATCGTCCCCACGTCCGCCCCCGCACGTGATAGGGGTTCCACTGCGCATAGCAGTACAACCCGCACAGTGTATTGCCGAGCGCACAGCCTCGATACAGATTGATGGTATGGGTGAACCCTTGACCCAAAAATCCACCGGTGGGGTTGAGAATCGTTTTGCACGGAATGGCGGTGGGTTCCATGGGGGACGTTCACGAGGATTGCTCAAAACGTATTTCACGTATACTCTAGCAGAATGGAGGTTGGATGAACCACCAATGAAACGATTGTCCGTGATCACGATGCTCCTAGGGGTCTTGGCTCTATCCTCGCCGCCGGCGCAGGCCGCGGAACACTGCCCGGCAAACCTGTCCCGCCTCGGTGAAGAAATGGACGCGTTACTCAAAGGCGTGCACGTCAAGGAATTCAAACGCACGATGCGCTCCGTCCTGCAAGCGTCCATCCCCCAGGCCATTCAGCGGGCCGACGGCATCAAGGCACAAATTGCCTTTCTTCAGAAAGAAATTCAACATCAGGTCCGCGTGGAAAAAAGTGCCGACTTCATTGCCCGCGACGTCTCGAAAAATTTGGACGGGCCGTTGAAGCCTTGTAAGCGAAGGGAAAAGGGCGGATATTGCAATACCGTGGAGCGGTACTATATGGCAAAAGCCGCCAACCTGGCGAATCGGGCGTTTCTCGACGCACTGGAATGTTATCAGCGCCAGGGCTACCACTGAAACCCCGGCGCGGGCTATGACTTTGCCGGAGGGTTTTCCCGATCCAAAGCGGCAATGCCGGTCAGCGCAACGGGCGGACGGTCCGGGAATTCCGCCACCAAGCTCAATTTTCCGCCCATCGCTTCCACGTAGCCACTCAGCGTGGACAACAGCAGGTCGCTACGTTTTTCAAGACGGGATACGTTTTCCTGTTTGATCCCGAGTGCCTTTGCCACACGCACCTGCGTCTGTTTTCGCGCCTTGCGCAGGTCTTGTAGAGACATCTCTTCGGCAATCAGCGCTTTCGCCCGCTTCTCCACTTTCTTCCGGCGCGCCGTGGGGAGTCTGTCCATTCTTTCCGTCAGAGTCGTCATCCTGACTTCCTTTCGTCTTTCAGCCGGTCGAGATGCGTCTCAAATTAACTATGACCTAAACAGCATATGCTATCAAGGGCATTTATTTTGCGCCACACCTGCTCTCCCATATTGTAAGAAAGTCTATAGCAACAACGACTCCCGACTCGTTTCCTTGGACGAACCTACATGGGGGATTATTATGCCCTAGATGGAAGCGTATAAAATTGTACAAATGTTACAAATCTGAACGAACTGTACAAATTGTACACATTGTAAAAAACAACATGTTTGAAACAGTGTAGAGGAGGCCCCCTCACCCCTGGCCCTCTCCCTCGATGGGGAGCGGGTTTAGGAAGAAGGGCGTGAGGGAACTTGCTGCGGCCGGTCTTGCCCGGGGAACGGAAACGTCTCGGGTTTCCCAAAGGGCAGCGCTTCGACGTAGAGCGAGGTCGAGGGGAAGGCAAACGCCGCGCCGTGGCCTTCGACAATGTCTTTGACCTTGTAGGCCAGGCGCTCCTTACAGGCCAGCCATTCCCCCCATTCCGTGGTCTTGGTAAAACAGTAGAGCATGATGTTGATACTGGACGCGTCAAAGGCATCCACGAAGACAAACGTCTTGGTTCGCGCGCGGTCCGTTTCAAAGTCCTCGTGGGATTTCAGGTATTCCAACATATCGTGAACGATCGCACGCAATTGGTCCCGGGTCGTCCGATATTCGACTCCGATCATCCAATAGATTCGTCGGTTCGTCATGCGGGAAAAATTCACCAGCGCTTCCCCCGCCAACCGCGAGTTGGGAATGGTCACCAGGGCCTTGTCGAACTGTCGAATCTTGGTGGCGCGAAAGCCGATGTCCTCGACAAGCCCGTCCACGTCCGGCGTGCGAATCCAATTGCCCTTTTCGAACATCCGATCCAGGAAGATGGTCAGGCCCGCGAACAAATTTGCAATAAACTCTCGTGCGCCCAGAGCCACGGCCATTCCCATCAGTCCCAAACTGCCCAATAGCGCCGCCACGTTGAAACCCCATTCCTGAAACACGGCCGCGATCCCCAGGCAGATGATGACGAACTTGGCGAGCTTCACGAAGAAGCCCTTCATGGTATCGCGCATGCTCGAGCTGCCCAACATGGCAATCCCGCGGTCCATGAACGAGGACAGGGGATCGATGGACCGAAAGAGCACCCAGAACAACGTCAGCGCAATCAGGGATCGAATGATTTTGTCGAACGTGGCACTGACGGCCTCGGACATGGGGAGAACCTGACCCGCCATGTAGAACCCCACGGCCACAAACCCGAATTCCAAGGGCTTTTCCACGGCGTGGAGCACCAGGTCATCCAGTTTCGATTCGGTCTTACTGGTCACGGTCCGAAGTGAGGACACCACGAACCGGAAGAAAACCCGGCGCAGGCCCAGAAAGGCCAACAGCACGAGAATGGCCGTCACGACTTGACCCAGGCTGACCCCGAGTACGCCCGTTTGCCATACCTCAGCGACGTGTTTGCCGAAATCCATCATGGTGGGCTCGTTATGACGAAGAGGAAGGGGAGGGTTGCCGGCCGTGCGTTATTTTCTGGTCCATTTCCCGGATGGAAGCTGGATGTAGTGCCCTGATCGGGTTTTCTTGATGGCGGTCTTTCCGGCCAGGACTTCCACGGTTTGAAGACTGGTCGCGTTACGTTTGGCAATGCCTCGATATTTCTGCTTGCGTTTCTGGTTCACGTCCTTCATCAGGGCCTGGACTTCCCGTGACCCTTTTCCCGAGACGACACCCAGGTAGCCCGTTGGGGTCTCTCCGACCAACCCCTTGGCTTTGGCTTCCCCCAGGGTTAACGCCCAAAGACTGGTCGGTCCGCCAAGCAGTACCACCAGCAGGATCATGAAAGCGAGACATCGCGTGGGTCGCATGTTCATCTGCATAACCGGCACTCCCTCATGTTCAAAACAGCTCACTGTTTTCAGCAAAGACTTCGTTCAGGTCCTTCTCTACTTTCACCTGTATTTCGTGGTCGATCTTGACGTTTAAATTGATGGTAATGGGTTTATCCGGGGCCTCCACCTGAACGGTATGCGTTGTACAACTCGACAGCAGGCACCCCAGCCCCAAGAGCAACCATGTTCCAAGAATCTGATAACGACTCATCCTCGTCTTATCCTTTTCTGTCACGAGCTTCCGTGACGGGTCGTTGCAACCGTCCGCTTCGAGTGACGCGAACGCGCCGGCGTCCGGCTCACTTTCAGAACGAGGGTTGCCCGAACGCCTTTTCCAACCGCTTTTCAATGTCCTTGACCACCTGCACGCTTTGAAGCAGCGCGGGGATATTTTCTTCCACGTTCAAATTGAAATGAATAGGCGGGGATTCTTTCATGTCCGGGTTTTTGCCTTCCAGCCGGGTCTCCAGCAACAGCGTTCCATCCTCTTGATAGTTCACCACGGCCCGTAACACATCATAACGAAAATTCTCCAGGGCTCGCAAAACCAGCTTCATTTCCGGTTTCGCCGCAACCAGCATCCGCCTGGTGTCATCGAGCGGCGCAAAACGAATCACGCCTCCCGGAGGCCGGACCGCGACCCGGCCATCCCGAATCGTGATCGTCTCGCCATTCAACGTGATCGGGATACTGCCGTCAAGTACGCCGGTTCCTTCCAACCCTTGCTGCTGTTCCAACTGCAACAGTCGATCAAGCTGCAGGCCGTCAACCTTCAACGTAAACCGGGCCGGCGGTCGAGCCGGATCAATAGAGATCCGCGGACTCGAGACGCGTCCACCCAACGTGTGCCCTGAAAGGTCCCGTATATCCACGACGGGTCGTCCCGGACCGTGACCGAACCCGAGAGGCCCAAGTCGAAGGGTCAACGAGATATTTTCGAGGTCAATCCCGGAATCGACGCGGCCTATCCGCAACTGTGCCGGACCCGCCATGATCACATCGTCTAGGCTCATGGCGTTCAGGTGTATGGTCGTATTGACGTCTTCGACCACGATGTCCTGGTAGTATCCGTCCAGGTCCTTGGCCGTGATGGCGACCTCGCCCCGTTTGACGGCAATGCCTCCTGGTTTTTGCCCATCGTCGCTCCCCGCTGACAAGCCCCGGGGAGAGGCTCCCCAAGTCACAACTGCGGACAGGCCAAGCTTCCCTGCGGTAACATCAAACGGATATTCCCAGGGCGTGATCAATCCACCCAAGGTCGTTCCTGACGGAGAAAAGGGCCGGGGTGCCAGCGTCGCTCGAAGAGCCCCTTGGTTCGTCGTCAAATCGTGCGTCACACGCCCGGTCATCTTCACGGCTTGATCCACGGTTTCTGCCACGATGCCGGCCTTTGCCAGGGCGGAGGCGGTATCGAATCCAATGGCAAGATTGATCTTGGGGGGAACGAACTCGTCCAGTACCGAGGAAAGCCCCAACACTTTGGCCATGCCTTTGGTTTGCCAGTCGCTGCCTTCCCCTTTCGCTTCGTCAAAGCGCAAGCTCACGCTCTCGACCGTAACGGTTCGGCCTTTCCAGTGAATTTGAGGAAGCGTGATTTTCGCAGTGCCTTTGGCTTGCCATCCGTCGCCTTTCCCGCTCACTTTCTGAAGGTGCAATCCCATTCTCTCCATGGTCACGGTCCCGTCTTCCCCGTGAAGCCGGGGAAGCGTCATTTTCACGGTGCCCTTGGCTTGCCATGCATTGCCATCCCCGCTCGCTTCCTGAATGCGGAATCCCATTCTCTCCATGGTCACGGTCCGGTCTCCCCAGTGAAGCCGGGGAAGCGTGAACTGTGCCGTGGCAGGTCCGACCTGCCACTTTCTTGAGGGCCATTCCAAGGAAACCGGAAAGGTGCGATTGACGTGGAACTCCGCCAGATTCGCCGTGCCCTGCTCAAAGTGCAGAGGGCCGGTTTTGACCCAAGAGCCTTTCCCCACCTCCACGTGGATGGCTTGCTCTTGGAGCGCCAGCTTGCCTGTCACGTTCCAGCGGAGATCTTCGGTTTGTAGCGGCCCTGATGCAAGAACGGGCAACGCGCCCCAGAGGTGACCGTGCGCGTCGGCTTTCGTGGATAACGGGTCCCGGACCGGACCGGAGGCGTTGGTTACGACGGCCTCGAACCCGATTGGTGAGCGCTCCACGCCGTATTGAACTCGAATGGGGCCAGCGAAGTTCCATTGAGGATTTTCATCCAGAGACAACCGACCTGTGACGGCATCCTGCAATTGCAGTTGAACCGGCTCTCTCTCTTTCAATCGGCTGAGGAAAGGAGTCCCCTGCAAAAGATGCTCCGGGGGACGCACCAGGCCTTTCACCAAAGAGGAAGGGGACAGCGTCACTGCGACGCCGGTCGAATCAGCGTCCACTTCACTGGAGAGCGTCATGGCTATCTCTTCGCCGGTCTCTCCCCAGGCCGGGAGTTCCACGGAGGCTTGAAACACGCCATGCAGGCGGGTTGAGGCGTCACGCAGCATGCGGCGGAATGAGCCGATCTGTTCCGTGGATCCAGATCCTTGAAATTCCACGACCCCGTCGACTCGTTCGAGGTCAGCCCCGATCGGCAGCAGCAAGGCCAAAAAGGGCGCCGCTCGCTTCAGATTCGCTTGCAAGGAGCCATGCCAGTGCAGGGCCTTGGAGACCTGTACGGTAGACTCCATATCGAGCAGGGATGCGGCAGGACGCTTGCCGGAGTGCAGCAGAACCTTCATCTTCCCACGGGGATTCATCGTCAGTTGCAGGGCATACGGTTCTCCTTTCCTCCTCTGAAACGTGATCGCGCCGGTCAGTGTTCCGCTATCATTGTGAAGCGTTCCGGAGACCTGTAACCGCCGGAACGGGCCGGTCGCCTGCTCTCGAAAGATGATCGCGTTTGTTAAAGTGAATCGCCCGACCAAGGGATCCAGCAGGAATTCCGATACTGAGTCCAGGGCCGCGGCAACCACGGCGATTGAAGGTTCAGTGGGGAGATTCGCGGATTGGTCAGTCGGGACTGTCGTGAGATCCAGTTGTAAGTCCTCGATACGCACCGCACCGAGATGACCCTGGAATAATTGGGGAAGCTGATAGTCGAGGGTCAACCCTTTGATCGTCAGGCGCGCTATTTCCGCCCCCACGTTTTTTTGAAAAGAAACCAGCTGGATGCCGGTTCGTCGCAAACCTGTATATTCGACTACTACGTTGACATGCTTGCAGCCGAAGGCTTCAAATTGACGTTCCGCAACAAGGGAGGCGACGTGGGGAAGGAACATCAAGAGCGCGAGAATGAACGACGCCGAGACCCCTAATCCCCAGAGCATCTTGCCCCAGAGGGGCATTGAACGTTTGACCGTCATGGTTGGAACGAAGCGAAAACCCTCGTCAGGCCTTCCGGATCTTCACGCGTTGGATTGGGTTGCCGTCGAACACTCGATCCTCACGAATGGGTACGCCCAGGTACCGCATCTAGTGCAATCCTCCGCCTGTCGATCCCTGCGAACACTCTACGACCGCGACCGCTGTTTTCGATCCAGGATCGTCATGGCACGCTACAATTTCGGACAAGAAGAGTACTCGTATTTTGCGTATCCATTGCCGGCTCTGGTTTCCCATTTACGGACCCACTTGTATACGCATCTGGCGCCCATTGCCAACCAAATGATGGACAGGCTGAACCGCCCCCAGCGGTACCCCTCGACCCTGACGGCCTTTCAAAAAGAATGTCACCGCCAAGGGCAGACCCAACCAACGCCTTTGCTGCTTCGGTATCACAGTGGAGATTTCAATTGTTTGCATCGGGACGTCTATGGTCCAACGCTCTTTCCTCTGCAGGCCATGGTCATGCTGAGTCGGAAAGGACAGGAGTTTGAGGGCGGTGAATTCGTGCTCGTCGAAAACCGGCCGCGGCAGCAGGCCCGCGTGGTCGCGTTCAACCCCGATTTGGGAGACCTTCTCATTTTCCCCGTTCATGAACGGCCTGTCCAAGGAGCACGGGGATACGTTCGGGCCTCGATGCGGCACGGGGTCAGCCCGCTCAAGACCGGCCGGCGCTACGCACTGGGCGTTATTTTCCATGATGCAAAATAGGGGCTTTCTGCTGAACGGGGAGTCATGATTCATCTCTTCACCTACGGGACGCTGGAAATCCCTGAAGTGATGGAAGCGGTCACCGGCAGAACACTGGCTTCTGCGGAAGCCCGGGCAAAGGGATTCACCACATTTTTGCTCAGAGGCCGGATTTATCCGGGAATGACCGCCGTACAAGGAGCAAGCTGTTCGGGCAGAGTCTACTACGACATAGACAGTCGAACCCTCGAAATCCTGGACGCCTTTGAAGACGAGGTCTATACCCGTCAACGCATTGACGTAGAAGCTCCGGAAGGCCGATCCCTGCAAGCCTATGCCTGCCTGATTCCTCCACACGATCGAGATTGCCTCACGTCCACACCCTGGAAACCGGAAGAATTCATAACCAGGCACCTTGTCCATTACCTCGAAGCCTGCAAAACCTTCCACCGTGAGGTTTCGGGGCGTCTCCTGCGCCGTCCCCCAAGCTTGAAGGAATCTAAAAAATTGATTTAACAAAGCTTGACAATCTATTTATTTAGAATTATTCTAAATTTAGAAAGAGTCTATTTCAATGAAAGCCAAGTTGACGACCAAATCTCTGATCGGCCGGTTGGAAGCCGCAGGTGTGCAGCCCACGGCTCAGCGTATTGCTGTCTTTCAATATGTGATGTGCGAGGGAGATCATCCTACCGCCGAGGCAGTGAAAGCCTGGATGGACGAATATTTTCCAAAAATGAGCTTGGCCACCGTCTACAACACCCTTCGGATTTTGGTGAAGGCCAAGCTGATCAGGGAGTTTAAACTGCCTCATACCGACAAAGTGGTCTACGATTGTAATATCAAGGAACATCACCACTTCCTTGATGAGGACACCGGCAAATTAATTGATCTCGACTCGGAAACCATCAAATTGAATCCTCGACTCAAACGAAAATACCGGATCACCGAGACTCATGTCTTGCTGAGAGGAACGCGTCGTTCGGAATAGCGACTGCCTTGTATAATGAATAGAGAGAATACTTTGACCGTATTCTCATTGATGCTTTGCAAAACAGGAGGAACGAAATGAGCGGTAACAAAGAACAGAAGGAGTTTTTCAACGTCATCAAAAATTTTCAACCTCGATGGGCTCTCATCGCGGGATGTCTGGTGCTCTTCGTCACTATTCAGATCGGCATCACCCAAGCAGACCCTTCGTCAAGCTCAGGGCAGGCTCCTTCGTCAGCCGCGGGGCAGGCTGCCTTTCAACTGACCCTCCCGTTGGGATTGGAAAAAGACAGCCTCGTGATCCCCAAGGATAACCCCTTAACCAAAGAAAAAGTCGAACTTGGGAAGCTCTTGTTCTTCGACAAGCGATTGTCCGCGAATGATACGATCGCCTGTGCAAGCTGTCACATGCCGTCCCTGGCCTTTACGGACGGGCAGCCGGTTTCCACTGGCATTCATGGGCAAAAAGGGGGACGAAGCGCTCCGACGGCCATCAACCGGGTCTTCAGTTCGGCCCAGTTTTGGGATGGGCGGGCGGCCACACTCGAAGAGCAGTCCGTTGGACCGTTCGCCAACCCCATAGAGCACGGATTCAAGGATCACGACGAACTGGTGGCCAAGGTGAAGAGCATTGCCGGGTACTCCCCGTTATTTGAACGGGCCTTCGGGTCGCCGGCCATTACGACCGACTTGATCGGCAAAGCTATTGCCAGTTTTCAACGCACCCTGCTCTCGGGGAACAGCAACTACGACCGCTTCGCCATGGGGAACGAGGAGCAGGCGCTATCGGCCACTGCCCAAAACGGGCTTCGGGTGTTCCTGGGGAAGGGGCAATGTCTCCGCTGTCATTTCGGATTCAATTTTGCCGACGAACGGTATCATAATCTTGGCGCGGGGTGGGATGAGCAGTCGAAATCCTTTGCCGACGCCGGCCGCCATGAAGTGACGAACAAGCCCGAGGACATGGGCGCGTTCAAAACGCCGACGCTTCGTGAAGTCGCCAAAACGGCACCCTACATGCACGACGGCAGCCTGGCGACCTTACTCGAGGTGGTGGATTTCTACGATCAGGGCGGAATAGCGAATCCCCAGCTTGATTCCGTAATCAAGCCGCTGAAGTTAACGGAGCAGGAAAAGAAAGACCTGGTCGAGTTTATGGAATCATTGAACGGGGAGGGCTGGAACGTCACGCCGCCAACCCAATTCCCCCGGTAAGAGACGAGTCTTGACGACGGCTTACCGCACGCCGGGTAACAAGGCTCCGCTGAACCGTCCTTGATACACTTCGGTGACGGGACCTTTCAGGGTCAGGCTGTACTGGGCATCCACCGTGATGTCCAGTCTGCCGCCTGGAGCAAACACCCTGACCGGACTTTTCACCAACCCCAAACGCACTGCTGCACTGGCCACCGCGCAGGCTGAGGAACCGGACGCCTGCGTCTCTCCGGCACCCCGCTCCCAGATCAAAATGGCCACGGCGTGAGGGCCCGTGGGGAACGCCAGTTGAACGTTCGTGCGCTTGGGAAAGGTGGGATGGGTTTCCAATTCCGGCCCCATGCGAAGTAAATCCTCACGAGTCCACGACCCGCCCCGGTCCCTGAACACCACACAATGCGGGTTGCCGACACTGACCCCCGTAAAGCGCAGGGACTGCCCGACGGCTTTGATCGGTTGCATGATCAACTCCGGAGCCTTGATGGTGCAGGGCAAGTCCCTCGGCCTGAACGAGGCTCGCCCCATGTCCACGGTCGCACCGTTCACCTGCCCGTTCCGGTCCAAGGCCAATTCCACGTGAACCAGCCCGCCCTTGGTTTCAACTGAAAAAGACCGGCGCTTCGTCCTTTTCGTGGCATATAAGTAACAGCCGAAAATGCGCAAGCCGTTTCCGGACTTTTCCGCTTCACTCCCATCCGGATTGAAAATCCGCAACCCGAAATCGGCTTTTTTCGAGGGCACCAACGCCAGGATCCCATCACTCCCCGCACCCCAATGTCGATCGCAAATCGCGCGAATGGTTTTGGCGGTCAGTTTAAACGTCAACTGCTTGGGGTCAAGGGCAATGTAATCATTACCCAATCCGTGGCCTTTGAAAAAAGAATTGGTCATCGTCCGTTCCGTGATGGTTATTGACAAAAATGTACACGGAATTCCGTCTAGCGGTCAAAGGAAACAGACCTCTCTTGCGTATGGCGCGCGAATTCGGACACTCAACGTGGCCGACGGTAGTGGCACTTGAGGTTGAGACTTCGTGACGTCCAAACTGCCTGGAACGTTTTTGAATACGTCCTGTTCTAAAACGACGATGAGCCCACTTTCCGAAGAAAGCGGGCTCATGTGTGTTTGCGCATAGTGCGCTCCCTTTTTTCTGCTGTCATTGACCCGCTAGTGGCGCGGCCTGTGTTCTTCCGGATGGGCTGTTGCCTGAGGGAGAATTCTCTTCTGGAATTCTGCTTGTTCCGGCTATACTTTGGTCGTTTCGACCGTGTGCTGCTAAGCACGGTCCGGAAGCATTGCCTCTCGGCAACTCTGTGAGCCCGCATTCCGAAGAAGGTGAAACCTTCGCTCGCTACGGGCCTTACGCTTTCGGTGGGCTGAGGTCATTCATGATTGACCCCTCTTGTTGAGATCAATAATTTCAGGAAAAAATCTTATGCCTCTTTCCCTGAGGAGTCAATAGAAATTTGAAGAGCGAAACCTCTTCAGTGGTATATTTTGAGTGGTCTTTATGAAAGCGATGATGCTTCATCATGATGGCGACGTGAGCACGGCTCCCTTGCAACTCCGGGACGTGCCGGTGCCGGAACCTGGACCCGGCCACGTGCGGGTGAAAGTACACGTGTGCGGCGTGTGCCGGACGGATTTGCACGTGGTGGAAGCCGAGTTGCCGCCGTCCACGAGGCCGATCATTCCCGGCCATCAAACGGTCGGAGTCGTCGATCGACTCGGAGCCGGCGTGACCACCGTCAAACTTGGCGACCGCGTGGGCATCGCCTGGCTCCAGGATACATGCCGGACCTGCGAGTTTTGTACAGCGGGCCGTGAAAACCTGTGCGAGCACGCAACGTTTTCCGGCTATCACGTGCACGGCGGGTTTGCGGAATATGCACTGGTGCCCGCACGCTTTGCGTACCCCATTCCTTCGATCTTTTCCGACGCGGAAGCCGCTCCACTCCTGTGTGCGGGGATCATCGGGTACCGGGCGCTACGCCGGAGTCACCTCATGCCCGGGCAACGATTGGGCCTGTACGGATTCGGCGCATCCGCTCACATCACGATTCAGATCGCGCGGCACTGGGGCTGCCCGGTGTACGTCTTTTCACGCCGGGATGCCCATCAACGTCTCGCCAGAGAATTAGGCGCAACGTGGGTGGGGCATTCCACCGAATCGTCACCGGAAAAGCTCCATGCCTCGATCGTGTTTGCGCCGGCCGGGCACCTCGTGCCTCATGCGCTTCAAGCCCTGGAACGGGGCGGCACGGTCGCCATGGCCGGCATTTATTCGTCTGACGTTCCGTCGCTCGTGTACAACCGCGATCTGTTTCAAGAGCGGTCTCTCCAAAGCGTCACGGCCAATACAAGGCAGGATGGGTTGGACCTGTTCCGCGTCGCGGCGGAAATTCCCATACGCACGCAAACCCAAGCTTTCAGGCTGGAGGAGGCGAACCAAGCGCTTCAAGCCCTCAAAGCCGGAACGATCAATGGCGCGGGGATCCTGACTATCGGGTGAAGGTGCGGGCAATTGATGAGGGCAATCCAATAAGCCGTGTCGGCGAAAATCTCCTTCAAAGGAGGTGCTCTCCTCGCAAGTAATGATCATGATTGGCAGCGAGGTCTGTCGGCAGCTTATGCAGGTCGGGTTCGGGTATAGACTCGGCGATCTTCAAAATTTCTGCCCAGACTGGTGTTTTCAATTTTCGCCTGGACGGACGTCGGGTGATGACCTTTTGATGGCTCTTGGGGCCACGATGCGGGGAGCGAGTAGATGACATATCAGGACAATTTTAGTTTTATTTCTCGCTATCTTCAAGCGTTATACCACGTCCGGCTCGTAGACTTCGTCTGGCTTTCTCAACGCGTTGGAGAAATCGAGGATCGTGTTCCAGCCGATAATCGAACCATTCATCTTCTGATTCAAACCCGATCAACACCCCTGCCGGTTTTCCGTGCCGTGTGATCACGATTTTCTCTTTTTCAGCAAGTCGCAAGTATTTCGACAGGTCATCTTTGACTTCTGACAGCGCAATTTCCTTCATGGCGATTCTCCATATTTCCTGAGCCACTCTTGAGCCTGAGATTTTGGGATGATAGCCAAAATTTCAACGGCTCCTTCCCTCACGTCATAAAACACACGAACCTCATCTATCCGAAGCCGAAACTGGGGACGTGAGATACCTTGCAGCATTTTGATTCGGCTCTTACTCGTCTTTGAAGGTTGATGTCGAAGATGTTTTTCAATGCCAGCTCGAACCGTAGCTCGGATGTTGGCCTTGAGGTTCCGTAAATCTTCAACGGCCTCAGGGGCCAGAATAATCTCATGCCACATTCTGTCTATATTATAGCCAGATTTCTGGATAATTCAATATTTCTTTAAAGGAGCCCTAAAACCGCTTTGCCCAAGCCTCAGATTTATTTCCCATTCGCGGGCTTTGGTGCCTGAGGTTTCCCAAGACTGGCGAGGCCGGCTGCGGCGCAGGCTTCATCCAGATGCCCACCCGGGGCGCCACCGACGCCGATCCCACCGACGACTTCGCCTTCGAGTTCAATCGGCAGGCCTCCGCCAAGGATCAGAATCTTGTCGTTCATATCCCGCAAGGCTTGGATACTGGTCACTTTGGTGATGAGTTCAGCCAGGTGTAGCGTGGAACGTCGCAAACTCGCCGCGGTATAGGCTTTCCGAAAGCTGCTGTCCGTGGTGTGCGGTCCCGCGCCATCACCGCGCAACAAGACCTTCAGATTCCCCCCGCGGTCGGCGATGGCGACACTGACTTTGTACCCGCCTTCTTCACATTTGGCCAAGCCTGCTGCCGCGGCTTTTTGGGCCAACGCCAAGGGCAGCACCGCTTCTTTGGGTAACGGTTCGGCTTGAGTAAGCCCCGCTGCCGTCATACCGACTATCATGGCCCCTATCAGATACAGCTTGAAGCCGGTCCTTCGGCGCGAAACGTGTACATTCTTGTTATTCATTGGCATTCTTCCTTTTCAGGCCGCATACGGCATACCCCCCTCACCCTGTCCTCTCCCGCCAGGTGAGAGGGTTCTATCTACATTGCCCCCTTACCGGCTCGACGAGTGCGTCTCGGCCTCTCCCGTCATCGGCACGAACGCGACCGGCAACAACTCTTTGCGCTGGATCCCTGCCGGCGTGTTGCTGAGGATGATCAATTTTTGCAGGGTCTTCCCCATGGACAAAATCATGCGCCCCCCGGGCGCAAGCTGATCCAGTAACGGTTGGGGAATATGCTCCGGGGCCGCCGTGAGAATGATCGCGTCAAAGGGAGCCTCCTCCGGCCAACCCTGATACCCGTCACCTGCCCGACCGGTGATATGGGGGATGTCCAACCGGTGAAACGTCCGGCGCGCGCGTTCGGCCAGTTCTTCCACGATCTCAATCGTGAACACCCGTACTCCCACCTTTGCCAGCACGGCAGCTTGATAGCCCGACCCCGTCCCGATTTCCAACACACGTTCATGTCCGTTGAGACGAAGCGCTTCGGTCATATAGGCCACGATGTAGGGTTGTGAAATGGTTTGCCCGTATCCGATGGGCAGCGGATGGTCGTCATAGGCTTCGGCTGCATCCTCGGCCGGCACGAACTCATGACGCGGCACTTCTCGCATGGCTCGGATGACGGCTTGATCGCTGATCCCGCGCGCGAGCAGTTGTTCCTTCACCATGTGATCCCGCTCACTTTGTCGAGGAGAGGGATGATTAAGGGGCTCGAATTCCATACTCATTCCGGTCACCGGCATCACGAACGGCAGACCGAGCAGCGTGATGAGACACAAAGCAAAGATTGCCACAAGAAACCCTCCATTTTCACCTACGTTCTCGGATCACGAGTTTTTCCGTATGAAGATTGGACTGATTGTTTCGTTCTTTTGAAAACCCGGAACGCCCGGACTCGTGCGGCACAACCGTGTCCGGAAGCTTATTTCAACGATCTTTTGGGAAATAAGGAACGACCGGTCAATCCCTGATAGGCTTTTTCCAGCGTCCCCACGTGCGAGACGTGCATGAGGAAAGGGATTCGCCATTCGCCGTCGCTGGGGTCCCGTTCTTCGGGAATAAGAACCCGGTCCAGGCGTTCTGAATGGGCTGCATAAATTTTATATGGGATACCGGCGACTTTCCCGATATGGCCATCCTCCGTAATCCTTCCGGTGAGCGTCCGGCCATAAACGATCGCCTCGTTTTTGGCAAGGGCCAGGACACTTAACGCCACCATCGCCGACAGGCTGTCGCCGTACATGGTCAACCCCGAGTAGGGAAACGTCAAGACTACGGTCCACGAGTCATCCTGAAGATTCGCGGATTTTGCCACGCGGTCGATCGCGGTCGCCACGGCTTTTCGCGCAATCGGGCCGAACCGGCCGGGGATTTTTCGAAAGTGGACCTTGAGCCCATCATGGTCCGGGCGTTGGTGAAAATGAATCATCACGTACATGACGATTCCAACGGGTTGCCGAGCCTTGTCGAGGGTCATCCCAAGCACGGGAATCGATTGGTGCAGAAACCGGCTCGGAGGCGGCGTTTCCGAAGCCACGGCGTGCGACGCCATCGACAGGGCTGCCAGCGCAGCCATCGTCCACATTGTAAGACGGCTCATAAGAAATTGTACGCTTTTTTCTTGTTCCTCGTCCTCACCCATTGTGGGTTGGCTCAATGAAGAGGCTGTTCCCCGTTCACTGAACTTCTTTTTTCCTCATTAAACACAGATAGCGCAGGTAATTGTCGAAGGGGATTTTCTCCAGCTTGTCAAAGGCGAAATATGGTTCAAACGTACTCACGATTTCTTCTTTTGACAACAGGGAGGTGATGGTGCCGGTCACTGGATTCATAAACTCGTGTGTTTTGCCGAACCGCGCTTCATCGTCACTGAACACGCAAACCATTAATTTTCCGCCGGCGTTGAGAAGCGCTGACAATTGACCAGCGTAACCATCTCTTTGGTGAGGTTTCAGATGGTGGAGTAACGAGATGTCATAGATGAAATCGAATGTTTCACCAAGGGCGCCCAGGTTTTCCGTGCTTTCTATCACAAAGCGCAAAGACGGATGGCTGTTTTTTTCTGTTGCGAGCGCGATGGCCGTCTCGGAAT
Source organism: Nitrospirales bacterium (assembly GCA_020027535.1). Taxonomy (GTDB): domain Bacteria; phylum Nitrospirota; class Nitrospiria; order Nitrospirales; family UBA8639; genus Bin75. Next base: position 24,176 of record JAHRAK010000091.1, read on the forward strand.
GATCCACACACACAATCTCGTATCCTTTTTCCGCAAGGTGGAACGCATAATTGCCGACCCCACACCCCACGTCTAACGCCTTGCATGGGTTCATCCAACCTGAATTCACGACTTCCGTAAACCAGAACGGCATCGTTTCTACGCACCAGGGAAGGCTATGTCCCTGCGTTCGGTACAACCTGTTCCAGTTGTCAACGTTCTGCATGAGGCTTCTCCTTCGGAACCGGCGGCCGAACAACGTGAGGCGAAATGACGCGTTAGGAGAATGGGGACAAAGCCATTGCCTTGAGACAAGGCGTGTGGGCAAAAATATCAAAGCGGTTTTGACGGGTCAAACCATCCCTCCCCCTTCTTGAGCCCGCCGTGAGCGAAAAGCACATGCGCCCACGCGCGGAAGTCTCCAATCACAAGATTGACTTGGATGAGTTCTTTGCGTATATCACCCATGCGTGGACTCATCCCGGGCATGGAAACGTTTCGGCAAGACGTTCAACGGGTCAGAATGATGGTTGCGATTCGTCCGAGCAGATCGGCTCTCTACTTCATTGATGTCCGGGCAAAAGTGCCGTTTCGATTCGGGAAAGAGACGCTTGAGCGGGTCATGTGTGCCCGCGTGATGTTTGAAGTGGAGGAGGTCTCTCGTGGCCCTTTTCAAGGTTGGGGGGAGTCGCCTCTCTCCGCACAATGGGCATGGCCCAGCGACGTTCCATTGTCGGAGCGCGAGACGGCGTTGCGACAATTCTGTTGTGAGGTACTTGATGCGTGGTCGGCATACGACACCAGCGGACACCCGCTCACGCTTGGGCATGCATTCCTCCGCGACACGCTGCCGGAGTTGCTGGGTTCGTTTAATGCCCGGCGGAGTGCGGAAAATCGGTTGCCCTATCTGGCGGCCTTGATGTGCTGTGCTCCCTTCGATATCGCGCTCCACGATGCGTATGGCCATGCCGCGGGCCGGTCGATCTATGACTGCTACTCCCCTCGCGACATGCCGGACGATTTAACCGCCTACATCGACAACGGAGATGCCGACTTCAGAGGACTGTACCCGAGCGACTTTTTCTCGTATGGCACAAACAGGATTCCTGCGTGGCATGCCGTCGGGGGAATTGACGCGTTGTCCGAAGGCGCGCGGGCTTCCGAGGAGCCGGGAAGCGGGTTTCCCGCGACCCTGGAAGAGTGGATACGCAAAGACCGGTTGAGTCGACTGAAAATCAAGTTGAGCGGAACCGATTTCGAGTGGGATTACGAGCGGGTGATGAACGTCGCCGACGTTTCGATGCCGCGCGGGGTCACGATGTTGGGTGTGGATTTTAACGGGATGGTGACGGACCCCACGTACGTGGAACACCTGTTCGAGCGAATCTGCCGGGACCGGCCCGAGGTCCTGGACACGCTTTGCTACATTGAAGAGCCCTTCACTCCGGAATTATTGGATCGCGGGACGGACGTGTCCGCCGTCGCGAAGTGGGCGCCGTGCGTCCTGGATGAAAGCGCACATGATTGGCGCGTGCTTGGGAAGGCGCGCGAACTCGGGTACTCGGGGGTGGTCCTGAAAACGTGTAAAACCCAGACGGAAGCGCTGTTGACGATGAACTGGGCGAAGCGCTACGGCATGGAGGTGTTGACCCAGGACCTGACCAACCCCATGCTGGCGCAAATCGCACACGTCCAACTCGGGGCTCACGCTTCTCCTGACATGGGCATAGAGACCAACTCCATGCAGTTTTATCCCGACGCGTCCGCAGACGAAGCCAAGGTGCATCCGGGGTTGTATCAACGGGTGGGCGGGTTCATCGACCTCAGGACGATTAGCGGTCCCGGGTTCGGGTACAGGATTGAGGAGATTGATCGTCAACTTCCCCAGCCTGCCAAGACTTTTAATGTTCACTAATTCCCTTCGACAAGCTCAGGACAGGCGTTGACGGAGTATGGGGCTGACCACACGATGTCTGTCATTCCCGCGCACGCGGGAATCCAGAGTCGTATCCTCCCGAACGGAGGGAAAGGAAAAGACGCTGAATTCTTCCCTTCACTGGATCCCCGATTAAGAATGTCGGGGACAGGCGTCAAGAATGACAGAGAGGAAAAGTCGGGAATAACAGATTCAGCGTGTCGTTGGCTGTTTTCATACCGAGAGAGTACGCTGCTTTGAAGAAGGACTTTGCACTCATCGGAATCGTCGGTTGCGGCAAAATGGGTCGCATCTATCGTCAGGTCTTCGACCCGTTGTGCGACCGTTTCGTGATTGTTGACCCGCGGGCGGCTGATGACCGTGAAACCCGGCCCTACGCAACGTTGGATGACGTGCCCGGAGACCTCTTCAATCGCGTGCAAGTCTGGTGCATCTGTACGCCGACGGAAAACCACTTCAAGAGCCTTGAGACGATTCTGTCGAGGAATCCCCGCGTGCGGGTCATTGTTGAGAAACCGGCTTGCCTGAGTTTTGAAGTCGACTCCTTCCAGGCTCTTCTCAAGAAGTACCGCGAGGCTCGTGTCCTGATCAACAGGCAATATGCCGATTCCCGCGCCGTCAGGGAAATGGTGAGTGCCTTAACACGGTACGACGTTGAGCACATAGACCTGATTCGAATGGAGTTCAGTAAAGATCGCCGTCCCGATATTGACGCGGGCCGATTCGTTGACTCGCACTTCGGGGTCCTTGGATACGAATGGTCGCATATCCTGACGATCATTCAGCAACTCCTCAGCAAAGACGAGTGGGCGACGTATAGGGACATGCCATCGGACCTGCAGGCGACTTTTGATCAAGTTCAATTCGTCTCCGAGCTCGAAGAACGGACCGTTTTACCTTCCGAAACGAAAATCGAGCTCAGGTCGTCGATGAGGGGCAAGTACGAGTTTAATTCTTTCATGCCTTATGACCAACTGATCTGCCATCGTTACATTGAGGTCACAGCCGGAGCGCTCCGGTTCAGGTTGCAATTGGAACCTCGTGATGAGACGAGGTTCACCGGTCGGCTTTTCGAAAATCATTTCCGGATCGAAGATGGTGGTGACGTTGTGCACGATTCGACCATCCTGGACCCCTTTTTACCAAGATTTCTGCAATTGACCCTGAAACAGCTTTTCCTGCCCGAGTGCCCGCCGCTTGACTGGACGCCGCTTGAACGAATCATCTCAACGAGGAATTCATTACGAAGTCACGAACACCATCAACCGGACCTGGTTTCACCGGCAAAACCGGGATTGGAGGGCGGACCCGACTGACACGTGGTGTTTCCGATGGCGGTCCGCTATCGTGACGGCTTTTTCCCCCTCCCTGAGATTGTCTTGCTGACGGATCTCTCATCTCCTTCCTGAACAGCGGGGGGCATCCGGCTGCTTTGTCCGAAGCCGCCCCGAACGCTTCAGCATCACGGCGAAACCGCCTCCTACGCCCAGACCGAGTACCGTCCAATCTACCCAAGACCATTCCTGATCGGACAGAGCAGGATCAGGGGCGGTCAGCGCCGCCACCAATAACGCGCCCACTGAAATGCCTCCATAGAAGGCGATCCCCTTCCATCGACTTTTGAAACGCGACAGGGTAGGGTACAGCACCACAATACACGTCAACGAAAAACTGAAAACAGAAATGATGGTGGCCAGTGTGGAGATTCCCTGCATGCTCGCGACGTGATTCCTCCAAAAACAGAATGCCCCGAAAGAGGCGGTAAGATGCTTATACTCCTGCTGCTGATTCGCTACTTTGTCAACACCCTTTGTGGATAAGTAGCATTCTCCTGGTCAGCATAGGCGTGTCATGTAAAAAAAGTCTCTACCATTTCAGGGATATTTTCATAACGTCTTGAAATATAACTCCAAATACACGTAGATATTTCAAAACCACTATATTTAGTAGCAAAATATTATTCGCCACAATGCACAAAAAATGGGCAATCTGCTCGCCGTACGATCATACGGACATGGAATAAGCATTCTAAAAAAGCTTTCACCATGTTATCCCCAGATTCTGGGGAAAGATCATTTGGCCTCAAATTTGCTGAGGGCATGATTCGCAAGGCATATCCAACGTTGGTGACCTCTGTCGTTTCACACTCGTCATCTTGAACCATGAGCCTCGACGATTCGCTCACTCTTCTTCGAGCCCTGCAACATCCTCATCTTTACCCTCATCCGGTCACCCATTTCGACCTTCGGGAAACTCATATTTCCTGGGTTCTTCTGACCGGACCCTTTGCCTACAAGATCAAGAAACCCGTCAATTTTGGGTTCGTGGACTTTTCTTCCCTCGCTCAACGCCATTTCTTTTGTCATGAAGAGATTCGTTTGAACCAGCGGTCGGCGCCGGACATCTACGTGGACGTGCTTCCGATTTCCGGAACTCCTGATCATCCGCGACTGGATGGACAAGGAGAACCCTTTGAATTCGCCGTGAAAATGCGACAGTTCACGGCTGATGCCACCTTGGATCACGTGCTGTCTCAGGTTCAACCGGAACAGGTCGATCAATTGGCCAGGGATATTGCCGCCTTTCACCACAATGTTGCCGCGGCAGACCGGGACACGTCCTTTGGAACCCCCGGGTTGATTGCACGGATCATCGCAGAAGTCTTTGAACAGATCCCCTCTCATGGCTCCTTTTCCGAACATCAACAAGCCCTGGAGAAACTTCGGCACTGGCTCACTCAATGCCAAACGGCTCATGCCGGTGAGTTTGAGAAACGAAAAGCGAGGGGGTTCGTTCGAGAGTGCCATGGGGATCTTCACCTGGCCAATCTCGTGCTCCTTCACGACCGGATTATCGCATTCGACGGCATCGAGTTCAGTGAACGTCTGCGTTGGATCGACGTCATCAACGACGTGGCGTTTACGGTGATGGATTTCCAGGCCGGAGGGCAGCCGGCGTTGGCAAGGCGATTCCTGAATCGATATCTCGAATTCACGGGAGACTATGAAGGGCTGGGGCTTCTCCCGTTTTACGAAGTCTACCGGGCACTCGTCCGGGTGAAAGTCGCGGGCCTTGCGTTCGCCCAAGCCCGCCGTCGGCTTGTTTCGCCCCACGTGGACGACTTCGTTCGGTATCTCTCGGCTGCCCGATCCTTGACCGAATCCAAAGCGCCCTGGCTCATCATCATGCATGGGGTATCCGGAACCGGAAAATCGACCGTCTCGGAAACGTTGCTGGAACAGACAGGCGCCATTCGTCTCCGTTCGGACGTGGAACGCAAACGCTTGTTCGGGTTGTCGCCTTTGGATCAGAGTTCCGGGGAATTAAAGCCCGCCGTGTATGGAAGGGAGACGACGCGAAAGACGTATGACCACCTGCAAGCCTCTGCCCGGCAGCTCCTGCGGTTCGGGTATCCGGTCATCGTGGATGCGACCTTTTTGAAACGGCAACATCGGGATGCTTTCAGAAAGCTGGCTGCTTCACTGAACGTTCCCTTTCTGATACTGGATCTGCATGCAACGCCAGCCACCCTTCGCCAACGAGTCACGGACAGAGCCGTTTCTGATGTCTCAGAAGCCGATCTGTCCGTACTCGAACAACAGGAGCAAGTTCAAGAACCCCTCGGGCCGGACGAACGAGCCACGACCGTGATGATTCACACAGACACTCCGTTTGACCCTGCTGAGGTGGCGGGAATTCTGGAATCAAGGCGCAAAGCGGTGAAGTAAAACTCGCCGGTGTCGGGCTGACGTTACGTCACCCCGGAATAATAGCGTAGAACGTCCGACACGGAAATCAGGCCAATGATTTTCCCGCTTTCGGTCACACATACGTGGCGAGTGGCTTTTTCTTTCATCAATTGCACGGCTGCGACTATCGGCTGGCTGTTTTCGATCGTCAGTATAGGTTCCCGCATGCAGGTTTTGACCGTCGTTGTCGCGGGATCGACACCGTTGGCTACCACTTCCCGACTCAATTCGGTTTCCGTGATGCTTCCGATGAATTCATCGGCACCTTCGACCAAGAGTGAGCCGACTTTCCACGTCTGCATGAGTTCTCCTGCTTCCCGAAGAGTGGCGTCATGCAGCACGGATCGAATCACCCTGGACATATAGTCACTCACGGTGGGGCCGCTCGTTGTCTTCGCGCGTTGGCTGGCACTGGCCTGAGCCCGGCGAGCCTCCAAATCCCCGACGCAACTTTCCAGCACCCGTTGCCGTTGTCGCAGGGCTTCCCGTTCATTATCCAGACCGGCCCCTTCCGGAGCTTCATCCGAGAGGTTGACCAGTCCGCCCGCTTCCCCCAACTGAGCATATTCATAGGCTTCCAACATACTCGAGGAACTTCCCAATACCTCGGCAATGAGTTCTTCAACCGCCAAGTCAAATTCTTCTATTGATGAATGCGTTGACGAGCCTCCCATAATAAACGTCTTCAGGCTCGCGATTTGTTGACGAAACCGCTCGATATTCTGATCGAGCGCGCCGCTTTTCTCTTTGGTAGATCCTTTTGTTTTATCCATGATGCCTCCTTAAATAAAACTATGGAGGCCCATGGTACCCCAGGAGTATTTCGCCACACAAGATTGAAATTGAAGGTTTTTACAAGCGGTCGTCTCTTGTTCGTCCTGCCGGCGCACAATCTTTCATGGCAAGATGAGAGCATTCATGAGATAATATTCTCCAGGTGGTGTCTCTAAAAACTCGTGATCGTGATGGACCCGAGCAGGGAGGAGGCCAATGGATTTGAAAATTGACAGTCGGAACGTCGGCATGACGCCGAGATGGAAACAGGAAATCCAAGACCGTATTACCACACTCCAAACAGAGTACGACAACATCACCCATGCCCGTATCACATTGACTAAAAACCCCCATCACAAAAAGGGAGACGATAACGCCGAAGCGCTGATCGTGCTGAATCTTCCTCCACGTCATACCGTGACCGCACGGAAAGAAGCCAAGAGTTTCGAGGAAGCGATTCGC